>NZ_BAAHYP010000004.1:0-141360 GCF_054657495.1 Howardella ureilytica | reverse complement strand
ATTCCGTTTGCCAATACATAAACGTTATATTTTTTTACATCATATGCTTTTAATACACGACAAATTGAGTCCTCAACACGATATATTTCAGCTCCGTTTTTTAAAAGCTGTTCTCCGATATCGACAGCAAGCGTGAGAAATTTTGAATCCCCCATTTCAGTCTCCTTTATGAAAATAATAAAAACATATTATGCTTAATAAGCAACAAATTTATATCTGATATGGCAACTATAACAGATTTTATTGTATGATTGTAGATAACATTTGGAATGTTTACAATAATTTGGCAGAGGTGTGAAATATGTATAAACTAATGACTGCGGGTCCGACTGAAGTAAGGGAAAATGTATTAAAGGCCAGAAGCATGCCTTTTACAAACCCCGATATTGATTCGGACTTTTTTGATTACTATAAAGAAACGTGCGAATTGTTCGAAAAAGCACTCAATACGGATAATGAAGCGTTTATTTTGGGAGGAGAGGGTATTCTCGGACTTGAGGCTGCATGCGCGTCTCTTACGGAACCCGGTGACAGGGTTCTTGTCATTGACAACGGAATATTCGGAAAAGGTTTTGCCGACTTTGTAAAAATATACGGCGGAGAACCCGTTTTGCTTACATTTGATTACCATAAAGAAATTGATGTCAGTTTATTAGAGGATTTCCTCTCAAAAGACAGCAATTTTAAATATGCCACCGTTGTTCATTGTGATACTCCGAGCGGCGTTCTTAACGATGTAATATCAATAAGTAACATTTTACATAAATACAATATTTTAAGTGTTGTGGATTCTGTTGCCGCAGCATTCGGAAATCCTCTTGATTTAAGCAAAGGTCATATAGACATATTGTGCGGCGGCTCGCAAAAAGCGTTATCCGCACCTCCGGGACTGACTATTATATGGGTAAGCAAAGAAGCATTTAAAACCATGGAAAACAGGCGCATTCCTATAGCGTCATTCTATGCGAATATTCTTGCAATGAAAAATTATTACAAAGATAAATGGTTCCCTTATACAATGCCTGTCAGCGATATAATGGGTTTAAGAACTGCTTTGGACAATTTCCTTGAAGACGCTGATGTCTACAAAAGGCACATCGAAGTTGCAAAATACACAAGAAATGCCGTAGAAAATATGGGATTGTCATTGTATCTTGAAAGCGGATTTTCCGATACCGTAACCGTAATTAATGTTCCCGAAGGATATACAGATACTTATATTTTGGATAAATTAAAAAATGATTATAACATTTTAATATCAGGCTGTTTTGATATACTTGCCGGAAAGGTTATCCGAATAGGACATATGGGAGAAAATGCACATATGGAGAAGGTTAAAGAGGTAATCGGCGCACTCGGTAATATAATAAAGAGGTAAATAAAAGCACGGTTTTCATTGTATACCGTACCGTTGTCAATATATTACAACGGACAGTAACAAGGTAAACCGTGCTTTTTGTAATAATCAAATAAAAATAAATTCATCTGTTTATTGTCATATACTTAATAAACAGCATAAAATACATATCAATTAATGATGGAATAATCTTATTCCGGTAAAACTCATAACCATACCGTATTTATCACATGCTTCAATAACCACGTCATCTCTGACTGAGCCGCCCGGCTGAACGATATATTTAACGCCGCTCTTATAAGCTCTGTCTATGTTGTCGCTGAATGGGAAGAATGCGTCAGAGCCTACTGTAACGTCAGTGTTGCTTGCAAGCCATTCTTTTCTTTCTTCATCGGTGAGCTTTTCCGGTTTTTCCGTAAATACTCTCTGCCATGCGCCGTCAGCCAGTATATCTTCGTCAAATTCACCGATATATAAATCAATGGCATTGTCGATTTCGGCTCTCGGTACTCCTTCTTTAAACGGAAGATTCATAACCTTAGGCATCTGACGGAGATACCAGTTGTCGGCCTTTGTACCGGCAAGTCTCGTACAGTGGATTCTTGACTGCTGTCCTGCGCCGATACCGATAGCCTGACCGTTTTTAACATAACAAACAGAATTGGACTGAGTATATTTTAAAACGATAAGAGCCACAATCATGTCCTTCTTTGCGCTGTCCGGAAGATCCTTATTCTTTGTGACGATATTTGAGAGAAGTTCGTCGTCAATTTTAAGTTCATTTCTTCCCTGCTCAAATGTTACGCCGTATACCTGTTTTCTCTCAATAGGAGCGGGCACATATGATTCATCAATCTGAATTATGTTGTAGTTGCCCTTTTTCTTGGATTTAAGAATTTCAAGAGCTTCGTCTTCGTAACCGGGAGCAATAACACCGTCGGAAACTTCATGCTGTATAAGCTTTGCCGTTGCAACGTCACATACATCTGAAAGTGCAATAAAATCACCGAAAGATGACATTCTGTCAGCTCCTCTCGCTCTTGCGTATGCATTGGCAAGAGCGCTTAAAGGTCCGATTTCGGGATCGATTCTGTAGATTGTTCTGAGGGTGTCATTAAGAGGAAGTCCGATGGCCGCTCCGGCAGGTGAAACGTGTTTAAATGATGTAGCTGCGGGAATACCACATGCTTCTTTCAATTCTTTTACCAACTGCCATCCGTTAAGTGCATCAAGAAAATTAATATAACCCGGTTTTCCGTTAAGGACGGTTACAGGAAGATCGCTTCCGTCTTCCATAAAAATTCTTGAAGGCTTTTGATTTGGGTTACAGCCGTATTTAAGAGCTATTTCGTTCATATAATTCTCCTTTGGTATGTTTAAGTTGTATTTATTAATTATTTTTGTTGATTATTCTTGTTTCCGTCTCTAATGTATCCAAATCAATTAATCTTACAAACAATGATACCTTATTGTCAGCATTAAGGCTGTTCCAACACTCGTTTGTCAATTCGTCAATGTTGTCCGGAACAGACAATGCTTCAGGCTCGCCCGTAAAACTCGGAATAGGATCTCCGTCTTTCATATATGTGTGGATAAAATGTCCGACTCCCGCCACAGGCTCTCTGTAATCATATGTAAATCTCTGGCATACGCCCGATTCAGGATCTCTTTTAAGAATAGAAAGCTTATAAGAGAAATTGCCGTCTTCATCGAAAACAATACCTGAAATTCTCGGAGTAAAGTTAGGAGCATCCGGTTCAAATTCACGGATCAAAAGTGATTCTTCAAATGTTTTTCCGTTTTTTATTCCTTCATAGATTGTATCTGTCTGATCTCCGTTAGTTACAATAGTCTGCTTGCCGAGAACGCGAACAGGCGAGTAAATTATAAGACTCGGATCTGTGAGTTTGGATTCGTCATATGCTTTTGTCTTAATGCCTTCACCGTCTTCCACAAATACTCTGTTTCGGCTGTTTTCACTTCTTCCCATAATGAAGTAAATAATTGCAGCCTTACCGCTCTTCGTCTTTCCGATAATTATTCCTCTCCCCGGATATGTTGTACTTCCCAACTCTTCATTAATTGATTTCATAACTTACCTCTTAAAATATATTTGGATATTAATCAAAACATTCTAATTGTATATACCTTTTCTTAAATATGCAATCGTAAAAATGAATTAAAAATTGTATAAAATTAAGAAATTATCAATAGTTTCCGAGCAATCTCATGCTTGTGCACTCTTCGTATATACCTCTTAGGGCATTCCTTACCCTTGAATCTGAGAGACTTCCTTCAAAATCAAGATAAAATCTTGAATTCCATTCACTGCCCTTCAAAGGTCTTGATTCTATTTTAATCATATTTAAATCGTTATATACAATAGGACTCAACATATTGTATAAAGCACCCTTTTCATTAGGAGTTTCAAACTCGATACTGACTTTATCGGCATTTTTTAAGAAACATCTCTTATTTGACAGTACAACAAATCGGGTCGTATTCTTAGCTTCATGGTTAATGCCCGTTTCGACAGGCTCAAGTCCGTATATTTTTCCGGCTTCAACACTTGCTATGGCGGCCTGAGTCTTATCTCCGTCCTCTATTACCATCTTAGCCGAAATAGCCGTATTGGAACATGTTTTTCTTCTCCAATCCTGATGCTTTTCAAGATATTTTTTACATTGCATCAATGCCTGAGGATGGGATATTACGGTTTTTATGTCTTTTAATTCGGTTCCCGGCAACGCCAAAAGAGAATGCTCTATTTTTACATATTCTTCAGCTACTATATATACTTGAAATTCGTTAAATAAATCATATACCTCCACTACACTTCCGGCAGTGGAGTTGTCTATCGGCAGTATTGCGTAGTCCACACTTCCGTTGGCAGCAGCGCTGAATGCTTCCTTCCATGTCGGAACATTGAATTCAAATGTATCGCTTCCGAAGAAATTTCTTAATGCAATGTGAGCATATGCCCCGGGAATACCCTGATATGCCACCTTAACGTTTCTTTTTGGAACTTCTTCCATGGTATCGTACGGAAAAAGCATTGACTGTCCTTCTTCTTCCAGTATTCGGTACTGTATCTTTCTGCTGCCTGACATTATCTGCTCATACAGCTTTTCAATATCGGATGCATTGGCAGGATCATTTACAATATTTTTAACGGATGAAAGCTTTTCCAGTTCCCTCCCTTTATCAAATATTTTTTTACCTGTTTTCATTTTATCAAATGCAACTTTTTTTGATAAACCTATTCTTTTTTCAAGTAATTTAATTATTTCTCTGTCTGTTGCATCTATTTCATTTCTTATTTCAGATAAGTCGGACATTTATTCTACCTCTGATAAAGCCTTGTCTAATCGGATATACATTTCATCAATATCTTCTTTCGTAATTACAAGAGGAGGCACGAAACGAATGACATCATGTCCTGCGGAAAATACGATTAATCCGTTTTCAATAGCCTTGTTTATGATTTTTGAAGGAGGAACCGTTACGGTTATTCCCTGCATAAATCCCTTTCCTCTTCTGCCTGTTACAATGTCATGCTTTTCAACAAGTTCTTCAAGCTTCTTTTCAAGATATGGCGCAGTTTCATTTACATGATTTAAAATATCGTGTGTTTTAAACATTTCAAGTGTTTTAATAACTGCGGCTCCCGCAAGAGGATTTCCCCCGTATGTTGAACCGTGGTCTCCCGGAACAAGGACATCATTTGCCTTTCCTCTCGTAAGAAAAGCACCTACAGGCAGTCCCTGACCTAAAGCTTTTGCGGTTGATACCACATCAGGAATTACTCCGTACTGTTCATATGCATACATTGTTCCTGTTCTTCCGAGACCGCACTGGATTTCATCAAGTATGAGAAGCATATCATTTTCATCGCATAATTTTCTTAATCCCGTTAAAAATTCTTTATCAGCCGGATAAATACCTCCTTCACCCTGAACGGTTTCAAGAATTATTGCACATGTTTTGTCTGTTACAAGTTCCTTAACGCTGTCTAAGTCGTTGTAATTTGCAAACTTAATGTCGGGAATAAGGGGACCGAAAGGAATCTGATATGACTTATTGCCCGTAACCGATAAAGCACCCATGGAACGACCGTGGAATGAATGAGAAAATGCGATTATTTCATTATCATCATGTCCCGTTTTTAAATATCCGTACTTTTTGGCTACCTTTACCGCACCCTCAATGGCTTCTGTTCCGGAATTTGTAAAGAATACTTTGTCCATTCCCGCAACTTCCGCAAGAGCCTTTGCGGCTTCCGCTGCCGGTTCATTGTAGAACAAATTGGAAGTATGGATGAGCTTATCAACCTGAGCTTTAATTGCATCATTGAATTCTTTGTTGTTGTATCCGAATGCAAAAACGGCTATTCCCGCACCAAAGTCAAGATATTCTCTGCCGTCTTTGTCATATAAATAAACTCCGTCGCCGTGATCCAATACAATCTTATATCTGTTATATACATGAATTAAATGCTCGTCGGCACACTCCATTATCTCTTTTGTGTTCATATTCTGCCCCTTTATATAAAATACTGTTAATTATCTTTCATGAACTTTTCTTCATTATTACCTATAATTGCCGTACCGACGCCCTTATTTGTAAATATTTCGAGAAGCAGAGAATGCGGAATTCTTCCGTCAAGTATATGTACTCTGGAAACCCCCTTCTCAATGGCACTGATACAGTTGGATAACTTAGGAATCATTCCACCCTTGATATCACCGGATAATAAAAGTTCTCTTGCATCATCTACTCTTATTTCTGAAATCAATGTACTCTTGTCGTTAAAGTCACCGTAAAGTCCCTCAACATCCGTTAAAAATGCAAGTTTAGCCGCTTTAAGAGCCGTTGCAACAGAATAGGCGGCATCATCGGCATTTATGTTATAAGGAAGAAAATTATCATCGAATCCTATAGGGCAAATTATCGGAACGTAATCTCTGTCGAGAATATTATGGATTATCTCTGAATTAACGTGATCTATCTGCCCTACAAATCCCAAGTCTTTGCCGTCTGCAGTCTCTTTCTTCTTAACATGCAGCATTTTGCCGTCCTGACCGCTTATACCTATTGCCTTTACTCCAAGCTTGCTCAGTCTTCTTACGAGATCTTTATTAATTTTGTTGAGGACCATTTGAGCGATATCGATTGTATCCTTATCCGTATATCTGAATCCGTTAATAAACTTAACTTCGTTACCGCTTAATTTGACCCATTTACTTATTTCCTTACCGCCGCCGTGTACAATGATAGGGCGAAATCCTACGGACTTAAGAAGCGCGATATCTTCAATAAGTTTGTCTGACAGCGCTTCGCTGTCCATTACGCTGCCGCCGTATTTAACTACGATAATTTTTTCATGAAAATATCGTATATAAGGGAGAGCTTCAATAAGAACCTCCGCCCTGTTTTTTTCTACATCATTGTACATTGTATTATTACCTCTGTATTTAATCATATCTTTTAATATTAACTTCTGTAGTCAGCATTTATTTTTACATATTCCAAAGTCAGGTCACATCCCCATGCGGTTGCACTGTGTTCGCCTTTTTTTATGTCGGCGGTAATAATTACCGGATTACCGGAAAGAATATTTGTTGCCTCATCTTCCGAATAATCCGTTGCAATTCCGTTTTCAACAAGCTGTAATTTACCGTTGTTACTGCTTACAAAGATGTCAACCTTTTCCGGTTCAAAATCAACTCCCGAATATCCCATAGCAGCCAATATTCTTCCCCAGTTTGCATCATGGCCGAATACGGCAGCTTTTGTAAGAGATGATGTAACGATTGACTTTGCAAGAGTTCTTGCGTCTTCCTTTGTTTTTGCGTTGGAAACGGTGGCCTCTATAAGAGCAGTGCATCCTTCTCCGTCGCCTGCAATCATCTTTGCAAGCTCCGTACAAACATATGAAAGTGCTCTCTTAAATGTTTCGTATGAAGCATTTTTACTGTCAATAATTTTATTTTCTGCCTTTCCGTTTGCAAGTACAAGCGCAGTGTCGTTGGTTGACGTATCACCGTCAACCGAAATCATGTTAAATGAATCATCTATAACCTCTTTAAATGCTGCGGTAAGAAGCTTTTTCTTAATAAGCACATCTGTTGTTACAAAGCACAGCATTGTAGCCATATTCGGATGAATCATTCCGGCGCCTTTACACATACCGCCTATGGTAACGGGTGTGCCGTCAATATCCACCGTCACGGACACTTCCTTAGGTCTTGTATCGGTAGTCATTATGGCTTTTGCCGCTCCGTGTCCGTTTTCGGGATTCGAAGACAACGTCTTTGCCATTTTCACAATCCCGGACTTAATTTTATCCATCGGAAGATTAGCGCCGATAACACCTGTTGAGCATATCAATACATTCTCAGGATTGCAGGAAAGATTCTCGGCAACGGCATTTGCCGTATCTTCACAGTCTTTTAATCCCTTTTCTCCTGTACATGCATTTGCAACCCCGGCGTTAATTACAATTGCATTAAAGCAAGGCGCCGTTTCGATTAAGCCTCTGTCCCACTGAACCGGAGCGGCAAATACCCTGTTTCTTGTAAATGTACCTGCGGCAACGCATGGCGTTTCCGAATAAATAAGCGCCATGTCAAGTGCGTTGTTCTTTTTTATGCCGGCGCTTGTATATGCGGCTTCAAATCCCTTGGGAGCAAGTATTCCCTTAGATGCTCCTGTTTCGTCAGTATTATTCATTTAATCACCTCTGTATAATATTTCTGTATGATAACTTCCTGCTTGTAATAAGACGTATCGGAAAATAACTTTTTATAATAAATATTCTGTTGAAAAATATTCATTATACAATAGAAGGAACAAAGTTAAGTCCTGTATCTTCTTTTAATCCGAATAATATATTCATATTCTGAACGGCCTGTCCCGCGGCTCCCTTAACGATATTATCAAGGGTACCTATCATAATGAGCCTGTTGGTTCTTACCTCCTTAAAGAAGTTAATATCCACATAATTTGAACCTTTTATAAATCTTGTTTCCGGAACAACTCCCTCATCAAGAATACGGATAAACTTTTCGTTTTTATAATACTTATTATAAATATTTCTTATTTCGTCTTCTGATATATCTTTAATAAGATCGGCATAACATGTGGCAATTATTCCTCTGTTCATGGGAACAAGATGAGGCGTAAATATAAGTTTAATGTCTTTGCCGCATGCATATCCGAGCTGTTCTTCTATTTCCGGAGTATGTCTGTGAGTGCCTACTCCGTATGCTTTTATACTTTCATTTACTTCGCAGAATAAATTGGAGGTTACGGCTTTTCTGCCGGCACCGGTTGTTCCGCTTTTTGCATCTATAATTATGGAATCCGGGTCAATAATTCCCTCTTTAACCATCGGATATAAAGTAAGAATAGATGTTGTTGTATAACAACCGGGGTTAGCGATTATACGTGTCTCAGGTGTGATTTTATTTCTGTTTATCTCACACAATCCGTAAACCGCCTCATCAATTAAGTCAGGTCTTTTATGATTGATTTTGTACCATTCTTCATATATATCCACATCTTTTAATCTGAAATCCGCACTTAAGTCAATTATTTTAGTATTTTCCAAAACCTTATCCGTAAGCAGACCGGCTAAATATCCTTGAGGTGTCGCCGTAAAAATAACATCTGTATCTTCCGAGATTTCCTCAAGAGTTTTTGACGTACATATATTATCTATGATTTCAAATGTATTTCTGTATATATCCGAATATTTTTCACCGTCATATGACTTGGAACCGAGCCATTTTATCTCCGCTTCAGGGTGATTGACAAGAATTCTTACGAGTTCATTACCGGCATATCCCGTTGCGCCGATTATTCCGACTTTTATCATTGTATGTTTCTCCTCCTTTGAGCGCAGATTTTATGAATATTTAATCACTTTAATTTAAAGTCTGTTTTTTAAATTATAACAACTTATTTAACAATGTAAAGGCAATTATAATAAAGAGACTTTTATGCAGGCAATTTATAATTATGCAAGTAAATGCATTTTTCTTGTATTTTATGCATTTTTATTCATAAACATTGAAATTATGTTATCCCTGTATTATTATATATGGAAGTATATTCAGAAAGGACATTTAAAATATGAAAGAAAAAATAGTTCTTGCCTATTCCGGCGGATTAGACACAACAACAATTATTCCATGGCTTAAAGAACATTACAACGACGCGGAAGTTATCTGCGTATGTGCGGATGTCGGACAGGATGAGGAACTTGACGGACTTGAAGAAAGAGCTCTTGCATCAGGCGCTTCCAAGCTTTATATAGAAGATTTAACCGATGAGTTCTGTGATGAGTACATTCTCCCTTGTCTTAAAGCTCATGCTGTTTATGAAAACAAATATCTCTTGGGAACAAGTATGGCAAGACCTCTTATTGCCAAAAGACTTGTGGAGATCGCAAAAGCTGAGGGAGCAACCGCCATCTGTCACGGTGCAACAGGAAAAGGTAACGACCAGGTTCGTTTTGAATTAACAATAAAAGCTCTTGCTCCGGAAATTAAGATTATTGCTCCTTGGCGTGACGAAAAATGGACTCTTGAATCCCGTGAAGATGAGATTCAGTATTGCAGGGATCACGGTATAGATCTTCCTTTTTCTTCATCTGATAATTCATACAGCAGAGACAGAAATATATGGCATATTTCACATGAAGGTCTTGAACTTGAAGATCCGGGCAACGAACCTGATTACAAGCATCTCCTTGTTCTTTCAAATACACCGGAAGACGCTCCTACAGAGCCTGAATATGTAACCATCAAATTTGAAAAAGGTAAACCGGTTGCACTCAACGGCAAGGAAATGAAACTTTCCGATATTATCAGAAGACTTAACAAAATAGGCGGAAAGCACGGTATCGGTATTGTTGATATCGTTGAAAACAGAGTTGTGGGCATGAAGTCCCGCGGCGTATATGAGACACCGGGCGGAACAATTCTCTATGAAGCTCATCAGCAGCTTGAAGAGCTCATTCTTGACAGAGATACAACGGAAGAGAAGATAAATCTTGCAAACAAATATGCTCAGGTTGTTTATGAGGGAAAATGGTTTACTCCTCTTCGTGAAGCTCTTGAAGCATTTGTTGAATCAACTCAGCAATATGTTACGGGAGAAGTTAAATTTAAGCTTTATAAAGGCAATATAATTAAAGCCGGCACTACTTCACCATATTCATTATATAATGAATCCATTGCTTCATTTACTACAGGTGACTTATACGATCACAGAGACGCCAACGGATTTATTAACTTATTCGGTCTTTCAATGACTGTTCGTGCTTTGACAAAAAAGAAAAACGATGAGCAGTAATTTTAAATAATTGCAAATAAAAAGAGAGTTATTCGATATATCCGTTACGGATTCTATCGCCGATAACTCTCTTTTTATTTAATAATTCAAAAACGTTATGATAATTGCTGAGTTAATTCTCATCTGAAATATTATATTCTTTAAATTTTCTGCCTTTTGGCAATATTCTTCAGTTTATAATATTCATATAACTTACGGTGCTTTACAGCCCATACTTTTGATTTCGTTCCGAAAGTGTCTCCGTCAGATGCCGTAAAGTAATTCCACATATCTTTCAGAGGCTCCCTGTCAATAAATCGGTAGAATTTATTGACCTTTTCTTTTAATGACATTTTTGGATCTTTGTTATTTTCAATGCCGTTTCTTAATAATATGGTAATCATATGAAAAGCAAGGTATTTTTCATATTCCGGATTGTAATCGTATTTATCTCTTAATTTTGCATACTCTTTAAGTGACAGATTCATTTCTTTATATATATTCGGCCTGAACTGATTAACCATGGATTCAGAATTCCATAATCGATCATATACAGACTTATTAACATATGAAACAGAATTTATATATTGATAGTATTCAAGGTTAAAATACATATCTTCAAAATCCTTTACTTTGGGGGTAAAAGCAATATTATTATTTTTGATTATGTCCGTCTTAAATATTTTTGCATATATGCTTACAGGTCTTTGTCCATGAAGACTTTTATTAAAAAAAGTCTTTTCGGTCATTTTTTGCATTGCGTTATGCGTTATTGTAAGACTTTTGTCAAATATCGCTCCTACATCTCTTTTCCCGCTTTTTTCATCAATATTTGTAAACTCACCGATTACAAGATCTGCATGGGTTTTATTATAACAATTAATCAATGTACTTATCGCAAAGGGTTCAAGACAATCATCTCCGTCAACAAATGTTACAAAATCTCCATTTACATATTGCAAGGCAATATTTCTTGATTCACTTACCCCTTTATTTTCGGTATTTGAAATGAATTTAATTTTATCCCTGTATAAACTATCCTTAATATATTCTTCAATAATTTCTTTTGTTCTGTCCGTGGATTTATCTTCAGTTATTATTAATTCCCAATTGTCACAATCCTGGGATATTACGCTTTCCAGGCACTTTTTGATAAATTTCTCTTTGTTGTATGCCGTAACAATAATACTTACTTTCATTAATTATACCTATACCTCATTTAATGCCGGGCTTACATAATTGATTCTCTTAATTTGCGGATGTTTTCTCTGTATTCCGAAATATCTCCCTTAAAGATACTTGAAGAACCGGCTACAAACATATTCGCACCCATCTCTCTTAAGATTTTTGCTCTTTCAAATGTAATATTTCCGTCTGTTTCAATTATATAATCCGTAAGTTTCAATTCATTTATTCTGTTGATAACAGTCCCGGTTTTCTCCATGGTGCCTTCAACCGCTTTCTGACCGGCAAATCCGGGGGTAACATGAAGAATATTAACGCCGTCGACTGTTTGATAGATTTCTTCGAGAACATCGACCGAAGTAACCGGATTTATCGCAACCGTGCATTTACAATCGTAACTTTTTACTCTTTCGACCGCCGTTTTTATGTCTTTGTCGGACTCAACATGAAGCGAAACAATGTCAGAAGGCTGAAGCCCAAACCACGGAAGTTTGTCTTTCGGGTTCGTTATCATTAAATGTATATCAAGAGGAATGTCCGTAACACTCCTTATAAATTCTACATATGATGTACCGTAACCTATATTGGTGACAAAATTGCCGTCCATCACATCAATATGCAGATAATCAATATTTTCTTCTTCAAACATACGAATCGTATCCGATAATTTATCAAATGACGAACACATCATTGAAGCACTTATTTTGCCGTTTTTATTCATATCTTTTCCAATATATAATCAGGGATTTAATATAACTTTACATGTTAAGACATTCTTATCTCTAAGAACGTCAAAAGCTTTCTCATAATCTTCCATTTTAAATGTATGAGTAATTAATTTATCTATATTAATTTCTCCGTTTTCTATCATTTTTACGGAATCCTTCCAGTCATTGCATGTATCGTTATAACTTGAATTCCATGTTCCCTTAACCGTTAATTCATTTCTCAAAATCTTCCAGTATGATGCCTTAGGTAAGTTCATGTCACCGTATGGATTACCTGTAAGTACAACCGTACCGCCTTTTTTAACCGCAAGAATCGCACTTTCAAATGACTGATTGCTGCCTACACATTCAATAACGATATCGACGCCGTTTCCTTCGGTTATTCTGTCGATTTCCTCATGCATATCCGAAGATGAATCAATTACATTTTCAATTCCCACAGATTTTGTAAATTCCAATTTGCTCTTTGATCGTCCGGCAACAATAACCTGCTTTGCTTCCCTTTGTGCAATAAGCGCAGCGAGCAGACCTATTGTTCCATTACCCATAACAAGAACTCTTTTTTCCTTACTGATGCCTGCTCTTCTTGTAGCGTGTCTTGCTACTGCCATAGGTTCAATAAGAGCTGCCGTATTGTAAGGGATGTCATCGGAAAAAGTCACTATATTCCATAGAGGTACCGAAATAAATTCTGCCATACCTCCGTCACATCTTGAACCGAAATAATTGTAATTATCACATCTTGCAAATTCCTTTTCTTTACATGACGGACATTCACCACATGGAATAAGAGGGAAAATAACCGCTCTCTTTCCGATATAGGACTTATCTACATCTTCCGCCGCATCTGTAATCAGTCCGGAAAATTCATGGCCCGGTATTGTGGGAAAATGATATGTTCCGGTAGTAAATACTCTTGGGATGTCACTTGAACATATCCCGCAGGCTTTGACATTTACCAACACCTCGCCCTTTTTCATTACGGGCATTTCAACATCTTTATATTTTAATTTGCCGATATCTTCAAGTACACATGCTTTCATAATTAACCGATCCTCTTATAACATTTCTTTAACTGGTGTCCCAATCTTTCATAATTTTCAGGCAATTTCATGTAATCACCATACATATTTTTTAAGTATGTATCATAACAGGACATTGCTTTAAATTTTTTTCCGTTAAATTCTACATTTATCTTTTTATCAAATTCATGACGCACGAGCAGTTCACCCTTACCGCAGCTTGAAGAAACCGCTCCGACATAGTATGAATTCTTATATTTATATTTTTTTGAAAAATCGCCTAAAAATTTGGCAAATCTTTTTGTGCCGATAATCTGTAAAGGAAGAATTACGGGAATTTTTGCAACTGCTCTTAATTTTGTCTTTCCTTCACCTAATTGCGTATCGGCCCTTGCGGTAATCTTTTTAATTATCATACCGGTAACAAGACGACGTTCTGCATCTGCTTTATTATCCGGAAGACTGTCAATCGGAAAAACATCCATCCACAAATGCTTATCAACAGATGAATATCTTGTTTTTAAATATGTGCTTTTATCAACTATCTTTTGTACATATCCTTCAAAAGTAGTATCAAATACAAGATTATCGCCGAGCGGATATTTATTTACCAAAACTTTAAACCTTTCGTAATCAGGTCTCGGCATAACAACATCTATGTCGTCATCCCACGGAATGAACCCTTTATGCCTGATTGCCCCAAGCAATGTTCCGCCGCAAAGGGAATACTCTAAACTATGCTTATTACAAAATTCGTCGAATTTAACAAGCATATTGAACAATCTATCCTTATATTCTTTCTCACTTAATTTTACAAACCTGCTCATTTTAAACAAAACCTTTATTCCTACAAAACAAAACATCAGTTATCGCACAAAGATTTAAACAAGTCCAAATCTTCCGCGGTAGTTATTTTAAAATTTCTTTTATCTCCTTCAATAAGAGCCACTTCAATTCCACACTTAACGGCCGCTTCGCTGGATCCGTTTATCTCAAGCAATTCTTCATGTGACAAACTTCTGTTGGCATTGAGGTATGAAATGTAATTAAAACCTTCCGGCGCCTGTCCCCTAAAAAGCGTGCTTCTCTTTAACAAAGAATCCACATGTAAACCGTTTTCACTGTAATAAAACGTATCTTCTGCCGGCAGGACCGGCATTACGGCCTTATTGTCACGCAAACCGTTTATGCATGAATCAATAAGAACATCTGATACAAACGGTCTTGCCGCGTCATGTATGATTATATTTTCCGGATTGATTTTTTCCAAAGAATTCAATGCGTTTATAATTGAATATTGCCTGTTTTCTCCCGGATCCGCAAAATGTATGAATTTGTTTATGTTTAATTTTTCTATCCACTCAGAGAGAAAAGCTCTGTATTCATTCGCACATACGATTAATATTCCGTCAATATTTTTATTATTGTTAAACGTAACAAGGCAATGACTGATAACGGGTCTGTCATTTATCATTAAAAATTGTTTCGGCAGAGTTCCCATTTTCATTCTGGATCCTATTCCCCCTGCCAAAATTATTGCGATATTCATAAATAACCCCTTAATTATATTGTAATATTTTACAATATTTTAACATAAATATATCGATATTACATAATATTTAAATCATTTGTCAAAAAATAAACAAATAAGAGTTTTGTAAAATCCGTATATGAATTTTGAATAACAATGTAAATTTAATAAAAAACCCCTTTTACCGGCAGCCCGGCAAAAGGGGTACATATTAAACTATGTGTATTTATTGATCTGTTTAATTAATCAGATATATTTTCCTGTTTCATATAAAGGATATGCAGATGTAAGTTCCTTTGCCAATGCCTTTGCTTTTTCGATTTCATTATCGAATACGGCAAGCTTAATGGCTTCCGCCGTCATATCCATGTCGTGTGTATTGAAACCTCTTGTTGTTACGGCTGCGGAACCGAGTCTGATACCGCTTGTAACGAAAGGAGATGCAGGATCGTTAGGAATGGTATTCTTATTACATGTTATATTTACACTGTCAAGAATCGCCTCTACGTCTTTTCCGGTCTTACCTGTATTAAGAAGGTTAACAAGCATAAGATGGTTATCCGTTCCGCCTGAAACTATGTCAAAGCCTCTGCTCTGTAATCCCTCGCAAAGCGCCTTTGCATTTCTCTTTACATTCTTAGCATAAAGCTTGAAGTCATCATGAAGAGCTTCCTTAAGACATACTGCTTTTGCGGCAATAACATGCATGAGAGGACCGCCCTGTGTTCCCGGGAATATGGACTTATTAAGCTTATGCTCGGCTGCAAATTCTTCAGATGAAAGAATCATACCGCCTCTCGGTCCTCTGAGAGTCTTGTGAGTGGTTGTTGTTACCACATCCGCAAACGGAATAGGGCTCGGATGCTCACCGCCTGCCACAAGACCTGCAATATGAGCCATATCGACCATAAGATATGCTCCTACTTCGTCCGCAATGGCTCTAAACTTAGGGAAATCAATAGTTCTTCCGTATGCGGAAGCTCCGGCAATAATTAACTTAGGTCTGCATTCCTTGGCAATACGGAGAACCTCATCATAATCAATGAATCCTTCCTCATTAACGCCGTAAGGAACGACATTGAAATACGTACCGGAAATGTTAGCGCCTGAACCGTGTGATAAATGTCCGCCGCAGTCAAGGCTCATTCCCATATATGTATCACCCGGTTTCATCAATGCATAAAAAACCGCAAAATTTGCCTGAGCACCTGAGTGAGGCTGAACATTTGCATATGTACAACCGAAAAGCTCCTTCGCTCTTTCTATTGCCTGCTGTTCAACAACATCAACAAATTCGCATCCGCCGTAATAACGCTTACCCGGATAACCTTCGGCATACTTATTGGTAAGGTGGCTTCCCATTGCCTCCATTACTCCTCTGCTTACAAGGTTCTCTGATGCAATAAGTTCGATATTATGTCTTTGTCTTTCAAGCTCATCTTCCATGGCTTTAGCGATTACAGGGTCGAATTCTTTAACATAATCAAATGAATACATGTTTACTCCTTTTTAATTATCTCTCAATAAACTTTTTGTATTTATGTTCATCATAAACTACATCAAGTTCTCCTATCCATTCCGTAGGTCCGTCCTTTTTACAAAATCCGTCTTTAAACACATACAGACCGTCATTCTCATCAAGCTCGAATATTCCGCCGAAATTATAAGAATGAAGTCCCATTTCAATTGAATCACATATCATTGTCCACATGGTATTGTAAGCAGGTGACATGTTTCTGCATTCACCGTTGCTTGCACCATATATATACCACATTTCTTTATTATATGGAAATGCTATTGCTGTTGACAACGGTTTTCCTTCAAATTCAGTCACATATATTCTAATGTCGGGAAATGCATCAATAAGTCTTTCAAAATAGTTTTTAGGTCTGTATGTAATTCCCTGTCTTTCCGCCATGATAATTGTCATATCATAGAATATATCGAGATCTTCAGGGGATCTTCCGTATCTTGTGGAAACGCCCTTTTTTATGGATTGTCTTACGGAATATCTCGTATTCTGTCTGAATTCCTTAAGAACTTCTTCGCTTGTTTTATCCTTAATGTCCAAAATCATGTCATAACGGGGCTGGGAAAATGACTTTATGGGTGTTTCTCTGCTTCTGAATTCATAACCCGCGTCTCTGTAAAGGTTCACAATATTTTCATCATATTTATACGCGGGATCAATTCTTAATAAAAACGAATTTCTTGCTTCAATAACAGGTTTTGCTTCTTCGATAAGCCTTTTTGTTAAGGCGATGTCTGAAAAATCCGAAACAGGTCCCCTGCTTGCATATGAAAATGAAGCGCCGTCGACGGCTTCGACAGACAATATTGACAAAGCCGCAATAATGTTATTGTTTTCTTCAAGATATACATAATCACTTTGCCAATTATTTTTAACACGGCTCCAGTTCATGTCCTGAGTGGCCCTGCCGTATGGTGAAGTTCTGATGAAATTCTCGTAGCGGGCAACATCGGCTGCGTTTGATTTATCTAATATGGGCATTACTTTTCCTCACTTGTAATAATATTTATATGAAGATCCTTAAGTTGTTTCTCATCAACCACATTAGGAGCATCCGTAAGAAGGCATGATGCATCCTTAACCTTAGGGAATGCTATTACGTCTCTGATACTTTCGCTTCCGCTCATAAGCATAATCAGCCTGTCAAGACCTATGGCAAGTCCTGCGTGAGGAGGCACGCCGTACTTGAACGCATCAAGGAGAAATCCGAACTTTTCATTTGCTTCTTCCGTGGAAATGCCTAGAGCATTAAACATCTTTTCCTGAACGTCGCTTTGATGTATTCTTACGCTTCCTCCGCCCAGCTCAATACCGTTAAGGACTATGTCATACGCCTTAGCCCTTACATTTGCCTTGTCGTTTAAGAGATTGTCCACATCCTCATCAAACGGCATTGTAAACGGATGATGCATTGCGATAAATCTCTCTTCCTCATCTGACCATTCAAACTGAGGGAATTCCGTAACCCAAAGGAATCTGTAATCATCCTGCTTTCTGAGTCCCGCTCTTTCCGCAAGTTCAAGTCTCAAAGCTCCCAGAACGTTAAATACAATCTTATCCCTGTCTGCGGCAAATAATAACAAATCTCCCGGTTTACCGTCCAAAGCGTTTATTAATTCATTTAACTTATCTTCTGAAATGAATTTTGCAAATGAGCATTTAATATCTCCCGACGGCTGTATCTGAATATATGCCAATCCCTTAGCTTCGTATCCTTTTGCGAAATCAACAAGAGCATCTATCTGCTTTCTTGACATGTCTCCGAAACCTGTGGCGTTTATGGCTCTTACGGACTGTCCTTCCGTATTGGCCGGACCGTTAAATACAATAAAATCCATGTCCTTAACAATGTCGGATACGTTCTTTAATTCCATGCCGAAACGGATATCCGGCTTATCGGATCCGAATCTGTCCATCGCCTCTCTCCATGTCATTCTTTGAAGGGGAAGTTCAACTTTAACGCCTAAGATATTATTAAAAATCTCGGCGATAAGTCTTTCCGTAACATCCATTACGTCATCTGCTTCAACAAAGGACATTTCAAGGTCCACCTGAGTAAATTCAGGCTGTCTGTCGGCTCTCAGGTCTTCGTCTCTGAAACATCTTGCAATCTGCATATATCTGTCGAATCCCGCGCACATCAGCATCTGCTTAAACAATTGAGGCGACTGCGGAAGGGCATAGAACTCTCCCGGGTGCACACGGCTCGGAACAAGGTAATCTCTTGCACCTTCAGGCGTACTTTTTGTAAGCATCGGTGTTTCGATATCAAGAAAGCCTTCTTTGCTTAAGAACTGTCTGATAAGTGTTGTAACCCTGCTTCTCATAATGATATTGTCTCTTATGTCACTTCTTCTGAGATCCAGTGTTCTGTTCTTTAATCTTATTTCCTCTTTTGTATCAATACCCGGCTCTATCGGAAAAGGAGGCGTTTCGGAAACCGATAAAATTCTCAGGGACTCAGCCTCTATCTCTATCTCACCGGTTTTCAAATCTTTATTTACGGCACCGCTTCTCTTTACAACGTTTCCCGTAACGGCAATAACATATTCTGAACGAATACCGTTGGCCTTTTCAAATACTGCGCCATCAGACTTGGTCTCGTCAAAAACTATTTGAACAATGCCGCTTACGTCTCTTAAATCAATAAATAATAATGAGCCCAGGTTTCTTCTTTTTTGAACCCATCCCATAACCGTAACTTTTTCACCGACATTATTTATACTTAATTCGGCACATTTATATGAGCGTTTAATGCCCTGCATTGACTCCTGCATATTTTCCTCCATACAAATAAGAACTGTATTAAAGTATACATGATAGTTATAAATTTTAATATTATATTTTATATTTAGTTATATTGATCAAGAAGTTTATTCTTTCTGTCAATCATTTCATCAACTCTGTTTATGTACTGCTCTACGTTTTTTACGTTTTCGGCTCTTTCTATCCGTCCGTTGTCAAATATACACTTAGTTGACGAACCGGCTCCGAAAGCGATTATTGACTGAACCTCTTCCATTATGAAAATATTATACAGACACTCAAAGCCTTCCTTTGAGTACCCGACATTTTCAAGATTGCCGGTCATATTCTGCTGTCTGTACATGTAATACGGCATCATATTCAATTCTTCCGCGGCGCTGCCGAGTATATCCTGATATTCGTCCGTAGAAATATATTCGTAATTATTATATAAAGATTTGCTTGTCGTAAATGCAGCGGCCCTTTTAAAGCTCAAAGAATGCATTGTTATACTGTCCGGTGCAAGCTCCTTAAGACACTCTGCCGTTTTTAAAATATCGTCCCTTGTTTCCCCTGGAAGTCCGAGGATAACATCCATATTTATATTGTCAAATCCCAGTTCTCTTGCGAGACAATACGCCGCATAAACATCATCCGTCGTATGATTTCTTCCTATTATGTCCAGTGTTTTTTGATTAAATGTCTGTGGATTAACAGATATTCTTGTAATGTTATGTCTTTTCAAAACTTCCAGCTTTTCTTTGGTTATACTGTCAGCTCTTCCGGCTTCAACCGTATATTCCAAAAGATCAGAAAGATTGTAATTATTCTCAACACATAAGAGTATTTTTTCCAACTGAGATGCATTGAGAGCTGTCGGAGTGCCTCCACCCATATATATGGAATTGATGTTCTTATCTGACAGCCTGTCTTTAAATGCTTCAAGTTCAACACAAAGCGCATCCACATATCTGTCCGCTAAAACACTGTCATTTAATACTGTTGCAAATGAACAATATGCACATACGGACGGACAAAACGGTATGTGTATATACAGACTGATGCTGTTTTTGTCGGATAATTTATCAATTATAAGCTTTTCCTTTTTTGCAACCTCATAGGCAAGTTCAGACTTTTTATCCGAAATTAAATATCTTTCCTTTAAAATATCCGTAACTTCTTTTTTGTTATCACATTTATCGTTTAGAAGCGCCATTGCTCTTTTAGAAGGTCTTACTCCCGTAAGAAAGCCCCATGGAAGCTTTTTTCCCGTATATTCCATGAGGCTTTCATATAAAGATTTTTTAAAAATATCGTGAATCTCACCTTTAGACTTGCCGAGAGTTTCTTTATATTCAGGCAAGAATGCGTCAAGACGACAATGCAAACAATCATCTGAAAGATAAAACACTTTTTTATCTTCCGAAACTGAAGATAAATATGAATCATTTTCCGATTCTCCGCTGTAAATAACCTTGGAACCGGTAAAAAAAGCTCTTAATAACAATCCTGCATCGTCAAAAAAATTCTTATCTTTTAAATATACGTTTATAAGATTTATATCAGAACCATGCATCTCTTACTCCCTTAACGCTCTTGGCTATTTTAACGATGTCGTCCGGTTTCATGTTCTTGGAAGTGATTGTGATCTCCGCGGTACAATATGTTGATTTATTAAGTTCCATGTCCGAAACGCTTTCATACCCCTGTTTTTGTGTTACTTCTATATTATTAACTTCAACATTGTAATTCAGCAGGCTCTTGGCCACGGCAAAAACAACATCGTCAGAATCCGCAACAACCCTGAAAGGAATTGATGATGTCTTAAGAAGATACTTTGTTTCTATTCTTCTTGATACGGTCATAACGATAAATATTCCGGCGGTTCCCACAATACCTACCCAATAATTTCCGATACCGATGGAAAGACCGATTGCGCCGGCTGTCCACATTTCCGCAGCCGTAGTAATACCGTTAACACTTGATCTCTTTGATACGACAATAACAGATGAAGCAAGGAAACCGAGACCGCTTACGATTTGCGCACTCATTCGTCCGACATCGTTACCGCCGATCTTATCAAACATATATTGTGACGTTATGCTTATAATGGCCGATCCGACACATATAAGCATGTAGGTTCTCATGCCGGCAGGCTTTTGCGCCTTTCTTCTTTCAAGTCCGAGAATCCCGCCGCATAAAGCTGCAAAGACCACTCGCACTACGGTAGATACATAATTTAAACTTTCCATGTATGAAACAAATGCGTTCCATGCTTCCATATTACAATTTCTCCAGATTATTATGTGTAGTATTTTTTTACGACCCTCTCCAGAGTCCGCAAGGACTTATAATACCGATTATAAATATATTACGGGTTTACAATTCGGAAATAATAATATTGTGTCCTTTTTCATATTCAATGGTTGTAGGTGAACCGTGTCCCGGCAGTACAAGGGTGTTAGGCGGAAGTTCAAATAATCTCTTAAGGGAATGTTTCATATCTTCATATGAACTCGTCTCAAAATCCGTTCTTCCGTGAGTTCCGCGAAAAAGAGTATCACCGCTTAACAGAATCGGATTTGGATTATTGTCTATAAAGAAACAACAGCTTCCGCTTGTATGCCCCGGCGTATGAATTACCTTAATATTCATTCCGGCATAATTTAAAATATCTCCGTCGTTAACATAAATATCCGGCTCTACGGTAACTTTATGCCTTCCGAACTTATCGGAATGATTCAATGAAACATTAGTGATTAATTCCTTTTCGTCAGCATATGAAACTGCCGGAATATGATACATTTCTCTTAAAAAATCCACACTCATTATATGATCAAAATGACCGTGAGTCAGTAAAACGGCTGCCGGTGCCGCGCCGCTTTCATTAATCATATTAACGATGACGTCGGGATTAAATGAAGGATCCGTTATTATACATTCATTAGTATCCTTATTAATGACACAATATGTGTTGTTGTCAATCATACCTGTTATACAGGATGAAACTTGTATATTTGCCATATAACCTCATTTCAAAATAATCGTACAATGTCCGAGTATTGTTAAAGTTAAAATTTCGATTGTTTTCAATTCAGAAAACAATTATTGTACAATCATTGTAAATAAATTTATTAATTATCTTACTCTCGTTACTTCCGTAACTCCGTTAACATTTCTGATTCTTGCTGCAATCTTTGCAAGCTGATCCTTATTCTTAACTTCAAATCCGAAATTAAGAGTCGCAATGTCTTTTTTATCTGTTCTTACGTCTATTGACTTAACGTCAATATTTTCGTCCGAGAACACTTTTGAAACATCAATGAGAAGTCCGACACGATTGTGGGCATAAACGCTGATTTTTGCACTGTATGTACCCTCAATCTTACAAGCAGACCATTCGGCGGGAACAAGTCTTGCACGCTCCGATTCAGGGAAATGCTGTATGTTGGTACAATCAGTTCTGTGAATCGTAATACCTCTTCCCTTTGTTACGTATCCTATGATTTCATCACCGGGAACCGGATGACAGCATTTAGAAAGATGAACATCGATACTTCCGAGCTTATCAATAAGAATGGTGCTCTTTTTACCGTCTGCCGCAGGGGCAACATTTACATGCTTTTCTTCTATATTATTAATGATATCTTCATCGGTTATGTGAGAACGGATATCCTTATCTCTCTCTTCAAGAAGTTTTCCGACAACCTGTCCTTCTTTAAGACTTCCGTGTCCTATGGCGGCAAGCAGCGCATTCCAGTCTGAAAAACCATACTTATTAATAGCTTTTTCAAAGTATTGAGGCTTGTTAATCGTTGTACTGTCAATTCCTTTTGATTTACAGTATTGCAGTATCTTATTCTTGCCTTCTACTATGTTTTCTTCCTTGAATTCCTTCTTAAACCACTGCTTTATCTTATTTTTAGCCTGTGTGGTTTTAACAATACTAAGCCAATCGCTGCTCGGTCCTTTAGAATTTTGAGAAGTAATAATTTCAATTCTGTCACCGTTTTTAATCTTGTAGTCAATTGGGACTATTCTTCCGTTTACTCTTGCCCCCACCATGGTATTGCCTACCGCTGAATGAATGCTGTACGCAAAATCAATAGGAGTCGAACCCACCGCAAGATTCTTAACGTCACCTGAAGGAGTAAAGCAATAAACAGTATCGGAAAGGAGACTTAAATCAGCCTTTACGGAGTCGACAAATTCCTTATTGTCGGACATTTCTTTCTGCCATTCAAGAATCTGACGAAGCCAGCTAAGCTTTGTTTCAAGAGAGTCTTTGGCAGGTACTCCAGTATTGCCTTCCTTATATTTCCAGTGAGCCGCAATACCGTATTCTGCTGTTTTGTGCATCTCTTCGGTTCTTATTTGAACTTCAAACGGCTGTCCTTCACTTGACATAAGAGTAGTATGAAGCGATTGATACATATTAGGCTTAGGCATGGCGATGTAATCTTTAAATCGTCCGGGAATCGGCTTATACATATCATGAATAACGCCGAGAGCCGCATAACAATCTTTTTCAGTCTTTACGATAATTCTTGCGGCAAATATATCATATATCTGATCGAGAGTTTTATTCTGTGTTACCATTTTCCTGTATATGGAAAAATAGTGCTTTACTCTTCCCGTAACCACCGCATCAATATGGTTATTTTCCATATGCATGGCAATTTCTTTTTTCACCTTCTCCATAAAAGCTTCTTTGCCCGGTCTTAGCGTATGCACTTCCTGTCTGAGGCTCTTATAAACATCAGGGAGAAGATATCTCATTGATAAATCATCAAGTTCAATTTTAATTTTCGATATTCCGAGTCTGTTTGCAAGAGGAGAATAAATGTCCATGGTCTCTCTTGACTTCTCAATCTGCTTTGCGGGTGATTGATATTGAAGAGTTCTCATATTGTGAAGTCTGTCTGCAAGCTTAATAAGGATAACTCTGATATCCTTTGCCATGGCAAGAAACATTTTACGCAAATTTTCCGCCTGAATATCAATTTTATCCTGTTTATACTTTAATCTTGTAAGTTTTGTTACGCCGTCAACGAGGAGCGCCACTTCCTCGCCGAACTCTCTTACGATATCCTCGTTTGTCACTTCCGTATCTTCAACCACGTCATGAAGAAGGCCGGCAATAATTGTTTCTTTATCAAGTTCAAGCTGAGCAAGAATTATTGCAACACAAATCGGATGAATAATGTAAGGTTCTCCTGATTTTCTGAACTGTCCTACATGTGAATCAAATGCCATCTGATACGCTTTCTCAATATCGGAAAGATCCTTGGAAGGGTGATATCTTTTTATGGTATCAAATAATTCATCATGTAAAACCTCCGGGGGTGTATAATCCGCCGGAACGTTGTTCTTAAGATTATCGCTTACATTCTTTGTTTTTTCTGTATTTCCTGGCATAAACATCACCTCACGCATATCTATCTTACGAAATAAATTTAGTATATAATATACAACCTTTATATATACACCGTCAAAGAATAAATAAGATTTATTTTATTTACGATTTTTTTTTGATATAATTAAAGACAATTATGTCAATTTGTAAATGAAACGTGGTGTTAAAATGAATTATTCAGAGCTTAAACTATTTGATGTGGCTAACGGTCCTGGCATCAGAGTTACGCTATATGTATCAGGATGCACACATCACTGTAAGGGCTGTTTTAACGAGGTCACATGGGATTTTAATGCAGGCAAACCATATGACGATTCAGTAACTGAATCCATAATAAGCGCAATGAAAGAGCCTTATATTTCAGGTATTACTATACTCGGAGGAGAGCCGTTTGAATATTCCAATCAGGAGGGTTTGCTTCCTTTGTTAAAAAAGGTTAAAGAAACATATCCCGAAAAAGATGTATGGTGCTTTACCGGATATCTGTTTGATAAGGATATTATTGATGTTATGACGAAAGAGTCACCGTATACGTCCGAATTATTGAAATATACGGATGTAATTGTTGACGGTCCTTTTATCGAAGAACAGAAAAATCTGATGCTTAAATTCAAAGGATCGGCAAATCAAAGAACCATAGACGTAAAAAAGTCGCTGGAAGCGGGACATGTTATAGAAAGGGAAGGTTATGAGTCTTAATAAAACAGTCATCAACTTTAAAAAATTAAACGATGAGGCAAAGGAACCCCTTACCGGTTCCGAGTATGCGGCGGGATCCGACCTGTTTGCACTTGAAGAAGCCGTAATAAAACCACATGAAACAGTCTTTATTCATACAGGCATTGCCATAGAAATTCCCGTCGGTCTTGTCGGCCTTGTATATGCAAGAAGCTCTCTTGCATGTAAAAGAGGACTTGCACCCGCCAATAAAGTCGGCGTAATAGATTCCGATTACAGAGGAGAAATAATGGTTGCGATTCACAACCATACTAATGAAACAAAACAAATTGATAAGCATGAAAGAATAGCTCAAATCGTATTTACTCCATACTATGCCGCAACATTTAACGAAGTAGATGAATTAACAGACACAGTCAGAGGCGAAGGCGGGTTCGGTTCAACCGGAACTCATTGATCCGGAGGGAATATAAATGTTATTTAACCTTGATATGCTTACGGCGCTTTTATTCGGTCTCGTAGAGGGAATAACGGAATGGCTTCCCGTCAGTTCAACCGGTCACATGATACTGCTCAATCAAATAACATCTTTTTATACAGTATCTGACGGTTTCTTCGATATGTTTGAAGTTGTTATTCAGTTGGGAGCCATATGCGCCGTAATTATTCCGTTCTTTTGGAAATTATTTCCGTTTACGAGAGAATCAGGATATGTACAGATAAAACTTTCATCATTATTGCTGTGGGGGAAAATAATAATCGCAACAATTCCCGCCGCAATAGTCGGCTTTTTCTTTGACGATGCAATAAATGCGGCATTTTACAATCCAATATCCATTGCCGTATCATTGATTGTCGTAGGCGTGATATTTATTATTGTTGAAAGATTAAAAAAGGGGAAACGGGTCCGAGTCAGCAGATTAAGCGACATAACATTTCTTATGGCATTTGTTATAGGAATGTTTCAAATGATTGCTGCCGTATTCCCCGGAACCTCCAGATCCGGAATAACCATTATTGCCATGCTTTTAATGGGATTTTCAAGAAAACTTGCCGTGGAATTCACATTTTTACTTGCCATACCGGTAATGTTCGGAGCAAGTATCGCAAAACTTGTGAAGTTCGGGTTTCATTTTACACCGAACGAGGCTCTGCTGCTGCTTATCGGTATTGCGGTTGCCTTCTTTGTATCCATATTTGTCATCAGATTTATAGTAGGATATATAAAGAAGCATACCTTCGTTGTATTCGGATGGTACAGAATAATACTCGGTATCGCCGTAATTGTATTATTTAAAATGTTCTTATAAAAAATGCGGACTGCGTATCAATTGATACTCAGCCCGCATTTTCATTTTGTAAACTTATCGAAAACAGACTAAAAAATAAGACCCAATAAGTAATTGAAACTATATGCAATCCGAAAACATTTATTTTATATGTTGAAATTAAAACAAATTATATTTTTTATTCAACGTATTAAGCAAGCCTTCAACACCTCTTGAAATATCATCATATGTGGCGTCAAAGTTTCCGGTATACCACGGATCGGCAACGTCTCTGTCTTCACCGGCATATTCCATAATCTTATGTACCTTACCGTCATAGTCGGAATCACCTGCTATTCTGATTATACCGGCAACATTCATTGAATCCATTGCAATGATGTAGTCAAAATATTCATAATCAACCCATGTCATTTGTCTGGCTTTATGCGGCGTTACCGGTATATTCATTTCCTTCAGTTTCCTGACGGTACCCCTGTGTACCTCATGACCTATTTCCTCACGACTTGTACCTGCGGAGTCTGTTTCGAATTTATCCGCTATCCCCTTTTCTTTTATCATGTAGTTAAATATTGATTCTGCCATCGGGGAACGGCAAATGTTGCCGTGGCAGACGAAAAGTATTCTTATCATATAATATTTCCTTCCTAAGACGCCGCAAAGTGCCGTGTTCTGCGCTTCTTTGCTGGGTTTCTTCTTCTCTTTCAAATGTACACCATGCACCGGAAATTCCGGTAGTAAAGCTTCAGGCGGCAATGGGCGGCAGGATGTGGTATACTGCGGACATTCAAGAGCCGTTTCCCCAGAGGGAAAAATGCCGGCCTGGCAAATGTACATTTTTTTATCTGTTTTTTCAGTTTACCATGATACCGGAGACGACAAAAGACCCGGGAAGCATTTGCATAGTATCCATCTATCATCGGCTCGGGCTTCGGCGGCCTGCGGCTTTCCAATATACTTTGAAAGCAGGCATACACATCGCCTGTCATCGGGATA
This sequence comes from Howardella ureilytica, assembly GCF_054657495.1. Classification (NCBI taxonomy): domain Bacteria; kingdom Bacillati; phylum Bacillota; class Clostridia; order Eubacteriales; genus Howardella; species Howardella ureilytica. Next base: position 113,546 of record NZ_BAAHYP010000004.1, on the reverse strand, counting down.
CGGCGGGTGCCTGCGTTTGTCTTTGTTGTTTCAATGATATACCTGCTGTCGCCCCTTCTCTGCAGCTGATGATCCACGTTCAGAATCTGCTTCTCCATATCAAGATCTTTTACCGTCAGACCGCAGAACTCTGAAATCCGAAGCCCCGTATGAAACAGAATATAAAAGGCTTCGTAGTATTTGTAGTAGCATTTATCGTCATGGACAAATTTCAGGAACTTTTCCATCTCCTTCTTTGAAATTGCTTCCCTTCTCCCACGGTCATCGATCAGCACCGACGCCATATGAAAATCGAAATGAATCAGCCGGATCACTTCATCGTCTACCTCCATCTGAAACGCCGGTCTCAGGACTCCACGGATGGTGCGAATCGAGCTGTAGCTTTTTCCGGAATCCTGCAGCCCGATCACAAACAGCTTCGCGTCAGAGCGCTTGATTGAGGCAATCTTACGCGCCGAAAAATCCTGCTGCTTCAGGGTATTCACCACTGTCTGGTATCCCTTCGGTACTGTTTTTCCATATCACGCAGGGAAAGACAAGGCTTCTTTCCTGCAGGCAGGGGATCATTTGCTTCCAGCCGCCAGCTGTAAAAGAAATGAGCCTTGCCGTACCTCGTCACCTATATCTGATCTGTCCCGGCTTCCGTCTGATTTACATTTTCGATAACAGACGATTCCCCGGACCATTCTTCCGGCTCCGGAATCTCTTCGTCACCGAACTTCACAGGATAATCTATCAGCACGTCATTCCCTCCTTCCCGCGTCAGGGCATAATAAAAGCGCCCGCCGAAGCAGACGCCTGAAAATCAATATATACATAAACTGGGATTTATCGAATTCTAAATAAACTGCACTGTCACTCCATTTGGGTCTTCAACAAAAAAGAATTTCGCATGTGGATTCGGTGCAATAATCGGTGTTACATGTAATCCTTTTGCAATAAGTTCTTCACGCTTCGCTTCAACATCATCTACATGAAATCCCATTGATATACCACTACCCTTATATGCCTTTTGAGGATCATCAATTAGTTCAACCTGCGTGTCTCCCTTATCTTTTGCCAGAAATACTATGTTTCCGCCGAACTCACGAAAATCATTTTGAACATTTAATCCTACAACATCTTTGTAAAACTTAATAGAATCTTCTAAACATCCTGTATAAATTGTTACATGTACCATTTTCATTGAAAAGTTTCTCCTTACAAATTATGATTTTCCTCTACTATATCAGAAATGAGTGACAGAATCTTGAACAAAATCAACGTCCTCCGCTTCGGAAATTCTGTGATCTCGCTGCTCGGACAACGATTTCGTCAATCCTCTCCTGGCCTATATACACAGGGATCACTGTTGTCCCACCGGAAACTGACGCCACCGCCGTCTTTACGATCTCCGCCAGCTTGTATGTACCGACCACGGCCTCCAGACCTGCTTCGCCTCCGCCGAGATACCTTCCTCCTGCCATTCCAAAGATAGTCGGGCTGTTCAGTATATACGCATCGTCCATAGCCTTCCTGTACCAGCTGACACTGGTATGCGGAACCGACGGCGGATCCAGCGAGAACTTTCCCGACAGGGAAAAATGCGGCAGCTTAATCCTCGGAAACTCGAGCCTGCAGCCTGAGAAAAATCCTTTAATCCGCTCCAGACCTTCGCTTACCACAGACTTTGCGCTGCTCATCATATCGGAAAACGCTGAACTGATTCCGGCAAGCCTCGTCTTTACCGTAAAAAGCGCATCTCCGAGTTTTCCTCCGGTCAGGGTGTTAATCGTGTTAAATCCGGCGCTCCAAAGAGCCTTATAGCCTTCCAGCGCCGTTCCAATCACGCCTTTGATGCCTCCTCCTTTCTCGTTGATGGTTCATTTGATGTTCTCCCACGCTGTAGAAGTGTTGGATTTTACATCCTCCCACGCGGTTCCGATATTCGTCTTGATCGTCTCAAAAGTAGTCCCAGCGGTAGTCTTGATTCCTTCCCATGCAGATGACAAGCCGCCTTTGATCCCTTCCCATGCGGTTCCGGCCGCGGATTTGATTCCCTCCCAGGTATCGCCAAGAAAGCTCTTGATGCCGCCGAATACAGTCTCTGCCATACTCTTGATGCCATTCCACAAGCCTTCAAAGAAACTTTTAATTCCATTCCATACAAAATCTTGGTTTATTACGAGGTTTCGAAAAAGCCTGCATCCCTTATAAAATCAGCATTCCGTAGCAATTCAACGACCTTGACCACCACTTGACGACCACTCGTTGGGCCACTTCATTTCATAATGATTTCAAACTATCCCTTCACGGATATTCCGAAACGAAGCTTCGTAGCCTGCAGTCCCCATAAATACTACGTTCCGCCAACAATCTGCGAATCACCAACAATGTGCGGATAATCCGATACTTCACTTAAAACGTAAGTAACAAGATACGCATAAAGTTACAACCTAAAAGTTTACTCATTATGCATCTTCCGCATTTCCTATGTCGTGTGCGTTAGGTGAGGCCTATGACCTTGATTGCTACTGGCATATCTAAAAATGGACAAAAAAACTTCCGGTCCAGTGGACCAGAAGTCATGAAAGCATCTTAGCAAAAAAATAGAGCCATATCACATTTCTGCAACAACGCTCCGCAAAAGCACACGCTTTTTCTTTATAGCTACATATTATTGTTTTCCGGATCCTCTGTCAAGTACCAAGCCTCAATTATTTTTCAGAAAACCAAAAGCAGATCTAATCATATCATGGCCTTGATAATAATCAGCATGCTTGTCCACCATATCCGTCAAATCCTTTAACTTAGCTTTTCCTTTGTTCAATACCCCCGCACTTGTTACTGTGTTATGATGAACATACAGTAAAGTAACTATCTGCTGAATCCTTGCATTACTCATCTTCGACTTACGTGTATTCTTTGAAATACCTTTAATAGCAGATAAAGACCTCATAACATCATCACTGGTATTATATTTTGCACTATTAGGTGTCAAATCATTTAAAACACAACTACTGTGTGCAGAAGCATTCCTAATCTCTTTACATGCCATCAACTGATACCATGTATTTTGCATTTTCTTATTCTTATATCGATCAGCGCAAAATCTATAAAAGGATAGTAACTGGCCAAACGGAACTATCTCAATAAAAGCCCATATTGGATAAGCATCTTTATGTTTATCTATAATGGCTCCACAGTATATACTATTTACATTTCTCTCTATTTCAGACTCGGCACGACTTCTTCTATTATTATCTAATGAGTCAAAATAATCCTTTATAATAGTGTATCCATCTTCATTGTGAGCCTCAGCTTCCCTCATAAGCTGAAGCTTCGCATGATGTTCAATATCCAATGCCAAATGAACGATGGTATATCTCAAAGTCATATCTATAGTTGCCAAATCTTTTAAATATGCAAACTCTAAATCGATATACTGTCCTTCGAATTCTCCCGCTGGATGCTTGGGATAATTCTTTCTAAAAGCAGCCAATTTAAAATAGTTATTATTATTCTCCAAGTAATCAATTGCTTCTTTTTCAGAAACAATATTAAATTTGATTCCCTTGGATTTCATATGCTCTATCAGCTGCTCAGCCGATTTCAATTCTTTCTTAGTCTTTCCCGTCATTTTTCATCCTATTTCAACTGATCTTTCAAATTTTCAAAGCTTTCCAACGCACTCTGCAGATTCTCGATTTCTCTTTCAAATGTACACCATGCACCGAAAATTCCGGTAGTAAGACCCTCAGGCGGCAGTGTGCGGCAGAAACCGGTTTACCCTCGGCATTTCACAGCCGTTTTTTTCGGACGGAAAATGCTGCTATAGCAGACGTACATTTTTTATCAGTTCAGAACACCTCTTCCGACCTTACTTGATTATAACAGTCTCTCTTTTATATTCCGGTAAATACTCTTCATACCATTCTTATAAAAAATCGTCATTATCAGATATTTTTTCCATCAAATTGTATCCTCTGCGAATCGTAATCTCCTCCGAAAACGGAACCGTATCCTTTTCGAATGATATTTCACGTTCTCCGGCTTCAAAGATAATTGCGCGCGTCAGCCATACTTCATATTTCAACTCACCTTTTATACTTACTTTCTGTTGTTCATTAACAAGTTTTACAGAAGTAATTACTTCGTTAACCGGTGTAGATATCATTTTAACATTTGAAAAGGCAGATTTTTTTTTGATGTCATCAGAACGGTATAATTTTGAAACAGCCATGTCATCCTTTTCACCGTAATAGTCAACAGACTCCTGTATATTTGTTAATGCAAAAACCTCATCACCAATGTACAATCCGACAATCTGTGTAACACTATTCGTAAAGTCAAATGCATCACATTTATACTTATTGAATTTCTTTCCTATCCAACTTTGAATTAAAGCAGAATCAAATCTCATATCAATAGTTACCATAACCCACTGCCCATTTTGCCAAATCCAAGAACTCTTTTTATCAACTATCTACTTGACATAAATCCCATAAAAAACTATAATTAAAACACTTGTTTGGAGGGTGTTCGTATCCTCAAATATGTCCCCTTGAGTGTTGGTAGCGCTCAAGGGGATTTTTATTCGTCTACCCATTCCATTTCCTTTTCACATTCCCAGAAAGTTTTCCCATCAAACAATGGTTCTTTTAGAAAAGCATCCAAACTCGCAGGACGATCTAATCCTTTTATACTCCATAAAACGGATGCTGTTGGTTCCCACTGCTGTAATTCAAAATAATACGTTCCATCATCCAGATTATATCCTTGCGAAAAATACTTTTTTCCATGATAGACATATATAACCTCTTCACCATCTAAGAGTTTTTCAATAAACTCGTCAACATTACCATTAATCATAGTTCAGCTCCTTTAAAAAACTTTTTATAGTGTTTGTAAAGTTTCGAGTTTCTGTGCATTCGAATCGTTGTACGCTCAAACTTAGGCGTTTTACTTTGGCTAAATTCCTTTCCATAGACATGGTAGTGCAGGACCTTGGCTAACCCTTTTCCAACCTTTGGTTCTCGGTGATACGCAATTTCAATTTTGAGATTATGATCTTTGTCATAAATACGCATAGTATTAAATGTTTCATCTTTGTTCATTTTAAGATACGCAAAACTAGAATGAGATGATTCCGGAAGGCCATGCTTACCAGATCCTTCTACACCTTTTAATACTTTGACACCATTAAACTTTCCACCTGCAAAAAATGAAGTATCCGCTTCATAAACATAAGGTACAGGATTTCCTGCAGCAAATGTACCTCTACCACCCATTAGCGCACCGCCTTTCTGGATTTCTGATAATCCACAACTACAAGATTACCATCCATTTCATTGAAAGGGTCACCTAAGCAAATGATACCAACCAATACCAGTAGCCAAATTTTTTCCAAAGATAAGACTCGTTTCTTCTGGCGCTTCTTCTTACTCTGTCTATGTAGTTTCTCATCAAGCGCATAGTAGCGGATAGCCAGAAGAAGGAACTTAATAATGCCAACTCATAAAAAGCTAGCACTTTTTAGTATTGTCCCATATATAACCCTAACTACTATTAGAGATTCCAATTTTTTGCTAAAAACCAAATTGGATAATTTTTCATCTCATCGATCTGATCCTTGCTGAGTTTTTTTATAGCACGTTTTGCCAATCCCTTTTCATTAAGTACAATAGCAGTTCCTAGTTGTATAGATGGATCCATGTCACTATTTGAAATTATAGCGTAAAGTTTATCCTGTTCCTCTTCAGAAATACTATTTCCTTTCCGTCGAATAATTTGATTTCTGTTGATTAAACGAATTGTATCTCCTATATAATCCATGTCCGGTCCACAATTATCTATCTTCATCTGCATTTTTTCAGCAGCATCGAGAAATCTTGAATCTCTTGACTTATCATATGCCTTGATAAAATTCAGCATAACAAAATTAGCTCTTTCCATCTGGTACTGCTCTTTGCAATCTACAAAACAACCATCTACAACTTTATCAAAATCAATATTTGCAATTTCACTCAAATCTCCGTCAGCCAAGATTGCATACTGAGAAATCGGCTTAAACTCTTCATCCCCGACCTTCATAACTAAAGGAAATTCTTTATCAAAAAAATCATAAATATTATAAGTTCCCTGCTTTTCGTCAATTTTCTCAAAAATCACCATGAAACCTTTACCATTTATATTCAACGATACTATCGGTGGTAAATTATCTTTAAGATGATTTACTGATTTATGATAGATAATTGCATCTACTAATCGCGAAAGATTCCTAAATTCTTCTGTGTTTAATTGTGAGATGTTAATATCACCATCATATCGTAATGAATCAAACATCTTTACTGCATCTTGCAATTTAACCAACTGTTCTTTGGCAGATTCCACGTCATAACTAGCACAATTAAAACCCACTTTATCAAGATCAATTTCCATTGAGCCTATTTTTACAACTCTTGACTCAATTAGTTCCAAAAAGAATTCCAAATCACGGGCTTGTTTGCGAATCCATTTAGAGGGCGTGAACTGTATTGTAGATTTCTCCTCTTTTATTGATTGGTCAAAAAACAATCCCTCTCCAATCTTGATGCGAAATCCTTTTTTGCTTCTATTTACATTACAGCCATCAAAAAACACTCTATTACCGATAGATATCTTCATAGGTACATATCTGCATATGAACTTTTCGACGGCAATCCCTTCAAGTGGCTGTAAAATATCTGTACCCTTAATCTTGGCGTATAAATATGTATCCTGCGATAAAAAGGCATCCTCTACATCTTTTGACAGCCCGTATCCAGTTACTGATATAGTGATGTTTTCTAAGACACCAGCATCCTCAAGTTCTGTTAATGTTTTAAGCTTAGAATCGATTTTTACAACACTTTGTTTTTCGCAATTCTTTAGAAAATTAATAAAAATAGATGCCTTATAATCATCATCTGCCGGAAAAGACACAAGATTAATGATCTTTGTCTTTTGCTTCTCTTTTAGTGAATCAATTAGTTGCTTCAAAAAAACAGGTGTTAGTTCTTTATAAAATATTTTTCTCGCAACTTTCGAAACAAGTACAACAATAAAAATTACGCCACCATCTATTAGATATCCTCTCAAATCAGTTGTATCAACGGGATATGAGATTCTATCTTTACCCATTTCTTTGTTACCTGCCTCTTTTCCTTTCAGTTGAACGGCCACTCTCCCCTTAAAGCTTTTCTTACCTTTGCTCTTGTCATCATAGATATATACATTCCCATCGAAAAAAGGTTCCTTATCATTACTCGCAATAAAAGGGTCCAAATGCATAGAAGTAATCACACTATCCGTAAATGCATTTACCGCCATAATCTCTATGCTCTTGGTATCCAAATCTTTCACCTCACTTATTTATTACACATCAAAAGTTGTAGTTATTATCTTATCTATCTTAGCTGTATCAATCGAACCATGCTCATCGCACGTCACAATTAGATTCTTTCCTTCTTTAATACCATTCTTTTTGTAGAAAGCCTCCTTCTCTTCACAGCGACGCGCATACTGAGGGTTATCCATCATTCCGCAATGCTCCCAGTACCATACGATTCCTGTATCATAATCTTCTATCTTAAAGTCTGGACGTTTTACTCTACCCTCAAGAATGAGCTCTGGTTCGTATTCATAATCCACACCATGAAGATGTAACTGATTAGCAATTGTAACCTCAGATTTAGAGCGAACAAGTTCTCCTCGAATAGTTTTATGGACAAGCCCAATCACTCCATATCTTATCCGTGCCGTCTCCCCAACATAAATATATGAATTCTTAACGCTTATCCACACATAAACATATATGCTGTTTCACTTTTAATTTTAATTGTATAAGCATCGTTCATTTGCTCAGGTCCTTAAATATCGTCAAACTCAAAGTTCACATTAAAGATATCGCCTTTCTCTCGAACTTCCCTTTCTAATTCAAAGCTAAGATTCCGCCTATAATCAAAAAAATTTCGACATGCTTTGGGATATATTTGTGCGGATTGTGTGAATATCATTAGTTTACATAAGATACTAGTTGTATAAGGAGCTTACTGTATGACAATACTCTCTTAAATACTTAAACGGGAACGGCAGCACCGTATAGAATCCAATCCTAACAAAATCTACTGCCATAAGCGGCAATAATTCCTGGAACTCAACCTCTTCTTCCGCTTGCACTTGGCGAACGATACTTGCATTGTGGATGGATAACTTCAGATTTGACTTCGCAGGTCCAACATAATAATTAAACGATGTGATACCCTCCCCATCGGTATTCTCATCCATGAAGTATTTTATGTCAGTTACATTCTCCAACAGGTAATCTTCAGAGAAATCGGAGTCCTTGATCTCCGGTGATATCCAGACACCATACTCGTTGTGAAAAAATCGATTGAATCTTTTTCCAGCTTTGGTACGCACATTCATCAATTTCTTTAGTTCACGCTTGGTAATGGTAGCTGGTAATTCACCAGCTGCCCCTGCCAACTGCTCTGCCAACTGCTCTGCGTATGAATTGTCATCCGGATAGAAATCTTTGTATGCCTGCAATGCATCCAGCACAAGCTCCCTGACCACATCGTCTTTATCATTTGTATCCTTCAGTCCGGACCAGATGGCTGACGTATTGGGCATTGTCTTTTCCTTTGTACGAATGATGACGTGGATGTTATTGATATCCGAGAATGCCAGACCTTCCACCTCTTTTCCGCTCCGCCACTGTTTTGACTCATAGGTGTCAAAGACATATCTGATTCTCTCTTCAAATTCGTCACTTGCAAACCCCATGTCATCGAAAGACCGGAAGTCCATCTTTCCATCCGGAGTTATTCTTACTGTGGTATAGCTGAACCGGTTCTTTGTGGCCTTTCCTGCCGCATTTGGCATAGACTCAAATCCACCATTCGGAGCTTTGATCTTTCTCCTCTGTACAAAGGTCCATGTCTTATTGGAACTAAGCTTTTCCCAATTGTATATACTAATCTGGCCGGACCTAACGTCTCCTTTGAGAATGAGTTCCACCAATATTTTATGAATTACATGAGACTCTTTATCTCCCATAGGTCCCATCAGATCTGCATGATTCTCCTGGGTCATATGCTGTACGATACATCCATGCAGATCATCACTGTGCGGGTCTGTCAGCTGATGCTCTTCGTAATACTCTGGGACGTGGATCAAGCGAATATTGTACATATCCTTCTGTAACTCACCCAGTTGCGGCGTGATGCCATAGAAGTGCTGTAATTCGCTGACCAGACGATTCACGATCTGTTTGGACTCTTCTGTCTTACAAAGATCTACAATATTCACGCCAAGCTGATTCAGAATCACTGCATAATCGACACCTGATAGATTTTCCTTCTCTTTCTTTGATTCCTTATAGCACTGATCACCGATCCGCTCTTCCGCTGTCAATGTGGCATACTCTCCAAGATACTTCCTGACATCCTGCAGAAACTGTTCCATGACTCCAAGCTTGCATTTGCGGAATTTCTCAAAGAAACTGAAATCAAGGTACTCGACTGTATTGTGTTTACCTTCGAAAGATGCTTCTACGAAAAGATCTTCCTGTTGGACATTATCTTCTTTTAGCTTTCTACGGAAGTATCCGTTATTTGGATCCTTGAGATAATACCTACCGTTTCTAGAGTTTACCTTTCTGGATGTTCTAGAGTTTACCTTTCTGAATGTCTTCACATCGAGGTTGAGATACATGCCTGGATCAAAAGAAATCTGCAGAAAATACACGCTATTTTTGCTCTCCCAGCCTGGATTTCCATAGAACAACTTGCCGGTAAGATTATTGTAGGAGAAGCCTTCCTCTTTTGGAAAACGGATGGAATTTACAAGAAGCTGCAGAAGCAATCGATCCTTATAGTAAAAGTATTTTTCCCTGGATTCTTCATTCAAAATATCTACTTTTTTCACTGTGGCATCAGGATAATCTGCCTCAATCGCATCCCGGAACTGCTTCTCTGATATATCGTTCTTATCAAACAAGACCAGTGCTGTTCTGCCGAAAGAGTACTGCACTGCCCTAGCCTTAAACTGCTGTTTAGCAAGATCCAGAATATTGGTCTTGTCCAGATATTCCGGCTTTTCCACTTGGAAAATATCATAGTCCCGATCGATCTTCTCATAGTCATATGTGACATTGAATCTGTTTGTTAAAATCATCTGATGTCCTCCTCTCGAATCATGCTCAAACACTTTGTAAGCGGGTGGCCATGTCTGTCAATCAAGCATGGTATTTCAATGATCCTTGCATCGATTGGTGTTGGCGCAATATTGGCATCTGAATCACCAATGATGTTGATGATGTAAGCCCGCTTACCTCCGATTGCATCCAGTTTATTTAATATCTCTTCCTTCACACTGCTTCGATCCACAATGTAGCTGGATTTCCAGTTCTTGAAGTCCACATAGACATCCGGAGCCATCTGATAGTCAAAGAATTCGAACTTCTCTGGCTCCGTGATTTCAGTCAGTTCTATGCCAAGCTCCCGCTTTAAGATGAACTTTCCTGCTACTTCTCCTAAGGCTCCCTTATAGATGTTATGGAAGAGAACGGGACTCATCATATAATCATTCTCTCGGAATTCCGTAGCATAGCCCGATGCGGTAAAGAACTCCTCCATTCCCGGGTATTGCAATATTACCGGCAGACCAGATTCAGCCTCTGACATCTCATAGACGGCAACTTCTCCGCTGTCTGCTTTTTGTTTTGCCCTGCCGCTATTTCGGAAGGCAATGGCATCATCGCCGAAGTCAACTGTCACGTTGCTAAAATCTGAATACTGGGAGTAAAAATATCTGTTCTGCGCCCTACCGCTTGTGACATATAGCTTGCGAATCAACTCATCCGTATCATGCAATTCCACATCTGCTGTGGGATGACAAAGCGTTGTCATTCGCAGATTCATCCACAAAACCATGCTGTCCTCTGTCCAGTTTCTGGATAAGGTCTGACGAATATTCCACATACCAAACGATGAGATATTCTCCGCGCGATTCAGGATCCTTGCTTCATCATTGGAATACTCCGTTCCAAGAGTTTCTCGAAGCTTTACGATTGCCTGCATTTCCGGTGGCAGGATATGTTTTTTCAATTCTCCTGCCGACAGTTTTTCCAGCAATTGCTCTTCAATATAGATAAAAACTTCCGGTGCCTTCAGGTATGTCCTGCACATTCTACCTACTGCCTGCATTACCTGGCGAGTAGCCTGCAGTCTGACACTCTCTGTCTGATACAGAACATTTCTTTCCATATGACCACGTCCGGTGTACGCATGAAAAGCAAGCTTGATCATATTATCCGCTTCTGCACAACTTAGCTCTGCATTCTGATTCAATTCCTCGATTTGAAACAGCATTCCTAAAAGTTCTTTCTCCGTCAGCTTCTTCTCTGAATAGGTATTCGCTGTCAGGTTTGTAACATCTCCCAGATAGATGGCATCGATATCTTTATAAAAATGTCGTTTATCTCCATCATCCAGGTACGGTACAAGCTCCACCAGCCTATTCTTATCCGGTGCTTTGTACTGCAAGTTCTGGCCAGCTCCCAATGTCTGGTATGATGACATGATAAATACTTTGTCCCCAGCTCCGAGCCTGTCGAGCAAATCAGATTTATCTTCATCAAAGTTACTGCTGCGAAGAATACACATGGGGGGATCTTCTATACTCATTGCATGGCATTCCGCACGGTTACTAGCTTTGACATCCCGGATTACAAGTTCAAAGAGCTTCTTCAAAAGTTCTTCATCCAGTTCCGGATTATTTCTCTTAGGCAGAGCCGTTCCCAGATACAGCATAGACTGTATTTTCACCGAGCAAAACTGATACATAGCACGGACGATATTACAGTATCTCAGTGCATAATAGTCCTTCTCAACTTTATTCTGAATCAAACTTGCACAGATTCTGGCTAATTCTTCATTATGAAAAATCTCACTGCACACGGATAACGCATCAAAATTCACTTCCTCATTTTTCACCATCTCCGCATGGATTCGAACCAGCCCGTCATCGTAAGCCTTCCACCCTTTTTTGAGTTGCGCAGCTATCTTGGTTTTCGTATCTTTCGATGTCAGATGGAACTGATCTCCCAGCTTTTCTTTCAGATATCCCAGATCATAATTGCCAACCACACTTGGTATCTCTGCGGTTGCTGATATACCGATAACGGAAGCTTTTCCCGACAAATAAGTCAAAATTTTCTCCGGTGTATCATACACGGCAACCAGACGCAAATTCGTGGAGTCATTATGGGAATCCTGATCCTCAAATTCAAAGATTTCCATTCCCTGCTGATAGAAGCTATTGTCCGGAAGAAGTTCATTCTGCTTACGATTTACAGATGAGCTTCGCATATCACTGAGAACCAGCTGACGACCGGCAGGACTCAATTCAAACTTATATAGTATTGTGCTAATTGCATTCTCCAATGTCATTTCATCATCTTCCGGATTTCGTCCGGCATTGATCTCCAGCATGTAATGTCTGGCCCACACAAAGAGAAATATTCGGAAGTGGATCAGAAAACGATTGATCTCACGAAGCAGCGCATAGACGACAATGTTCTTCTCTTCTTCAATGTCCTCTTCTTCAATTTTCTTTTCTTTGTTTTCCTTTACATGTGCGTAGAATTCTTCTCTTGTCTCGAAGAAGATATCAATTCGGTTCTTATGATTATTTCTTGCGGCCCGTATATACCCCTTGTTGTCATGGAAAAGAGTATGATATGTGGCATCTTTCAGAAGGAAATTTTGTTTGCGGTCGACACTCTCTTCAGCAGTTTTATAGCTGAGATATACCTCATAATTCTTCTCAATGTCATGTGCTTCCTTCAAGATTTTTTCGAATGTGAACTGAGCATGACCCTCAGCATCCAAATTCTGATAAGCATCTTTCATTTCCCGAGACAGGTGTTTAGGATTTAAGCCTCTGAGGATTTGACGGAATAAGGATAAATACTCTTCCTGAATAGACAATGCACCTTCTATTATTGCCTCCTCAATGGTTGCCTTCGTAGCATCAAACTCATCAATAAAGATGATTGCATCTTCGATCAGGTCAGACTTCAGAAACTCATAGCTAGGTTCCACCAGACAAGAGTTTCTTTTCATAAACTTACTGATACTCATCAATAAAATCTGGTAATCATCTGTAAAAACCGCAGGATACAACTGCCCTATCCATTTCCAGTTACTATCCGTTCTTATCGCTTTAAGCCGTGCCTGCTTATTATAAAAATTGTGCTTCAGCTTCTCAGTGATTTCAGCTCTGAATTCACGCTCGGCAACGTTCAGCCTGTTTTTGATGTCCTGTATATATTCCTGGTCAGTCGCCTTGCTTGCCATTGTCCGATTGTATCGCTGCACCAGGTTATATAGCTTATCATATCGATCTGTCTGAAACTCCTCCGGCACTGCGAGATTTTCCAGCTTTTCAGTCACCTCATCAAAGTTGGATCGGATACGCAGGACATTTCTCCGATATGCTGCCCCATCATTATCGAACGCAGACAGTAATTCCTTTTCAGGCAGATTCTTGTTAAGTGTTGTCAGATAAATAATTTTCCTGTGGTTATCCGGATCAGCCAGGTACTCCTTCATCGCATGAACGACATTATAGGTCTTTCCATATCCTGTTGGCAGCTCACACAAATACAGGCCGTGCTCTCCGCAAAACATAGTAGTGATGATATATTCTTTTATGATTTCCTCCTTCTCTCACCTCAGATTGTCTTCGTGATATTGTTTTTTCTTACAATGTTTCATTTTCATTATACTACCCATGCAGTCCCATTTTTCGGACTTTGAGAAAAAGTGACAAATCTCATATATACTCCTGGCAAGTTTCGCCTTGTTAAACCGTTATCCGATTCCGGATCTCTGTTAACAGGTAATTTGTTGGGGATTCTGCTCTCCAAGCCCTCGTAAAAAACTTTTGTTTTTCATCACTCTCGTAATTATCCGTCCACACCTAATTTACGAGAGTATTTATTTTCTGTCGCACAAGTGCTCCGGTTCCTGCCTGCGCAGTCACAGTTTTGCCCACTTCTGTAGGGCAAAAGGAGGTTTTCTCATGAGTAAAAAGAAAAAGGATATTCCACCGAAAAAGGAACATTTTGTCGGTGTCCTTATTACAGATGAATGGTATCGAATCCGAAGAAGAGCTTACTGCTCTGCTCGCATCTACCAAAGCTGACGTTGATCGTGAACTGTCTGAGATGAAAGAGACGGAAGCACAGCTCCGCAAGACCAATCTGTTGATCCATAACACCAGTCAGTACCCGACCAACAAAGCCGTTTATAAGGAGTATCTGAACGCTCATGACAGGCAAACATTCCGCAAAGAACACGAATCTTCTATCCTTCTCTACGAGGCTGCACGAAAAGAATTACGCGAGTTGTCCGGTGGCAAGAAGATTCCAATGCTGAAGCAGTTGAAAACTGAAAAAGCTACACTGGTTGCAAAGAAAAATGAACAATATGAAAGCTATTCCTTTGCCAGATCCAAATTGCGCGAACTGCAGACTGTAGAACAGAACGTCCGTGCCATTCTTGAGACTGGAAGAAAACAGGAAATCATCAAAAACCAGGAGCGCGGAAGCTGACCTTTGCATCCCGATTTCAAGACTCAATCATTCCTTTACACTTCTCTTCGTGTTATCATAAGGGAAACGAAAGAAAGGAACCGGGGCTATGGCAAAGGGAGAAAATCAGAAGCTGAAAATGCTTTATCTGGTAAAGATATTCACACAGTACACGGATGATCAGCATTCACTGACCATGCAGGAAATCATTAAGAAACTTGAATCCTATGAAGTATCTGCAAACAGAAAAACACTGTATCTTGATTTTGCAGAACTGGAACATTATGGTCTTGATATTATCAGCGAAAAGATCGGCCGCAACACATATTACTATCTTGGAAAACGACAGTTTGAACTGCCGGAGCTGAAGCTTCTGGTGGATTCTGTACAGGCGGCCAAGTTCATCACGGATAAGAAGTCTAAACAGCTGATCAAGAAGCTGGAAAACCTGGTCAGCACCTATGAAGCAAAACAGCTGCAGAGGCAGGTTGTCATTTCCGGAAGAATCAAGACACCGAACAAACTGGTCTACAACAACGTGGATACCATTTATTCTGCTATTGAGGACAGTAAGCAGATCACCTTCCACTATTTCCAATGGGATATAAAAGGCAATCAGGTTCTGCGTCATGATGGTGCCATGTACCAGGTCAGCCCCTGGTGTCTGATGTGGGATGACGCGTACTACTATCTCGTTGCTTATGATTCTGAAGCTGATAAAATCAAGCATTACCGTGTAGACAAAATGAAGTATCTCGATGTGGTTGAGGTTAAGCGTGAAGGCCAGAAAGCTTTTAAGAACTTCGATATGGCCAAGTATTCCAAGGCTGTGTTTGGTATGTTTGGCGGAGAAGAAACCTGCGTCACTCTGGAATGCTGCAACGACAAAGTCGGTATTATCTTTGACCGTTTCGGCAAGGATATCACTCCGATTCGTAAAGATGAAAACACCTTCAGAGTTCACGTCAATGTAATTCCCAGCAATCAGTTCCTGGGCTGGATCATGTCTCTGGGCGAAGGTGTAAAAATCACCGGTCCGGATACAGTCGTTCACAAGATGCAGGATGAAGTGAGACGCCTTACAGCACAATACCTGAAATGAGGTGATTAACATGCATTTGCAATCCGCAATAGAAAATCTCCACAAGCGTTCTTCCGATATTGAGCACTACTACAATCTGATCGGTAAGATTCAAACTACAGATATTTCTGCTGATGAAGATTTCCAACGAGAATTCAATTTTTTCTATAAAATCCGACGCGATGCTGATTGGAGAAAAGCCTTTTATGATCTGTTTGAAGAACTCAAAACAAAAAATGATGTGACATTTGAATATATCCTACGTGAGCTTTTCAATAAGACTGGCAATGTTGAAGCATCCTTCTCCAGTAAAATGCTTGCCAGCATCAATCCAGACATGCCCATCTAGGATAGTTTAGTCTTAAAACAGCTAGGGATTTCTCCTGCGTATGGTTCAAAAGAAAAGAAACTTACCAAGACCATTGAAAAATACAAAGAAATCGTTGCTTGGTACTCTGAACTTCACCTACGTGACACATGGGATGAATATGTATCTGCGTTTGATCAGGCCTTTCCTGAATATATTTCTATTTCCTCAATTAAGAAAATTGATTTTCTAGTATTGGCATCAGGAATGGACAGTACCTCTGACGCCTCCATAACCGTTATTTCTGTTAGCCAGACTGTGAATAAGGGGCTACAAATTGATCTGTCGCCATTAAATAATGTCTTAAAAAACTATTCCTTTAATACAGAAGTTTTTAGTTCACTAGGGCAAAATATCAATGCCTATCTCAAAAGCATTTTGCCTGTTATTAATCTTCAGCAAAATATCAATGAACTTTTGAAACCACATATGGAAATGATGCAGCGACTCTCAAGTAGTATAGCTGCACTCCTACCTAACATTGAGATACCAGAATCACTTATCAAGAATCTTGGTAATATCAACTATCTTAATCTCCTAAGGGAAATAAAATGGCCACTTTTCCTGGAGGATGATGACTCGCTACGTACTCAACTAGAGAACTTGTGTGAGCACTATACTAAGGATTATCCTTTAGATAATATTGCTGAACTTGTCTGCAATTACTATGACTCTTCTCGTTTAGATGATTTTTTTGACACTTGGAGTCAAATCACAGATGACAAAAATCTCCTTGAAATGCTCCGACAGGCTTTAGGACAAATTGCAAAACACAATTCATACACCATCATCAACCATTACCGAGAATATAATTCAAATCATGAAGTTGTTCTTGAAATCGGATACCACCACGAAAAAAGTATCGGTCATGGTGACATTCTACATGTTCATGTTCACAATACACCCGAAGTCGAGCATCACGGACAAGCAGATAAGTTCGTAATTAAACCCGGACATCCACTATATGAAAAACACAAAAAATTATTCAAGGGGGTTAAGCAATGATTGGTAATACATTATCAGAATTCATAGATGATATTCTCACTATGGGTGGTCCAGAGAAAGAATTTATCTTTCGTGGAAAAAAATATATGCTACAGTGTCAGAAATATGAAGCAAATCCATCTCTTACGGAACTAGTTATTTTCGAGTGCTTCGGAGATGAAAACTATGTTTTTCGCTGTCATGGAAAAGATTTCCGAGAGTGCTTTGAGCAATTTGAGAAAGCTACCATTTTTGACGGAATGACCATCTATGATGCGGAATCCGAAATAGAAGTTCTTTTTGGGTAATGGAATGGCCACAGCGGAATCACATCCACTGTGGCCATAATTTTACTCATCCCACCCTTCCAGCTCATCCGGTTCTTCTTCTGGGTAATCGAAACATCATTTTTCGTTCGTCAGTAGTATATTTAGTAATATCAAGGATTTACACAGCAATATCTTATAATAATTTGCCTGAAAACCGGTGATTCAGAAAATAAGAGCAGCCGGAGTGCCGTGGCAGACGAAAAGTGTTTTTATCACAGTATTTTTCTCTCATTAGATAAACCTGACATGTATCGAGTATGCTGCCCGTTGATGTCAAAATGCAGAGATTTCCGTTGCATATGGAAAAAGTACCTGCTTAAATTGAACTACATCAATTAAGCTACCGCGTTCGCATTAATCTTATCAATAACTTTTCTTATTGCAGTCCATACGGATATATCCGTAAAGATATCCACCACACTTCCCTGATCAGTAAACGGGGATTCCCGAAGCACTGAAAGATCTTTCATCATTCCGTTGTGTATAATATATTCCACAATCTGATTTACAAAATAAATCTGCCTGCTGTCAAGATTTGTATCATTTAAGAACTCTGAGAAAGCTTCTTTAGCAGCATTCATATCCATACCAACAACACTGCGAACAAGCTCGCCCAGCGGCTTCTGACCATATTCTTTCTCATAATCCTCTTTTGAACCAACTTCCGACCAAAGAATATTCTCCAACGATTCCACATCCAAATGTGTAAGCGGCTGATTTGTTCTCAGCTTTGCGATTACTATATTATCCTGATGCTGACGGATATAATGTTCTGCTTTTGCTTTGTAGTTTGCCAAATCATCACTTTCAAGTTCAGACTCATTCCATGATGAGTCCAAAATATCATCCGCAAAATCCGTATCGTAACGAAGATTTTTCTTCGGTACATATTTCATAAGATTTCTAAGATTTTCACGGATATTTTCAAAGTCATCTATTCCGGCACGCTCCACATAATCCGTATTAATAATCTTATCGATAAGGTCTTTCTGAGCCTGTATCTGAGGAATGTTTGCAACAGAAGCAATTCCGCTTACCTTATTCATAAGGTCCGATCTTAATCGACCGTATCCACGTCCTGCAAGTTGTGCCAATTCCATTCCGTAAATCAAAGCATCAAAACGAACCGCTGTTGCATCGTCACTGTCCGGCAAAATAAGCGGTGCAAGTTCCTCTTTAACTAATAATGTATCCTCATATGTCAATGCCTTATAATTTGATTCCGATGAATATAAATCTACATACTTAATATGCTGACGTACAGCAAAGTTTTCGCGATTGAGTTCTTTCACTTTACCGGTCATACTCTCAACCAATCTGTTACGATAATCTATCAGTCGATCTGTCTGATAATTAATATCCTGCAATTTATATGCAATTTGAAACTCCAAGTTAAACACCGCACCCTGAAGTGCAATCATATTTACGGTTGGACGTTCTTTTCCCATTCGGAAAAATTCAAAGTTTCCGCAAAAATCAAAAATATAAAACTTAGACTTGTCGTCACCGTCAATAAGTCCCGGACAAAGTCTGGTTCCACGGCCAATCATCTGCCAAAATTTTGCTTTACTCATTACCTTCTTAAAGAAGACCAGGTTCAATACTTCCGGAACATCGATACCGGTATCAAGCATATCAACCGAAATTGCTATCTGAGGTAATTTATTCGCATCTGAGAACTCATCAATTGCACTCTGTGCATATGTCATGTAGTTGTCGATAACCTTAGCAAACGCCTGACCGTTTGAGCCCTTTGCCGTATTTGGATACTCCTTATTAAACACTTCCAATATCTTTTCAGCATGTGCATGATTCTTTGCAAAAATAATCGTTTTTCCGATTTTTTCACCATAGTCCACCTTCAAACCATCACGCATTACGATATGCAAGACCTGACGAATTGTATCCTCATTAAAGATCCATGTATTCAATGCAGATGAGTTTATTCTTTCCGGAAGTTCTCCGTTCTCATCTCCAAATGTATTTTCATACTCCTCTTTTTCTCCTTCGGAAAGCTCTGCATAACTGATACCCTGCTCAATAAACTTAAATTTTGTTTCAACAGATATGTAATCAACCAAATAGCCATCCTTTACCGCCTGAGCCAACTCATATCCAAACGTAGGGACACCGTTTTCCAATTCAAAAAGAGAATAGGTATTTTTATCTATCTCATCCTTTGGCGTTGCCGTTAGACCGACAAGAGGAGCATCGAAATAATTAAAGATGTCCTTATACTTGTTATAAATGGATCTGTGAGCCTCATCACAAATCACAAGATCAAAATGACCGCTGGTAAAAAGCTTTCCCTCTTCATCTTTTATGGTTTCAATACATCCGATCATAGTCTGATAAGTTGAAAAGACACAATGAGAATTATAATTTTCCTTTTCTTCACAAAGATTTGTACATGATAAATCCGGAAGGAGATTCACAAAACTTCTCTTCGCCTGTGTAACTAAAGAATTACGGTCTGCAAGGAAAAGTATATTCTTCACCCATCCGGCATCTAATAAAACTTTGCAAAGCGCAATAACCGTTCTGGTTTTCCCTGAACCTGTAGCCATGACAAGAAGAGCTTTGCGCCTGTTTTTCTTATCAAAACTTTCGCAAACCGCTTTTACCGCAGCTTCCTGATAATATCTTCCTGCAATTTTTTTATCTACATTTATATGATTTAGACCTATCTTCATAGACTGAAGATTAAACAGCTTCTCAAGATCACGTTTCGAGTAAATCTCAGCTATTCTTCTTTCAGGATATTGATTATCTACAATTCTGGTTTCAAATCCATTTGTTAAAAACACTACCGGTCTTCTGCCGTATTCTTTTTCAATAATATCTGCATATAGTTTTGCCTGCTGACGTCCCTTTGCCACATCAACGCATGTTCTCTTTGCTTCCACCACCGCAAGCGGTTTATGTGCATCATCATAAAGAACGTAATCCGCAAATCCGACTTCGGACTTATTCGACATACCCGATAATTGTACTTCGTTAATCCAATCTTTGCCTTCCGTCCATCCCGCACCGATAAGCATGGAATCAATATAAATCTTTCTGGTCTTATACTCAGACAAATCAAGCGGCTTAGGAACATAAGTCTGCTGTTTCTCCGCTCGACGAGAAGACAATGCTTCTTTTAGTGATTCATTTTCTTCACGAAGCTTCTGTAAGTCCAATTCTTTTTGTGCAGAATTTTCAATTTCTTTTTTCAGCTCTGCTTTTGTGGCTTCTGCCTGTTCGCGAAATTCTTTGCTCTTTCGAATTCTTTCCTTCACAAGATTTGGATTGAAATTTTTTTCCTCATACAAATCCGAATAGCAATAAGCAATATAATCCAAGTAGATAAAAAGATTCTCCAGGCAAAGCATGGCTTCATCTCTGCCAAGCTTCTTCCCGCTATGAGCTACGTTATTACCGCATCGACGGATAAAATCCATACGTTTCCATAAATCCGGTCCGATAATCTGACGATACTCTTCTGCATTCATAAGACTCTGAAGATTATCCTGATATGGCATTTCCAGCTCTTTATCTACGGAATACATCCATTTTAGAGCAAACTCCATAGCTCGACGGCTGTTAATAATACTCGCCTCCGGATCCATAAGAATAATGCGCTCAGCAGAAATCGCTACGTCTGCGAAACTCTTAAATTTTGGATCTTGCTTTAAATAATCAAAATTTGTAACCATATAACCGCCCCTTCAAAAAGCTATATATCTTTTACGGCATGCTTCTAATTTAAGCCGGAACTCATCTAATTTATCTATTAATTCTTCTTTATTCTGTTTATAGTATTCAGTCGCTCTCCAAACATTATTCTTAGAAGCCTTTTCTACTTATATTATATAATATTCATTTATGCTGTATAGTTTAACTCTGCAAATTTTGATTTGTCGACTTGTTTGGAAAAAGCAACAAACTGAGTTTGTAGTTCTTCTGGAGGCAAAATCAATTTGAAACCTCTAATAGCTTTTAGTCCAACATTCTTGATTGTACTCGCAGTGGCATTACTCTCTAAGAAATCCATGAATGCATCTGTCTTCATAACGCCATATACAAACTCTCTATTGATTTCATGTTTCAAATTACAATAGCAAGCGCTTTTACCAAGCATAACTTCTTCACCATTGTAAAATGCTAATTTACCAAGAGTTCCATTTATTGAAAGCAATATTGCGTTATTAGATAACTCTATGTAATGCCTTTTATATGTAGCTTCATCAACCATTTTTGTTGCCGATGTAACCTCTATAACCCCATTCATCAAATTATTTCCATTTATGAATGGATATCCACCATTTTCATCATATTCTGGTGTTCCATGAAGACCATCTCCAATCCCATCACACACTGCATTCAATTCAGCAACATCCCAACCTTTTTCATTAACAATAGGGTTACCAAACATCTCGACAAATCGGGCTTTGATAAGGTTGTCAAATTTTTCTAATTCTTCATTTCTCGATTTTATTATTCTAGAAACTCTGTCTAATTTAGATGCTATTTTTGCTTGTTCTTCCAAGGATGGATAAGGTATCTGTGTAGCATCAAAATCTTTTTTTACTATATGTTTCATAGTAGCGCCGTGTGTTTTAGATACCATATCATCCAATTTACGCCTAACAGCATAGACAAAATAACTTTTGTTTATATCAATTTTATCAAATGAAACTTTGAAAATATGCTGGTTCAAAAGTGCCTTTCCTCTGGTCCAAACATAAACCCCAAGGCTTGCAGACCATGAAATAAGTACGTCACCATTATTTATTTCTATCTTCTCCGGATATTCTCCATCATAAAACCCCAAATCATATGAGTTGCCTGTTAGATCCTGTATACGAATTATAGGAAGTCCTTCTTTCCCTCTGTCATCAGGCTTAAATGCATATCCATTTATATATGTTGCTATATCACCCAACCTCTTATATTCCATCTATCATCCCTACAAATCTCAATTTATTTAAGACTTGCTCTCCTTTCTACTCATTCAATAATCTCTCCAACTCATCCATCTCTTTGCTGATCTCCGCCTCAATTTTACGGATATTGGCCATAATTTCAGATGTAGGCGGATACTCAACCTTTACATATTCCACTTCCTTATATTTGTTAATGGAAAGATCATAATCATTATCTACTATATCCTGCTTGGGAACCATAAATGATTTATCTGTACGTTTTCTGTCTGCTTCTTTATCAAGATTCTTAAAGCGTTCAATGATATCCGGAATATCACTTTCATTTACCGGTGTACGCTTATCATCCAAACTATATCCATCCGCAGTCATGTCATAGAACCATACATTGTCAGTCCCACCATGATTTGTCTTTGTAAAGACAAGAATCGCAGTAGATACTCCGGCATATGGTTTAAACACACCGGAAGGCATAGAGATTACAGCTTCTAACATATTGTCTTCTACAATATGCTTTCTGATATCCTTATGAGCCTTTGATGAACCAAAAAGCACACCATCCGGAACAATACAGGCACATCTTCCGCCTACTTTTAACATACGTAGGAAAAGTGCAAGGAATAATAATTCTGTTTTCTTTGTCTTACAAACCTTAAGCAAATCTGCGGACACCGCATCTGCATCCAAGCTGCCTTTAAAAGGAGGATTAGCAAGAATAAGAGAATATTTGTCATGGTCAGCATTCTGATCAGACAAACTGTCACGATATTCAATAAACGGATTCTCAATTCCGTGGGTCATCATGTTCATGGCACCTATACGAAGCATGGTTCTATCCATATCAAAACCATTGAACATAGTATTCATATAATGCTCTTTTTTATCTTTATCAAAGAAAATTTCTTCTTTCTTTGTCTCTTTTAAATACTCTGCTGCAGAAACCAAAAATCCGGAAGTACCACATGCAGGATCACAGATCACATCATCAGACTTTGGATCTACAATTTCAACCATCATACGAATGATGTGTCTCGGAGTTCTAAACTGTCCGTTTCTTCCTGCAGATGCAATCTTATTTAATAGATACTCGTATACATCGCCACGCACATCTGACGACTGTGTTTTATTCATAATTTCGTATATTTCATCCAAAGAGTCTACAACCTTTGATAACAAAAGCGGAGTCGGCAACTTGAAAATTGCATCATCCATATATTTAGAATATGCACTGTTCTTATCACTGTGGAGATTCTTAATAAATGGGAATACCCACTCTTGCATTACGGTATACATTCTCCCTGCCGGAAAATCACGGAACACGGACCACTTCAGTTGCTTTCCGTCAATGGAACGGTCTCCGATTTTCACCTCTTCTGCGAAAACGCTGGTGTATGGAAGTCCAAGCATGGCACTTTCTTTTTCGCACTTATTGTCGACATCATCTAGATCTCTAATAAACATAAGGTATGTAATCTGCTCAATTACTTCCAAAGGATTTACCAATCCGCCCGCAGCAAACACATCCCAAAGTCCATCAATTTTGTTTTTTAATTCACCTGTAATCATTAATTAATCCTCCGCATTCCATATGTATTTCGTATAACGGCCTCCGCCGATTTTCTTAATTTTGTTTTTCTTTAAAAGATCTGCCAGGGATCTCTGAACCGTAGTATCACTGATATCCGGATTCATCTCGATAAGTTCTGACTTTGTAATGGTTCCGATATGATTCTTTATAATCTCTCGAATTCGATCCGCCTTTGAAATATTGGGATCTGTCACCAGTTTTACTCTGTATTTAAATTCCTTATATGCACTAACGATTACACCAAGCATATAATTAACAAAAGGCTTATAATCTTTTTTATTCTCGTGCCAGTTAACGGAGCTTGCATGAATGGCTTCGTAGTAAGTCTTCTTTGATTCTTCAATTATCTTTTCAACACTGACATATTTTCCTACAAAAAATCCTGACTGGTATAAAAGAAGAAGCGTTAATAATCTGCTCATTCTTCCGTTTCCCTCATTAAACGGATGAATGCATAAGAAATCCAGAATAAACATACTCGTCAAAATAAGCGGATCCACATCATTTTTTGCATCATTATATGCATCGCAAAGTGCATCCAATGCCTCAGGTGTTTCCAACGCTGAAACAGGTCTGAATATTATCTTTTTATTCCCCTGTTTATCTCGTTCGCGGATACCATTTTCGCCCGTCTTAAACAATCCGCCGTCAGCGTCACCGATAAATTTATATAAATCACGGTGTAACTGAAGAAAGTAATTTGAATTTATCGGTATATATTCATAACTTTCATGAACTGTATTTAATACATCACGATATCCTGCAATTTCAGATTCATACCTGTTTATCGGAGTTGTCTTTTCCAGCACCAGATTTTTAAGTCTGTCATCTGCGGTAAAAATCCCATCTATTCTATTGGAAGCCTCTGTACTTTGAATCTTGGCAACCTCTGTCAACTCATTCAGTTCATCCTTATGCACTTCAATAAACAACCGCTGCTCTCCCTTAAACTCGTTGATAAGAGTAAGCTTCTTGACAATATCTGCAGTGAGCAATTTCTGCCATTTTTCTTTGTAATTATAGTCTCTCATTAAATTACCTCATAATAGCTTTAATTTAGTCATTTAATGCATTAGTGACTAAATCTTCTTTATATTACTATGATTTAATTTAGTGTCAATAGTTTTAATTTAGTCATTTTAAAATCTAATGACAAAATTAAAATGTTGTAATTACCAAAAAAATAACAAGCCCTATAAAGTCTGTCAAAGTTCAGAATACTTCTTGTGCTTTTGACAAACATGAAAGGCTTGTTTTACGGTAATCAAGATTACTTAAGGATTAAGCGTCCTTCGCATATTCTATTTTGCTGATTTAGGGTAAATTAATAAAGTTCCGACGACACACCCATAAGTGCGGTGAGTTACGTGAGTGCTTTTTTTACGAAATATATATTATTCCCAATATAGCCTGTTTATTGTCATTAAATCTATTTATCTTACATTTCATCCCTAATTTTCTCAATAAGTGTAATATCTGCCGGCAGCCATTCCACATCATTCAACTGTTCCTTTGTCAGCCACTTAGCATCTTCATGTTCCTTTAATACAAGGTTGCCTTTTATAATTTCGCACAGAAAACAATCCATGGAAAGATGAAACTCCGGATAATCATATTCAATGGTATCAATCAGTTCCCCGACTGATATTTCTGTATCAAGTTCTTCCATAATTTCACGTTTTAAGGCTTCACGCGGCGTTTCACATGCTTCTATCTTCCCTCCCGGAAATTCCCAACCGCCTTTAAATTCACCATATCCACGCTGAGTTGCGAAAAAAATTGATTCTCCGTTTTCATTAACAGCTTTTATTATTGCCGCAACCACTCTTATATTTTTCAATTGCTCCTTCATTAAGAATTTACAATATATTCATATATATCTTCTCTTACGGGTACATCAAGAATCCATTCTATTTCCACTGCGGTTTTTTCAGTATTTGTCATTGTAAATTCTTTTGTATTTCCACTGGCTGTCATATGACCGAGATAATAAAACTCTTTAGAAATCTTATCATCTTTGTTTTTGCGCACGAAAAGCTCTACCTGAATTCCACGTTCCTTAGCTTTAAGGAAGTTTTGTACATCCTCAGACTGCATATTTCTTCCTGATTTGGAAATTGCAATTAACCGGTCTCTGAATCCGGTGACGAAATGGTCTTCATATTTTGTGGTATAACTGATATCATCTGATTTATCATAATTTATAAAAACAGGAAATGTTTTTGTTTTTTTATCAAACTTGTAACCGCCTATATTTAACGGAACCTCATTTTGACTCCAATTCAGAAGACGACATACATCTTCGTATGTATATTTCTGATATAAAACAAAATCAGTCTGTTCATAGGTATTTCTGTAATCCCTTTTATAGCGACTTATACCGAATTCAACAAGCTCAATAAAAATGTTATAGAATTCATCATTTGACAACATATCCAAAAAAGCTTTTGTAGGTTTATAGTCAGAGCCTTCTTTTTCAATAAAAATGCATTGAGAATAAGTTTTTTTACTGGCACCTGCAGGAAATTCATTCGTCATAACATTTACAATGTTTTCTTTCTGATCCTGACTTATTTCTTTTCCATACTCTTTCATATCTTCCGAAAGTCCTGCAAATAAACCAAATCTTGAAGGTCCACGGGCATACGACGATATTCTTTTTAATAATTGAAGTTCTTGTATACGTTTTCCGTTAGCTAATTTCCTGGATATAAATTCAATTACTTTATCTTCATCATCTGATAAACGAACCTTATATTCTTTTTCATATTTCACAAGAAATTTGTAGTACGAGCCAAGATTATTATTGTCAAATATACGAATAACATCCATCTCTCCGTAATCTTCAAAATCACGAAGCTTTGGAATTCTTCCCAACTTATTTTTAAGATTCGTATAATTCTCTCTAATAAGCCTTATATCACTAAAGTTTGCATTGTCTATTGAAGAAAAAATCCTCTTTCTGCTGATTTCGTCAAAATGTACCGTGAAAGCTCCCGGTATTACTCTTCCGCCTTCCATTATGTATCTTCGAATATTGTCTTTGTTGTATGTTCTGTCTCCCGATAGTGCAATCGGAATCATAAAATTATTATTATAATTCCCAATAAAATCCAAGATAACAACATACTCTTTTCCATTTGCTTTTCTGAGACCTCTGCCAAGCTGTTGAATAAATACAATTGGAGACTGGGTAGGTCTAAGCATAATAACCTGATTAACTTCTACGATATCAACGCCTTCATTTAATATTTCAACAGATAATATATAATCCAACGGTTGGTTTTCAACCGTTGCCTCATCTTCATTCATTGCCAATCTTTCAAAAGCATTTTCTCTTTCCTTTTCCGAAGCACTTCCGTTAAGCGCTATGGTCCTAAAAAGACATCCTGTTGAAGGATTATGCATTTGGTTAAATTTTTCAGACAATTCTTCAGCTTCTTTTATACTGCTGCAAAAAATCAGCCCTTTAACTTTGTCTCCGCTATATCCATAATAGTCAGCTTGTGTAATAATATGCTTTACTCTCTCGTCACCGGTAAGCATGGAGAAGTCCCTGCCGGATTCTTCTTCATCCCCGACAATTGATAAATCCGTTATTCCGAAATAGTGAAAAGGACATAAGAGATTTTCTTCCATTGCCTGTTGCAAACGGATCTCATATGCTATTTGGTAATTAAAAAGTTCATATACATTTCTGCCTTCTTCATTATCATCTCTCTTATCCGGTGTCGCGGTCATTCCCAACCATAGCTTTGGTGTAAAATGTTTCATCGATTCATCATAACATATCGCAGGCAGGAGACCCCGACCTCTTAGGTTGGGGAGGAAGCCCACTTCCCCCTCTCAATAATAAATAATAGGCTTTCAGTAAAAATTATAATATAATAATTTTGATGAAGTAATATAGATTTTAGAAAGGCAGGTGAAAAAATGTCTAACATAACTAAAACAATAAAACTTCGTATACATGTTACTCCCGAACAAGAGACTCTGTTCCGTCAGATGACTGAACAATACCGTCAGGCTTGTAACTTCGTGTCGCAGTACATCTTCGACAACCGATTTAACATGGTCTACCAAAGTCTCAACAGAGAACTGTACAGTGACCTGCGCAGCCGGTTCGGTCTGAAATCGCAGCTGGCCCAGTCTTTTATCAAGACGACGATTGCCAGATATAAGACGGTAAAACAACAGCTCTTCCAAAATCCCTACAGATATAAGGATGAGAATGGCAACTGGCAACGCATCGCCAAGACATTGGAATGGCTTTGGAAGCCGATATTCTTTACTCGTCCGCAAGCTGATTTGGTCCGTAACCGAGATTATAGTTTCGTTGATGATGGTCAGATTCTATCAATCAATACACTCGGGAAAAGAACTAAATGCACTTTTGAGGGTGAACATTTCGCTGAATACCTTGATGGCGCTTATGACCTTGGAACAGCAAAACTGGTCGAACTCAAAGGTTTATGGTATCTCCACATTCCCGTAACCAAAGCTGTCGAAGATTTTCAGAAAGAAAACGTCCGCCACGTTGTCGGTATTGACCGTGGATTACGTTTTTTAACCGTTAGTTATGACGAGCAGGGCAAAACTGAATTCGTCTCTGGTAAGAAGATTGCTACTAAACGCCATAAATTCCAGGAAGTCCGCCGCCGGCTCCAGTCTAAGGGTACAAAATCAGCAAAGCGTAGACTTAAAGCCATTTCTGGACGAGAGAACCGTTGGATGTCTGATGTAAACCATCGGATTTCTAAGACACTCGTTGAAAAATATGGCAAAGATACGCTGTTTGTGCTTGAGGATCTGACCGGTGTTAGCTTCGAAGCGTCCAATCTTTCAAAAACTGCTAAACAAAATTACGACCTGCGCAGCTGGGCGTTCTATCAGTTGGAGCAATTCCTGACCTATAAGGCTCATGAAAATCGTTCCGAAGTTCTGAAGGTATCTGCTAAGTACACCTCTCAACGTTGTCCCAAATGCGGTACTATCCACAAGGAAAACCGTGACCATCACAAACACTTATATCGTTGCCAGTGTGGCTACGAATCTAACGATGACCGTATCGGAGCTATGAATATCCAACTCCTCGGAACTATGTGGATTTCCGGAGATAACCATCCTCGTTACGAAAGAATAACAACTGCTTCGGAGTAAACTCCTTAGCAAAGCGGGTGTCGTCAGCCACCCGATGATGTAGGCGGATTTAGGAAGACACCGTTTAGATGTCGTTAGTACCTATGTAGTTCCGACTTACAAGCTCCCACCTCAAACGCCGAAGGCGTTAGGTGGTGGTAGTTGACTATTTTTTGATAAGTATCAGCCGGCACATGATGTGCCTAATCTAAAATAATACAATCAAACTCATCTTTTTCGTATCGAAGTAAATGTTCATCATGATTCAATGTCTGAACAGTAGCAAAAATATAGTCTGCATCATATTCATGATAACCGGCTCCGACAAGTCCCATGGATACTGACTTTGCAAAAACTTTTTCGTAGGATTTTTTTGTTTGTCTTGCTAATTGCCCTCTATGCACTAAGAATAACACCCGTTTAAATCCGAGTTCCCTCATTGCAAATGCCGATGCATATGTTTTTCCGGTACCTGATAATGTCAACCCCGTGACACAAAATTTTTGAAAATCTTTTTCCCGTAAATCAAGGTTTTTCCGTCAAATCACCTCCGAAAACGGACAGGGCGTGTCCTGCAAGTGCCGTAAAATCAGCAATCTGGTGTTATATAAGTGCGTCATTATCTTTGCTTCGGTAAACTTGAATTTGCCGTTATTTGTTTCTATGCCCAGATTGCCATCGCCAAAGTGCCGACAACGATCAGAATCAACCCGGCAAGCGCCTTTCTGCTCAACTTTTCTTTGAATACGAAATAGGAAAAAGTGACGGAAACGATAATGCTGAGCTTATCGATCGGTACGACAACGCTGACGACGCCGTTCTGTATGGAGTAATAGTAACAGAGCCATGATGCGCCTGTGGCAATCCCGGACAGAGCTATGAATACAAGTTCTTTGGAATCAGTATTTTTCAGTTCAGCACCTTTGCCTTTAACGAAGACGATCAGCCAAGCCATAACAAGAACAACACCTGTACGAATCGCCGTCCCGAGATTTGATTCTACATCCGTTATGCCAATCTTTCCCAGAATAGAGGTCAGGGCAGCAAAAACAGCGGAACCGATTGCGTATGGCAGCCACGTGCGCTTTGTGTCCTTTGCTTCAGTTTTCTTCTTTTCGATCATCATAAACACGCCTGCCGCAAGAAGCGCAGTACCGATCAGCTTGACCGCCAGATGTTCTGTCTCACTGAAAAGGATGATTGTGAGAAGCACTGTCAGAACCGTGCTGGATTTATCGACGGGAACGACCTTGTTCACATCGCCGACGGACAGGGCTTTAAAATAGCAGATCCACGAGGCTCCTGTCGCAAGGCCGGACAGAATTAAGAAGAGAATAGATTTTGCCGATATTTCCGTGATCGTTCCGGCAGAGCCAACGATAAACACCATGATCCAGGCAAAAAGGAGTACAACGACCGTCCGCAGAGCAGTCGCCACGTCTAAATCAGTCTTTTTGATCCCGCATTTCGCAAGTATCGCCGTAAGTCCGGCAAAGAGCGCGGACAAAGCCGCCATGATAAGCCACATATCTTCCCCTTATTCATTGTCATATATTCTGGTAATTCTCGTCCATCAATTATCTCTAAGAGAAATACCGATTTAGCGTTCCGCCATCCAATCTTCCTTCGTCATCAAACTCACATGACCTGTCCGCTTCTCATGCATCAGAGGTACATCCACATTTTCCAATCGCCCCTGATACTTGAAGCCGCATTTCTCCTGGACTCGCTTTGACTTGTTATTACCTTCATAATATCCGATCCAGACCTTCTGCATTGCAAGATCCTCAAAGGCGTGACGGAGCATTTCCTTCACGGCTTCCGGCATAATGCCCTGACCCCAGAACGGCTTTCCAAGCCAGTAACCCATCTCACATTCATCGTCCCGGTCAGTCATATCTGTATGTCCGTTCAGCTTCAGTTCTATCGCTCCGATAGCTTTCCATCCTCTTTCAAACAGATAGCGTAAGCCTCTTTGCCGCTCAAGACATTCTTTATCACATCCCGGCTCTCATCAATACTCTGGTGAGGCGGCCATCCTGCGATCGGATCCACATCCGGATCACTGGCATATTTGTATAAATCCTCTGCATCGATGTCTTCCCAACGGCGCATGATCAAACGCTCTGTTCTAAGCATCTTTTCATTCTCCTCAAACAAATCCGATATGGGGGATTCGTAATCCGTATCAATCAGGATTATCTGCTCACCTGCCTTACTAAATCCCTCTATGATCTTCCGATTATCTTCTTTTAAGTTCTCGGCAGTCTTACCACCGAAATCAGCCACCAGACAGTTATCACCATTACGGCTGCCAAAATCATCTGTATAAACCCTCAGTTCCGGCTTTTCAACAATATCTTTTTCAGGAGCCTTCACACCTTCCGGAATAAAGATCGCTTCATATAGGAAATCTTTCAGCAATGCTGATTCGCCCTTCCTCAGACTCCGGATGACATACTTCTTCCGCTTATCACTCAGCATATGGGAAATATGCTCGTTCTGAAGTTTGACCCTCATCTCCAGCATCTGCTTTCCTATTCTCTCAGGATCATATTCATTCCCGGCGCAGATCATCTCTATCGTATCAGGCGTCTAGATATAACCATGTATCTTGTTGTACTGGTATTTCTGGAACTCCTCATATTCCTTTTCCTTCAGCTGCTTCATTTACTATCGTCCCTCTTCACATAGTGCAGTTCGATATCATATCCCAAAGCCTCCATCATTTTGACGAAGGTATTATTGACCACGCTCTCATTCTTCTTGATCACGCGGTTCACATAGGTCTTGGTGGTATCAATCTCATCCGCCAGCTTCGCCTGCGTCATTCCCTGCTCTATGCACTTTACCTTAACATCTACTTCTATATTATTTCTGACCATGACCTGACTCCCTGATCAAATTACAGATTATCTTATTTGTACAATTTATAGCATACTATATTTTGAGAATTTTTCAAGCAAAAAAGAGGCCTGCCATCTCTGACAATCCCCTCGCTCACTTTATTTACTTCCAGCTGATCCTGACCTCATTTCCCGGATGAACCTCAATGCCTTCCACATATTCATCCAGAAGCTCCGCCGTCAGTTTCGTCACCGCAAAGCTCTCATGCACTTTCATCCGGTTCAGTTCCCTGACCCTATCCTCCGCTTCGGACAGTTGCTCCATCATTGCCTCATGTTTCTTCCTAAGTGCCTCCACCTCATCGATAGAAGCATCATAGCTTTTCTTCTGTCCCAGGGCGTAGGCTTCAAACTCTGCCATTCTCTGATCATTCGCCTTATCTATCGCCCTTTCCACATCCCGGCATTTCTTCCTTAAAGCCTCGGCTTCTGCTGCCGCCGCTTTCTTTTCAGCCTGCAGAAGCTTATCCGACTCACCCAGTTCCATGATATGCTGCTGGATCTGGAACATGATCACTTCTTCCAGATAGAAATCCTCGATCCGCTTCACGCATCCGTCCATATGGTAGATATTCAGACATACGCCCGGTTCTTAAGCATCCTAAGCATTCCGGAATGCTGCCAGACAAAAGCTCCGCCCTTCAGCTCAGCTTTGCGGATACCCTTTTCATGCCAGACCTGAGAAGACGGCTTAACCCCTTCCTCATTGAAGATCCTTGCGATCTCCACCGTGGACATTCCATCCGCATATATCTTAAACAGCCGCCTAACAACCACCGCTTCATCCTCGGTAATCACGAACTTATGCCTATCCTCCGGATCCTTTGTATAACCGAACGGCGGCGTTGAACACACCGCTTTTCCCTGCTCTTTCACAGCTCGCACAGAGCATTTATCTTTAAGGACAGATCCTTACTGTACAGGTCATAGAGCAGGTTCTTGAAATTCACATCAATATCCGCAACATTGCCTGAATACTGATCGCTATCATATTTGTCGTTGATGGAAATGAACCGCACACCCATGAACGGAAATATCTGTTCCAGATAGGAACCCAGTTCAATATAATCCCTGGCAAATCGTGAAAAGTCCTTCACGATAATGCAGTTGATCTCCGCATTTTTCACACCATCCAGAAGTGCCTGCTCTGCCTGTTCCGCTGCCGTCTTCAAGGTCTCCAGCTTTTCCTTCGTTTCCTTGACCGCATCCCCCGGGAGCCTGTGCTTCTGTGCAAGCAGTTCCGTGTTCCCCGGATCAAGTTTCAGGAGCTTATCGACATCACGCAGCTGGCTCTGAGTATTTCTGATCTCTGTATTTACGCCCTTCAGGGCTGTCTGTAGTTTGGTGGTATCGCCACCGATCTCAACGGTGATTCCCTGGATCCGTCCAGCCATTCATGTCCCTACTTCCTGATTTTGGGTAAAAGAAAAGAACCGGTCTCCCGATTCTTCTCAAAAACATTTCACTTTGTTTATACGCGCTATTTACGCTTTCTTTTTCCTGTATTATCGGATCCGCGGATTTCTTCATGATAAAAATAATCCACGATTACCGGATGCCCCTGCGGAACCCTTCCGTAAGGCATTTCATTATCCACAAACGGGCAATCATACTTCTCGGCAAGTTTCTCGGCTTTGTTTTCCAGAGCCTCGAAATAGCTTCTGTTATGCTTGTTATAAATCTCATCATAGAGCGGCACTAAATCAGGATACTCTTCAGCGATATAGTCCATAACGGTATTCTTAAATCCGCCTCTCAGATTAAGATTCTCCAGCCAAAACAGATCACATTGGTCTTTCACACGTTCAAAGATAGCCTCAAAATCCGTAATGCCCGGAAATACCGGGGATACAAAGCATACTGTCCTGATACCGGCGTCATATATCTGCTTCATCGCAGCAATCCTTCGTTCAATGGAAACCGCTGCATCCATATCGTCCTTGAACTTCTCGTCCAGCGTATTGATCGACCACGATACTGTTACCTGTCCGATCTCTTTTAGCAGGTCAATATCTCTCACCACAAGGTCGGATTTTGTGCAGATCAGAATATCTGCTCCGCTCCCCCGCAGCTGTTCAAGCAGTTTCCTTGTGTTTCCGAACTCTTTTTCCTGCGGATTATACCCGTCTGTCACGGATCCGATCACAACGCGCTGTCCGGCATATTTCTCAGGGTGCTTGATTTCAGGCCAGTGCTTGATATCAAGAAATGTTCCCCACTCTTCCGTATGTCCTGTAAACCTTTTCATGAAAGAAGCGTAACAATACTTGCAGGCGTGCGTGCATCCGACATACGGATTCACAGAATACCCTCCCACCGGCAGGTTTGACTTTGTCATGATATTTTTGGTTTCCACATCCCTTATCAGGATATCTTCCGTTCTTACTTCTTCCATGCCCGCTGTACCTCCAATACCTTCTCAAATGCTTCAGGAAATTCCTGCACCATATTTTCATCGCCTATGATCGGTTCAAGATCTTCCTTCATAAAAACAGGTATATTCCTTTGATGCGCCTGATCCGTAAGCGACCATGCCCATTCCGGCTCAGTACGGATTTTTCTGCTCTGAGTGCCTGTCATGGTTCCTACAACAATCCAATCAATACCAGAAAAATCGACCTCTCCAGGATCATCAAAAAGCGGCTCAAAGGTCACATGATAATGCTTTGCTCTTACATGATTCCTCAATGCTTCAATGCGCCAGAGTTCTGATCTTCTGGTAACCGTCACCCCAAACCAGGCGTTTTCAAGATCCGTTTCAAAATCCAGGAGATCAGGCCTTTTCGACAGAAATAAAAACTGATGCTGCGGATTTTTCCGGGTCTTTTCAAACACCTCTTCTCGCCATTCTTCTTTCCATCCCGCAAGATCACTCATACCGGTCAGAAGGAAATTCTGCGGTCTTGCCTTGTCCATCATATTAAGCTTGCCTTCAAAAAACTCAGGCTTACTGAAATCCGGTATCGTATGCCACCGCTTCACATTATTCCGTGCATAGCAATAATCGCAGCCTACCGTGCAGCCGATAACAAGGTTCATATTCTGGATATTGTCTTTTATACAAACACTCATAGCTCTCCACATAAAAAGTTATGGACATCTGCTTGCAGAAATGCCCACAACCTTAAAACTCATACTTACTCGATTACTGCATCATCGGCGGTATACGCTTCAAGAGAACCTGCCTTCACCTGGATACAGGCATAGCTGATCTCAGAATCATCTGCCGCGAAGAACTGTCTTTTCCCATCCGGCGCAATACGCACGATATCACCGGCAGAAAGCTCTATATCCTCACCGTCAACTACCGCTTTTCCCTTGCCGGAAAGAATGATGTAAATCTCTTCATTGGTCTTATGATAATGAACAAAAGGAACACTCGCACCTGCCGGAAGATGGTTGATGCTGATCTCAGCCCCTGTAAGTCCCAGCTGATCATGAAGTTCAGTTCTCGGATCGTTTGCAACACTTACCTTACTATAGTTAGACATTTCTGACACCTCCATTTGTTGTGATATTGATTGATACAACGGAAGTGTACCACCACCATGTTGTGATGTCAAGTGTTACAACAAAACTTTTTAAGATTCTATCAGCTTGTTCGCATCCGCCATTACATCAGCTATGGTTATTCGCCGCATTTTATCTTCCATGGCATTCTGTATTTCTTCAAGCCTGTGATCCATAATCCTGTGAATGTTCCGTCCCACAGGGCATAACTCATTCGGATTCTCATGGAAATGAAACAACTGTCCATCTTCAACAGGCTCCACGGCATTGTAAACATCCAGAAGCGTTATCTCCGTCAAGGATTTCTCTATATCGGCACCGCCGCTTCCCCGCTTCACTGTTACAATCTCCGCCTTCTTCAGCTGCTGCAAGAGTCTTCTGATTACCGTCGGATTTACATTTACGCTGGACGCAAGAAATTCACTGGTGATTTTATGGTCATTCTTAAATGTTTCAATTGCTATAAGCACATGAACCGCTATTGTAAATCTGCTTGAAATCTGCATTCTGACACCTCCATCGACTCTATCTTAAATCATTTTCGTTGTAATTTCAATAGTCACAACAAGGTACGATTATCCCTTCTAGAATCGATCCATATCATCCTGAGATGCCAGAGTGCTGTATGATCCCTGGTTCTCATCATTCTGCATTTCCGTGTGCATATCGTTGATGGTTCCGATAGTCAGAAGATCCATCTCCCCGATCTGCACACCAAGCTGCACCGCCCTTAGGAGTAAGAGCGGCGTTGTCATTTCCCGGTCAGTCGCTCGAATTTTTTTTACTTTCCACCTGCGTCTGGACATTCAGACCCCAGAGCTCAATGATCTCCGAAAGCACCTGATAGATGGAAAAAGTTCCGAACTGATCCAGCCACTCATCCGGCGTATCCGAAACGCCCTGCGGATCCACATGTTTCACCATGACGTAGCTGATATCCTCGAACAGTTCCAACGAAAAGGAATCAAGCGCAGAGTTTTCAGGATCGTTTTCATCAATGCTCTTCTGCAGATCATGAAGATCCTTGTAAATATCTCTGTGGAACTTGTTCCTGTATATTCTTGGAATGGCAGCGGAAGCCCTGAAGGTTACATCCTTGCCATCAATATGCTATATCGTGCATAATAATTTTCATAAAAATCATCAAAAGATAACGAATATTTTGAATTCCACAACCGGCTAAATTCGGCTACTATTTCTTCAGCCATTTCACCATGTTCTGTTGAGATCAGTTTTGTATTCCATTCTTTATTGATTGTAAGCGCCGCACTTGTAATATTTGAACTGCCAATGATAATGCGGTATATCTCGTCCTTTTTAAAAATATATCCTTTTGTATTGAACCCCTCCTGAGCGGCTTCTACATCATACATTCTGATTGTGATATTCGATAATTCGTTAAGCTTTTTTAAAGCTTTTGGTTCACTGAAATTCAGATAATTAGTTGTCAGTATCTCGCCTCTGATATTCTTTTTTTCCAGTTCCTTCAACGTCTGAAGAAGAGGAGTAATACCACTCATAGTAATAAAAGCCACACTGATTTGAAAACCGTCACATGCCATAATCTCATCCTCTATGGATGAGAGCACTTTCTTTCCTTCTTTTCTGTTATTTGATACAAACTGCGGGCGATATATATCACTTGAAACAACAGAACCGTCTATATATGCAGTTTCCAAACCTAATCTCACTTCATCAATGTTGCTCATTTGCTTCACTCCGTTTTTATAACTTATCGAACTTACATTTTTTTCTGCAGAATGTCGTTACATAAATTCTAATTGCAAATGGAATATATTCGCTTCCGCTGTATTCTATTCATTTCTTTCAGCCGTCATTTCTCCGCGCATCTCCTCATTATCCAAGTGTTTCTGCCACGAATATGTTTCTATGTAGCTTAATAATTGTTCAAACCTGTTATTTTCAACATTTTGCTTATGGAAGCCTTCCGTAATATATCTTTCCCTAAAGCCTGTTTTTACATAATTATTATGCCACAACTCCGTTTTTCCCGTATCAAGACCTTCTATAATCCAGTTATCTTCCACACCCTCTACCTGCATCTGCGAATAATCCGTTGCATGAAATCTCATACCCACATCAATTACGTAATGATACAATTTACGATCATCTGTTTTATATTTTCTGAATATTCTGTCACATATGGGAATCTGTTTCGTATTTGGATAACAGGCAATCCGTAAAAATAAATTTCTTCTACATTTATAACACGCTTTCATACCGGTCGGTGCAATTTCCGATGCCTGAAAATTGTTCGGCAGAATGGTGTTTATGTCTTTGCATGACTTATCATGATAATATTGAGAATTATCCGAATAATAATAGAACATCTTAGCATTATCAATAAGACTTTGTTTTCTGCTTATCTTATTTTTCTCTTCCGTGGTAAGTTCACGCTTCTCATACTCCAATACACCGTTTCGAAATACCGCTGAAAGTCCCGGTCTTTGAATATAATCCAATACAACGATTTCCTCAGGTTCAGCAATTGCACACTTCCCCGTATTCTCCCAAGACATTTTTATTCCTGCATTTATACTGTTTCTTAAGTACTTCCACATAGGATTAAATCCCGATTCATGAACATATAAATCCCCCGATTCAATATCAACCGTAGCCGTAACTAAATGCACGGGATCACTGTCTTCGGGATCAATTAATACCACTCCGCATGCTTTAAGTCTGTCTTTTTTTGATATATAATCATCAATACACTTCAATTTTTGCGGATAGATGATAAGCTTCTTATCTGTTAAATCTTCTCCCCAAACGAAAATATCGGTACAAAATCGAACTGCTTTCATTTGCAGCTTATTTTCATAGATATTTTTCTCACTTTTTGTATTCATAATTTATTTCCCTATGCATTCAGTATGTTCCGTCTAAATCAAAGAACGCCTTCCGTACAACCGTAAATCATCATTATATTTATTTCCCGTAAAGTTAATTATAACATCTGCCATACACGATTTCATTTTAAAAAAACTGCAGAAGACCCGCAAGCCTCCTGCAGTATGTGCCTGTAACCTAACCTCCGCACACGGTTTCCCAAGGTTTTTTACAAGGCGGAAGTAAAATACTGTTGTGTAATTATCTTTGAACATTAACGAATAACAGATAACAAAATAACATATATACTTTAACCTTGAACATAAACATAAGAAAATTCATAAAGATCCATTGGTCTTATTTGCCTTGTAAGGAAAGTGCCTTTTAAATATCCACGTCGAACTCAACTGTCTGATTGTATTTATCAAGTGCTGTCTGCATATCCATAATAAGCTTTGAAACACGCTCATACTCGTTCCTGATTAATTCCAAATCATAGTTGATGTATCTGTATTCCGGAACCGCGTTTTTTGACATATAAGAATTTTCTTCTCTGCTTTTCGGAAGCTGCTTACGCATATGATCCAATATGCTTTTTCTTTTATTGAGCTGTGCCGTTTTTATGAGAATAGTGTCAACACTCATTTCGGAATCCCCGACTTTAACTTTTGCCGTAGCATTTGTTAAATTGAGAGCATGTTTTATTATGGCTGTTTTTTCGTCAATTTCTGCAATAATTGATGCAACGGTTGAATAGTCATATTCCGGAATAACCGGTTCTTCGTCCGTTGATGCAACATAAGTTCCGGAAACAGCTTCTTTATTAAGCCAATAAGCCTTCTCTTCTTCCAAACTTTTAAGCATTTTATTTGCATATGCCGATGTCATTTTCTGCACTTTTTCCACCCCCCGTATCAAATGTTCTCTGTCAATATGGTATAAGTTTAACAATAATATAACACTTTGTCATTGAACCTGTGGTTTAAAAATTTCCGTAAATAAACAATATCCCCGTCAATGACGAGGATATCTTCTATGCTTGTATGAAGCAATCTGCTTAAGATAACAATATTATCCAAGCTTGGTAACGATTTTCCGGAAATCCATTTATAGACAGCCTGAGGATTTTCAAATCCCATGGCATTCTGTACATCCTTTACGGTATAGCCGTTTTCGGAAAGTAATTTCCGTATATTGTTTCCGGTTTCCTTCTGTCTGATTGATAAATACATTGGTTTCATTCGGCACCTCCGTAAATATATTCGTCACGAATCACGGTAATATATGTCGGAGTTGTATTATATACTAAATATCCCATGAATGCATTAAATTTCAGAATCAGAAGCCGAAAATGTGTTTAACTTCTGTTTAAAAGATCGGCGAATGCTTTTGCTGTCCTGATGTCCGAATCCTTAAAATGATTTCCGCTGTTCCATTCAAATATAACATCCGATCCCTGATTTATTAAAATCTCATTTGCCTCATAAATACACTTTCCCACAGTAGCCATAACCGCATTCTTAGTTTTTTCTTCCCTGTCTCCCAGGCTTAAATATACCGATTTTGCGTTTGTTTTATGATTTTTCATATATTCAATAAATCCTGGAAACCACACTGACGGCGATGCGGCCGCAACCCCAGTAAATACATCTGTTTGAAACGACGCCCAAAGAGCAAACAGTCCCGCCAGAGAATATCCGCCTAAAAAGTACGTTTTATTCATATCAACGCATAATTTAAGAATATCATTCAGAGTATTGTTTGCCCCTTCGCCGAAGTCTTCATTGCCGAATACGGCAGGCGCGGACCATGGAGATAAATCTTTGTTCCAATTTTCTAGTTTAAAAGCCGTAAAATAAAAGTCTTTTCCCGTCAGCTTCTTTATTTCATTTATCTCATTTTCCAAAAGGGAAATGTCGTGATCGTCTACAGGCTGTATTAAAACAAAAGATGCATCTGGATTTCCGTAATTATATATTTTCATTTTCGTCTCCGATTTTCGTATGTCATTCTATCATAACATTAATCTTTCGAAATCAACATTTTCTGATTACACTTTTATAAAATGACTCCGGTATTTCGTTTTTTATCTCTTCACGCTCAAAGATTTTGCACACCTTTACTTTGGTTTCTCCGTCAATGCCTTCTACGATTACCGTATCACCTTCTCTTATTGATTTGTCATCACATAAGTAGTCGTATTCTTTACCGTTTTTTGTAAACTGCACTCCTGCAAATCTTAGTTTTACGATCTTTTTCGTATCTTCTTTCGGAGCCTTCCATATCAGGTCATCAGCTGTAATGCGGGCAACCTCCTCTCCGTTGCATTTAAATACATGCTGTCCTTTTTTGTAATCCCAATCAACGTTATCATATATAAACGAAGTTTTGCCGTTTAATATTTCACACTTTTTAACATTTACTATTTTAAATGTTATTTTTTTCAGCAAATTGCAATAATCTGCCTCGGGAACGGTAAAGAGAATCATATTTTTCCTTGCATCAAATTCGTAATCGCTTTTAGTTGCGGAAATCGTAATCTGCACATTTCCGTTCGTAAGTTTTTTTATAACGGCCTTGGCGCTTCTTCCGTAAGTACTCACCGGTGCGCGCAAAACCTTCCAATCTGTGTATCGAACCGCCTTTTGAGGCTTTGAGAATTTGTGAAAATTCTCTTTTGATTCATTTAACGCCTTTTGAATACCGTCATATACCGCCCCGTCTCCGAAACAATCAAAATTCAATCTCTTTCTGATTGCATAATCAGCCTGAAGACAGTAAAAGTAATCACTTTCCATATAGTACGGAGTAATACCCGACTCACATCCCTTTCCGAGGCGAAGTGCGGCATCCGCAAATTTACACAGAAAGTCCCCTTGAGAGAAATATTTTAAATTGTCGATATACACTTCATAATAAAGCCTGAATGCCGCTTCAGGCATCTTCGGAACGCCGTATCCTTTGGCAAACATATCTCCGATTTTGTACTTGGATTCATATATACCGTTAAACGCCCCGTAGGAAAAGTACTTATACGCTTCTTCATATTGAGGCTTCCCGCCGTTGCATCTTCCGTAATAATAAATATACCCCAGGCTGTTGGCCGCAAATTCGTCTCCTGTTTTATTGAACAGCTTAACAAGACAATCCTTTGAAATATTCCAATTGCACGGATAAATATCATTTCCGCCGTAACAAGAGTATGCCTTTATTCTTAAAGCCGTTTCATCATTCTTCAAACATAATTCATCAACTGTTTTTCTGTAAAACGCCTTATGTTCATCATCAAGATTTTTAAATTCATTTTCTTTATAAAATGAAATAAATTTACGCATATCGCCTTCCGTGAAACGTTTTTCGTTTAACGGCTTATCCTTATCCTCCGTAAAATATGTTATTTTTCTTAATATCTCATCAAACGGAAACTTCTTTTGAAAATTATCATCACAGAGCATCTCATAATCTTCCGTGAATTCTCCGATCATTTCAAATACATCACGTTTAACAATATCTTCTCTTACGGGAAGTATTTCTTTCCTGTACTTTCCGAAGCCGTCGTCATTGTATTCATAAGGAGGAATATGAAGCGCATCGGTTAACGACTTGTCATAATAAATATTTTCAAACCAATCATGGCTGTAATCCTCAAAGTTTGCATTTTTCTCTCTGAGATTGATAACGGCGGTCTTTAAATCTTCTAAGGTTGTATTGTAATCTCCGTCCAATACATAATTCGAAAACGGCGTCTCACTCTTTATAAGGTCGCTGAAGCTTACTTCGTATCTGATTAAATGTTTTAAATCTTCGCCTGACAAATGTACCGGCGGAATTAATGTCAATTCATCGCGCTTACACTTAATTTTTGTTTTTATGCCTGTGCCATAATCGCTGAACGCTTCAACCGTAATAAAACCTTTATCGGGATTTTTTAAAATATGACCGTATTTTAATTCATTATGCCCTGAAATAGAAACCGCATCACCTATTGTAAATTTATTATCCATAAATGCTCCTTTCTTAAAAATATTTAATAATCTTAAGCTCTCTCGTTATAATAGCACTGTGATTATTGTAATTATATCACTTTAGTATCGGATATACGGTAATTATATTTTTTCGTTAAAAGCTGATATACAGGTACAACGCCGGACAGCACAAATAAACCGATATATTTACATCCTTTTTATCATTTCATCCATGGGTCTGAATTCCGTATGTCTTTCCGAAGGTTTTGAGTCATCCGAAGGGTAACCCATAGGCATTATACAAACAAGTCTTACGGTTTTCGGAAGCCCAAACACTTCCGCCGTCTTTGTATTAGGAAATACATCTACCCATACGGAACCTAATCCCAGAGATGCGGCTTCAAGCATCATATGAGTTGCTATAATACTTGCATCCTGTTCTCCTGATGATATTGTTTCTTCCATTTCGTTAAAATATTGCTCAGACTCGTCATATCCTATAAGCATTACCGTCGGAGCATTATATGCACATCTGCTTAATTCTCTGATTTTTTTAAGACCTGCTTCACTTTGAATAACATATATTCTCGGCGACTGCTGATTTTTTGCCGTAGGTGCAATATATGCCGCTTCAAGTATTTTCTCAAGTTTTTCCTCCTCAATCTGCCTGTCCTTAAAATCACGAACCGAATATCTGGCTTTTGCCAATTCCAAAAAATCCATTTTTATACCTCTGATTATCAAATAATTAATTTTACTTTATTATGATATACATTTTTTATTTAAAATCAAAGAATTAAACTGCTTGTGCATATTAGTACTGTGAAAAATTTTTATTCGATTTAACTTGAAGTATTTTAATAATAAGACTATTCTTATTTCATTATTTTTAAGGAGGTTCCGAACATGGAATTCAATGAAGTATTAAAAAAGAGAAGATGTATCCGTTCATATACGGGAGAATTGGTTTCCGAAGAGGAAGAAAAAAAGATTTTGGCAGCGGCAGAATCTTCTCCCGCTTCAATGGGGGAATATGATGCCGTTCACATCACAGTAATAAAGAATAAAGATATGCTCGAAAAAATAGAAAAGTTTTCGCAGGAACTTTTCCATACCGACAAAAGCCTGCTTTATAACGCTCCGGAACTTATTATCGTTTCCGTAAAGGCCGACGACAATCCTAATCACTCAAATGCCGCAATTGTTGCCCATAATATGCTTTTGGAAGCCGTTAACATGGGCGTCGGCGCATGTTATATCTGGGGTTGCACCATTGCCGTATCTCATAATCCGGAACTTATAAAGGCTCTCAATATACCGGACGGTTTTATTCCCGCTGCGGGAATTTCTCTCGGTATCTCAAACGAAATATATGAAGACAGAGAAATTCCTGAAGGCAGAATTGCCGTAAATTATATTTAATATGCCGTATACAAAGCAAATATTAATCTGTTACATATAATTCTCATTTATTAAAAACTCGCAAAGTCCGCATCCATGTCAAAAATTGAATGGAATGCAAGACTTTGCGAGTTTTGTATTTTATTCTATTTATTTTTTACTTTGCATATTAATTGTGTCATAGTCCCCATCGGACAGTATACACACCAGCTTCTCGGCTTAAACAGCAGCATGGTTACAAGCCCCAATACGGTCGATGTAAGCATTATGCTGTAGAATCCGAATGAAAATTGCGCTACTCCGTCGTGAATGATCGTTCCGTGATAAGCCCAATTCCACGGTAATTTAAACGTCCAAAGTAATTGAACAGCCTGTTTTAATTCATTTGCGCCGGAGAATACAAGCCAGGTGTTCCAAATCATAAGAAAAAACATTGCAAAGAAAAACGCGAGAAATCCGTATCTGAA
Organism: Howardella ureilytica; assembly: GCF_054657495.1. Lineage (NCBI taxonomy): Bacteria > Bacillati > Bacillota > Clostridia > Eubacteriales > Howardella > Howardella ureilytica. The sequence continues at coordinate 69,432 of NZ_BAAHYP010000004.1, read as the reverse complement.
CCACTTGCTTCTCATCCACTTAAATATGTTTCTATTGCCGGATAATCCCAGTTTTCCGCCTAAAATACCGAATAGCTGTCCTCTTCCGCAATACTTGTTACAATATGTTTTTGATCCTTTGAACATGGACATCAGCATGGGAATAAAGAAGCACAGCAAACCAGCCCATGCAAATAAAATATTGAAAAATCCAAGCACCAGGTATGCCAAAGACATTATCCACAAATAATCATACCAATGTTTTTTCTTTTTCACCGTTAACCTCCCTGATTTCAATAACACATGCCGGACATTCTTTTGAACACTTACCGCATCCGACACATGTTTCAAAATTTACTGTTGCCGCAATTCCCTTATGGATATTAATTGCGCCTACCGGACATTCCTTTTCACAACAACCGCATGCCACACAGTAACAACTGTCTACAAAAGCTTTATTTCTCTTCTTCATTATTACTCTCCGTTTTTTTTACTGGTACACATGTACTTTTCCAGTATACATAATCCGAATTTATTAATTTGTGATAATGTCACAAAGAATAAAAAATAACTTGACATTTTATATTTTGCACAATATAATTTGATTAAATTAAATAGCAATGTTAAATATTACGGGGAGAAAAAATGAGCATTTTTACACAGGTTGTTGCCGTTCTTGTGGCAATAGAATTTATTTATATTTTCTTTTTGGAAACAATTGCCACAAAATCGGCAAAAACATCAAAGGTTTTCGGAATGGATAAAGATGAGTTAAGCAGAAAGTCCGTTAACACTCTCTTCAAAAATCAGGGCGTATACAACGGATTGCTTTCCGTCTTAATTTTCGTTGCGGTATTCGCATTTGCAAGCAAAGCTGCCGTTATTGCTTTAATGCTTTATATTATAGGCGTTGCAATTTACGGAAGCTTTACAAGCAATCCTAAAATTATTTTACTTCAGGGCGGATTAGCCATTGTTACGCTTATCTCATGTTTCTTTTAAAGGGAACATTTAAAACAAATAATTACAAACGCAAAATCATAACTTTATATCCTTTTAACGTATCAAATTACTCGATAAAAAAGCCGGGGAGATGTAATTTACATCTCCCCGGCCTTTTTACTGACAAACAATTTGAATTTGTTATGACATCTAACAACGGAAAAGGTAAGCCGTAATTACTCACCGCATACCACAACTTCCGTTGTATCAATAGCCTGCTTAATAAGTTCATCTATTGTGTCTTCAAGCTTCTTTTCATCATTTTCGATTACATTGAGTTTAGGCTTTGTAACAGGATGCTTTGCCACAAATATGGTACAACAATCCTCAAACGGCTCTATTGATGTTTCATATGTTCCGATTTGTTGTGCTATATCTATTATTCCCTGCTTATCAAATGCAATAAGAGGCCTGTATACGGGAAGTGTACAGACGGCATTTGTACAATTTAATCCATACATTGTCTGACTTGCAACCTGACCTATGCTCTCTCCTGTCACAAGCCCGAGGCATCCCTCTCTCTTGGCTAATTCCTCGGCAATTCTGTACATATATCTTCTCATGATGATAGTCATTTCATCACCCGGACATTTCTTATATATCTCAAGCTGAATATCCGTAAAATTAACTATGTTTAGGGTAACGGGACCTGTATATTCCGATATTTCTTCCGCAAGGTCTATTACCTTCTGTTTTGCTCTCTCACTTGTATACGGCGGAGCATGGAAATATGTTGCAGAGATGTTTACGCCTCTCTTTGAAATCATATATCCCGCTACAGGTGAATCTATTCCACCGGATAAAAGAAGCATCGCGCGTCCTGCCGTTCCGAGAGGAAGCCCACCCTGTCCCGGAATGCTCTCCGAATATATATTTACCTGATTTCTTATTTCAACCTGAATTAAAACGTCCGGATTGTGTACATCGACCTTCAATTCGGGAAATGCATCAAGAATTCTTGCTCCGAGTTCAATATTTATTTCCATTGAATTAAGAGGGAAGCTTTTTCTTGCTCTTCTTGATTCTACTTTAAATGTAAAGTCTTTATGTTTATATGCCGTATTTATATGTTCCGTTACTGCGTCCGCGATTGCGTCAAAGTCGGTGACAGGAATCTGAACAACCGGACATATCCAGGCAATACCGAAAACTTTTTTCAAAGCCGATATTACTTCGTCATAATCATAATCGGACAGGCATTGAGCGTATATTCTGCCTTCATGCCTTATAACTTTGAATTCTCCCGTAACTTTTTTCAATGCTCGTTTTACTTCGTTTACAAGAGCGTCTTCAAATACTCTTTTGTTATTGCCCTTTACCCCGATTTCTGCATATTTAATTAAAAACGCTTTATACATATCTACCTCGTATTCTTTATCTGCGTGTAAACTGTCTTAAAAACGGAACCGCCTCATTTAAAGTTTTAATTACATAATCTATATCTTCTTTTGTAATGAACTCATCCATGCTGAATCTTATATTTGAGTCCTGCCTTTCCTTCTCTGTTCCTATAGCCTGAATAACCGAACTTAAGCCGGGCTTATTTGAAGAACATGCAGAACCGGATGATACATATATCCCCTTTTCTTCAAGTGCATGCAAGAGGACTTCGGCCCTTATTCCGTCAAATGTTGCCGAAATGATATTCGGTAAAAAGTACTTTTCCCTATCCTGTTCAGTGTCTTCGTATCCGTTAATTGAAACATTCTCAATTGACTTTAATCCTTTAATAAAATATTCTCTGAGTTCGTATATGTCATTCATATGCTTTGGAACCGGAATTACGGACGTATTGTCTTTAAATGCATTTTCTATTGCAACGGACATTCCGTATATTAAAAATACGGGTTCTGTTCCGGATCTCATTCCGGACTGCTGCCCGCCTCCGTATAATAAAGGAGGTATGTTAATTCCGTTTTTCTTATATAGGAAACCTATTCCTTTAGGTCCGTGCAGTTTATGTGCGCTTACTGAGAGAAGGTCTATATTTGCGGCTTTTATATCTATGGGAATTTTACCGAATGCCTGAACTGCATCCGTATGAAATATTATGTCTTTATTGAAATCCTTAATGATATTTCCTATTGTCTCTATATCCTGAACGGTACCTATTTCATTATTGGCAATCATTACGGATACCAATGTTGTTTCATCATCAAGTGCATCTTTTAATGCATCAATATCGACTCTGCCCTTTGAATCAACCGGAAGAAATGTCACTTTGAAGCCTCTCTTCTCAAGTTCGATAAACGCTTCTTTTACCGACGGATGCTCTATCTGAGTTGTAATAATATGTTTTCCGAACCTTTCTCTTTTAAGTGCCGCCCCGAAAACAGCCGTATTGTTGCTTTCCGTGGCACACGAAGTATATATAATCTCATTCGGATTGCACTTTAAAATCTTAGAAATGGTTTTTGTGGCATCCTTTATATATTTTTCGGCATTTACACCCAGAATATGTTTTGATGAAGGATTGCCGAATCCTTTTTCAAGCACTTCCCTCATCGCATCGTTTACTTCGGGCAGAGTCTTCGTTGTGGCTGCATTATCTAAATATATTTCCATGGTTTCCTCATTCTTCATATAGATATGTAAGTATTGACAGGAGCATAAGTCCTGCCGTTTCCGTTCTCAAAATACGCCTTCCGAGAGATATAATGTGCGCTCCGTTTTCGATTGCAAAGTCTATCTCATCATCGTCAAATCCGCCTTCGGGTCCTATGAATATGCTCACACTTTTCTTATCTATTCCCGATAATACTTCTCTCGTATATTCAACTCCCCTTGCGGATTCGTATGGAAGCAGTATAAAGCTGTCCTGTGCCGCCTTTATTGCTTCATTAAATGTCATTATGTTTGTTATTTCAGGAAGCACACTCCTTTTACTCTGTTCGGCTGCATTTTTAATGATGGTATCCCAACGTTTTATCTTATGTTCGCTTTTTTTCTCATCCAGCTTAACAATACTTCTTTTCATCGCAACGGGAACTATACGGGATGCGCCGAGTTCCACGGCTTTCTGAACTATAAGATCCATCTTGTCGGCTTTCGGCAGTCCCTGATAGAGTGTAATTTCGATGGGTAATTCTGAATTTCTTGAATGTTTTTGTATTATTTCACATATAAATTCACTGCCTGTCTGTTCTTTTATAATGCATTCATAATCCACGTTGTCTCCGGTGGTTACGGTTACATTGTCCCCTACTTTCAGCCTGTATACATTTTTTGCGTGATTAAATGTCGATCCGTCTATTACGGCCTCCGTACCGTTGACTTTTTCATGTTCAAGAAAAAAACTTCTCATATTTTACATAATCCTTATTGCAACTATTGCCCGCCATTCGCCTTCTTCTCTTATTTCCGTAATTTTAAAATGTCCGTTTGCATTTATTGCATCCGATACTTCGGTAGCCTTATATTCCAGAATACCGGAATATATGATATATCCGCCGATTTTTACGTTTTTATGAATGTTTTCGGATAGCGGAACAAGTACTTCCGGCAGAATATTCGCATACACCAAATCGTTGTCATTTCCGCACAGTGCGATAAATTCTTTATCCTCGATTATATTGCCGTTATAAAAAACACAATCCCTGTCTTCAAGACGGTTTACTTTAACATTCTCCTCAGAGGCGACTATCGCATCATCGTCAAGATCTACGCCCTTTACGGTTTCCGCGCCGTAAAGAAGTGATACAATTGACAAAATTCCGCTTCCGCATCCGATATCAAGAATCTTCATGCCGGGCTTTATAAGTTCCTGTATTATACTAATGACAAGACTTGTGGTCTCATGAGAACCCGTTCCGAACGCCGTTCCCGGGTCCATATTTAAAATTTTATATTTTTGAAGTGATTCATCATCAGACATATGCAAATGTTTTTTTATGTCATCTTCATTTTCCCATGTCGGCTTTATAATAAGATCGTTTATCATAAATGAATGCCAATATTTTTTCCAGTTATTTATCCAGTCCAAATCCTCTGTTTCGGATGTTGTAATAACGGCATCGCCTATATCCGTATATGTTTTTAATTCTTCAAGTTTTTTTGAAACCTGTTCTAAAAGTTCTCTTTTATTTTCATCATCTTCTGACAGATAAAATGAAATTACGGCGGAGTCTCCGAGTTCGCTTTTATAATTTTCAGGCTGTATGTCAACAACATATCCGCCAAGAACCTCCCTTTCGGGCAGCCTGTTATCGGTTACTTCAACCGATGTAATTCCCAAATCGGCAAGTTCAGCCGTTATTATGTCCGATGCATGATTTTTTGTCTTAATATCGTAACGAATCCACTTCATATTCATATCCTTAAACCGCAAAATACAGCCCGATCGTATAATCCGGCTGTATGATGCTCTATTATTTTATACTTGCAAGAAATGCCTTATAACATAAGTATGCTTCATATACATCAACTTTACTGATTATTTCTTCAGGAGCATGCATATTTAATACAGGCACACCGCAGTCAATGACTTTCATTCCGTAGTTGGCCATGATAAACGCAATGGTTCCGCCGCCGCCCACATCAACTTTACCGAGCTCCGCAAGCTGATATGAGATTTCTCTGTCATCGAGAACTTCTCTTAATTCCGCAATAAATTCTGCAGGAGCTTCACTTGATCCGCTCTTGCCTCTTGAACCCGTGAACTTGTTGAATACAACGCCCTTGCCCACAAATGCAGTGTTTTTCTTTTCAAAGTAGCTTGGATAGTTAGGGTCAAATGAGCTTGATACGTCACTTGAAAGCATCTTTGAATTTGCAAGTGTTCTTCTTACCTTTAATTCTGAATATTCACCCATTGCATTCAGAACCTCGGCAACAGTGTTCTCAAAGAATTTTGACTCCATACCGGTTGCTCCGACGCTTCCTATTTCTTCTTTATCAACAAGAATGCAAACGCCTGTCTTTTTAAGCTCTCCTGATTCAACCTGAGCAATCAGTGAAGGATATGCACATACTCTGTCATCGTGACCGTATCCTATTATCATGCTTGAGTCAAATCCGAGATCCTTTGCTTCTCCCGCAGGTACGATTTCAAGTTCCGCAGACTGAAAATCTTCTTCTTCAAATCCGTACTTTTCGGATAATATATGTAAAATATTTTTCTTTACAAGGTCAGTCTTCTCTTTTTCGCCTTCTATTTCAAACGGAATGTTTCCTACAAGAAGATCCATAGCTTCCGCGTCAATAACCTTTGCCGCCGTTTTACTCATCTGTTCTGCCGCAAGGTGAACGAGAAGGTCCGTAATACAGAATACGGGCTCTCCCGCCTTGTCACCTATACTTATTTCAATATTTTTACCACCCTTTAAAGCAACCATGCCGTGAAGAGACATTGATCTTGCCACCCACTGGTACTTCTTTATTCCGCCGTAATAATGCGTGTCAAGAAGCGCTAAGTCAGAATCCTCATAGAGCGGGTTCTGCTTTACGTCAACTCTCGGAGAATCAATATGAGCTCCGAGTATGTTCATGCCGTTTTCAATAGGCTCTGTACCGATGTTAAAGAGTACACACGCTCTGTCTAAGTTTACGGCATATACTTTATCTCCCGCCTTAAGAGTATCTCCTGATTTAATTACATCCTTGAGATCTCTGTAGCCGTGTGCCTTGGCAATCTCTGTTGCCGTCCTTGTACATTCTCTTTCCGTCTTGTTGTCAGAGATAAACTGTCTGTATTTTTCGGCAAAATCGAAAATTTCTTTTTTTGCTTTTTGGTCATATTTATACCATGCGCTCTTTCTTTCCATAATGCACCTCCTAATATATGGTAAATATTCGAATTATAAAATACTACGAATATATAAGTCCGTTTTTAATCTATAATTCTAATACTATTGGTTAGCATATGCAATCTGTTTGTAAGTGCCGAACAATTAACATTTTCTAAAATTTGATTACACTTTGCGAATCACAGACTCACATTGTCTCCGAATGATATTTCGTCATCGTTTTCACTCTTTTCGATATCAACATTTATTCTCTCGATTAAATCATCCGAAATATTCGGCAGATCGTTTAAGTTGTTCATTTCAAATGCAATCAGAAATTTATCTGTTGTACCGAATAATATTGGATGCCCCGGTGTATCCAGTCTGCCCTTTTCTTCTATCAGTTCATAATCGATAAGCCTATTAAGATTGCTTCCGCATCCCACTCCTCTTATTTCTTCTATTTCCGACCTGGTAACCGGCTGTTTATATGCAATAACAGAAAGGATTTCCAGTAATGCGTCCGTGAATTTAAATCTGTCGGGAGTATTGATTATTCTTGCGATAGAATCGGCGTATTCCGATTTTGTCGTAAGAAGATATGTATCGTTAATGTGCTGTATTAACAGTCCCCTGTCGCTGTCTTCATATTTCTTTTCCAGCTCAGACATTATTTCATAAACTTCTCTTGTGTCCGTATCAAGAGCAATGCTTAATTCTCTTGCGTTAACAGCTCTTCCCAGGGCAAACAAAACCGCCTCTGCCCTACCGATTAAGATATCTTTTTTTGATGAATCTGTTTTCAATGTATTTCCTTTATTAATCGTCTTCCAATTCCTCAACGGCTCCGAAGTCTTCCGGAATACTGTTTACCGTTATATCAATATCTCCGAACTGCTCATTTTGTTCTACGTCCACGGCACCGTTTTTCATCATTTCCAAAAGAATAAGAAAAGTAACTATTTCCGCCATTTTTGTGTTTTTTTCGGGTAACAGCTCTTTGAAATTTAATCTGTTATTAACAGCCATTAATTTCCTTATTTCTTCCAATCTTTCACTGACATTTACCGGTTCCGATATTATCCTGCCGCTGAATTGACTTCTAACTCTGTCTTTTTTATATAAATTTCTTTTTATTATATCTATATAACGGTCATATAATGTGAAATTGTTCAGTCCCTTTTCTCTTGCGATTTTAATTACATTTGCCTTTTCTGCGTAAACGGAAATATTGTCAGGCAAGGAGGATTCTCTGTAAAAATGTATGGATCCGTTGTTATATTTTGTCCTAAGCTCTTCGGAAAGCAGCTTGAATTTCTTATATTCTATGAGCTTTTTTCTTAATTCTTCTTCGGATTCATCTTCACTTTCCGCCTTTTCTTCCTTTGGCAGAAGAAGTTTTGATTTAATCTTAAGCAATGTTGATGCCATAACAAGAAATTCACTTGCAATATCCATGTTGAAAACAGCCATTTCCCGAATATGTTCCAAAAACTGATCTGTAACCGCGGATATTGAAACATCATATATATTCAACTTACTTTTTTCTATCAGATGAAGCAAAAGATCCAAAGGTCCTTCGAATACTTCCAATTTTACATTTATTGACATTTTATTATTTCAACTTTTACATTTTGAGAAAATATTGTATAATACACATAAGTTCCTGGGGTGTTCGATAATGTGCAATATTTGATCCGACGCTTTTTAAACGGGATTCTTAATCGGTATGTTGATGTCAAGTCTCGCTTGTACCTGATAGGCAGATATATACCTGCGGAAACCCACCTGGCTTTTTTGCCGGGTCTTAACTGCACATAACGGCACTTCGGGCTTTTTTATTTTTCTTTTTTGCCGATATCATTTTCATTTTTATCGGCTGCTTCAACATATGATTCCGTGTTATATTCACTGTCATCGGAATATTTATTGTCGTTATTCTTTTGCTTACCGTATTTTTTATCAACCTTTTTTGCCCGATATTTCATTCTTAATCCGTCAAATATCGGCCACTCATGTACTATCATCCATTTAGGAAGAACAATCCATCCCTTTTCAATATATGAATTAAATTCGGCTCCGATAAAAATAATCATTATTCCGAAATACAGCCAGAAAAGCGCCATAATAAAATTGGACAAACTCCCATATACAAGGTTAATCTGACTTGATGAATTTACAATCATGTAATAGATGTTTGTAAATATAAGCCAACCTACCGCCGCAACTATTGCTCCCGGAAGTTCTTTAAAAAAAGTACTTTTTCTGTTGGGAACATGCATATACATAATCGTAAATACAGTTATAAAGCCGATTGGCAATACTATAGGTTTGCTTATCTCTATTGACTGTATAATGGTTGCCCAGTTTGGAGCAAATGATTCAATGGATTCCGCCATTGAATTACCATATACAAAAATCCCCATGACCATAAGTAAAAACAACAGGAAATACATTGTATATTTTGTGGAACGAAGGCGCCTTTTTATCCATGACACCTTCTTTTCCACTCCGTATATTCTGTCCATTAGCTGCATAATTGCCATAAAGACACTTCCCGCCGAATAAATGGCGGTCAGTGAGTATATGGACGTAAAAATAACTTTTTGTCCCTGTGACTGTTCTATAAATACACCGGAAACCAAATTTGCCACATCTGAAGGCAGGATATATTCCAATGCATTGTTAATAAAATCCGAAGCATTAATCGGAAAAAATCCAATAATCGTAACTATCAAAAGTATCATCGGAACCGTACATGTCAAAATGTAAAAACATACTACTGCAGAATAATACATGCAATTATCATCGAAGAATTTTTTAAACATGTTTTTTATTCTTGGGCCGTATTTCGACATTTCACATACCTCAATATGACAATAACAATTATTTATTGATCATTCTTTTCATAATTTATACCGTCTATTTTATATCCTGAATTTTTTACGGTATCCAATATTTCATCAACCGACAAATTTAAATATTTGGCAAGTTCTTCCGGAGTAGGTTCCAAGGCATACTCTTCCTTATAATTTGCTGCTCCGTCATTTACATAATTAACTTTTTTTAATATTGTATCAGCGGCCTTTTTGGTTGACTCGTCTTCATGCGCAAGAGCCCTCAAAGCTTTTTGTGAGAGTTCTCTTGTTTCGTTTACTATTTCGTCGACCATATTTAATATTTCATTGGTACCGAATTTCGAAATATTTGCTTCTCTGCTCTCATTTATAAATTCTCTTCCGAGTATGTATGACGCTGCTGCGACATTACATTCCTGAACATAATCCATCAGATATTCACTGTCAGCGAAATCGCTTACCATATCAATAATATTGGAGAGAACATAGTCGAATAATTCCTTTGTTGCATCCTCATCTTTATCAATTACGGATTGCATAAGCACATCGCTCATATCCTCTCGTTTTATATCGCTTATTCTCTTTATTTCATTTATGTAATTGTATATCTCATCTTCATCTTCGGCATTTCCGCCCTCGGAATCGGACTTATCGACATAAATATTGAACTCCGGCACATATCCTTCTATGACAACGCCTTTGGAAATAAGATAATTATATATGTTTTTAAGGTTATCTTCCGTAGGTGTAAAATCATCGAAGACTTCAGCTATCTGCTCCTTTGTTAAGGTATTGTTATTACTTGCCGATAACAGCAGACATTCATCAATTATCTGTAAAAAATCATTTTCGTTCATTAATCGTCACCTGATATCAATTTGATAAAACCGCTGCCGTATTCATTATTAGGACGTTTGATATAACCGTGTTTTTCATAAAATTGTTCTGCATGCAGTGTGCTCATAAGCTCCAGCATCATTGTAACTCCCGGCTGAGTAATGCTCTTCACGTACCCTTCCAACTGTTCCAAAATGCCTTTTCCGATATTCCTGAATCTGTATTCCGGATGTACCATTACATCCTGTATATAGCATATTACGACTCCGTCCCCGACGAGCCTTCCGAATCCCACCGTTTTTCCTTCTTCATCAAATGCACTTACACTGCATATTGAATTCTTCATGATTTGATCTGCCAGCTCTGTCGTAAGAGGAGGTTTATTAACCAAACTTCTTAATGCAATATAATCATCCAAATTTACAGAATTAAACTCATAGCTTATGCTCATTAACTTATCTGCCCCCTTTAGAAAAGGGGATATATTTTATCAATAATCCCCTTCAAAATCCCTTTTATATTTTATTTCTTCGGTTATATATTAATCATTCCACGGTAACAACTTTAGCAAGATTACGCGGTTTATCAACATCAAATCCTTTGTCGCTTGATACAAAATAAGCGAGAATCTGAAGAGCAACGGAAGCCGGAAATGTCATAAAGTCGTCATCCGCATCAGGCAACGGAATAACATTGAATTCCTCCTTAAGCACGGGAACGAAACTCTTTTTCGCAAATATCATTATTCCCGCGCCTCTTGATTTAACTTCCCTTACATTTGAAAGTTCTTTAAGAAGAAGTTTTTCCTGAGTCATAACAGCAACAACGGGAGTTTTATCCGTAATAAGCGCAATCGGACCGTGTTTAAGCTCTCCTGCCGCATAACTCTCTGAATGAATGTATGATACCTCTTTCAGTTTAAGAGAACCCTCTCGCAACACCGAATAATCCAGTCCTCTTCCGATCATAAACAAATCGTCGGCGTCAAGTATAAGTCTTGCCGCCTTATGTATATCTACCTTACTGTCCAAAACTCCCGAGATAAGTTCCGGAACTTTAACAAGGTTTCCAACAAAATACTTAACTTCCGACTCAGACCAAATATTCTTAACCGCGGCAATTTTTGCAATCAATAAATAAAGTACCGCCAGCTGAGTCGTGTATGCCTTTGTGGAAGCCACGGCAATTTCCGGACCGGCATATGTATATAATACATAATCCGATTCATATGCTATTGCCGAGCCCTGTACATTTATTATACTCAGTGATACGGCTCCGTTAGATTTTGCGTATTTTAATGCTTCAAGAGTATCTATCGTTTCTCCGGACTGAGAAATGGCAATAACAAGAGTACCGTCTGTTATTATCGGATTTGAATATATAAATTCAGACGCCATCCATACATCTACCGGTATTCTGAGTTTTTCAATTGCAAGAGATTGAAATACCAGTCCGGCATGCATTGCCGTTCCGCACGCCACTATGCAAATTCTGTCAAATTTATCAAAAAAGTCGTCTTCTATACCGTCAGCCGTGAAGTCGGGAATCCCGTCAACAATCCTGTTCTTAATGCAATTTTCTATTACATGCGGCTGTTCCATTATTTCTTTTTCCATATAGAAAGGATATCCGCCCTTATCGGATGCGTTTTTATCCCAATCCATGGTCAAATATTCCGGAGTTATTTCGTTACCCTCTTTATCCTCCACCATAAGACTGTCTTTTGTAAGTACCAAAAGGTCATATTCAGGCAATACGAAGTATCGATTGGTATATGAACAGAGAGCGCTTACATCAGACGCCAACATACATCCGCCCTCGAAGTGTGTGGCGACAATAGGCGATACATTTCTTATGGAATATATCTTTCCCGGTTTGTCCTTAAACATTATTACGAACGCAAATGTTCCCTTCAGCTTATCAACGGTCTTATAAATAGCCGATTTAGGATTGTTTTCCACCTGATAATACATGTTCAGAAGGGCTGCAACCACTTCCGTGTCGGTCTGTGATTTCAACCCTTCGTTAAGATGAAACTCTTCTATAAGTTCTTTGTAATTCTCAATAATGCCGTTGTGAACCAATACAACGTCACCAACCATATGAGGATGTGCATTACTGTCGGAAACATTGCCGTGTGTTGCCCATCTTGTATGCCCTATACCGCAAATCGAATCAAATATCGATTGCTCCTCAGGTGTATTCATTCCGTTGCATTTATCAATCAAATCACTCACTCTGCCCGCACATTTTATAACGGACATTCTTTCACTGTGAGACAGTGCAATACCTGCACTGTCATATCCTCTATATTCAAGGAGAGCCAAAGCGTCAAGAAGTATATCCTTAGCTTTTCTGTCTCCGACATATCCTATAATTCCACACATACTAATCTCCATTATAACAACTATGTGTCATTCAGTTATAATTATTAATTATATAACCGTTAAAACATCGGGAACATCCATTCCCGCCTCATAATTTTAACTTGTACCATAATATATAATTTTACAAATAAAAGCAAATTGTAATAGTTTAATTTATTTATTTTTTAAACCGCATTACTTAAATATGTTCATAATGTTACAAATGTTTGTTTGACTTTTGTTTTTTCATAAAATATATTTAAAATGATAATTTAATAAGAAGGAGATTTTATGGCTGACAGAAGAAAGCGCAGATCCTACAGATCTCGCAAATATAAGAAGAACAGGCAAAAAACGGGTCGGATCATTTCACTTATACTGAGTTTTGCCGCCGTGATTATTATTCTGCTTATCAGCAACGGAGTCATACGATTTAATTCCGGTACATATGTGGGAAGTTCCCATACGGAAAATGCCGAACCTCTGTCATTTTCATCTGTGGATGACGTATCCGCGGTTAATTATAACGGTGCGTCTTATGCATATATTAATAACAATACGCCGGTATTTACTGATAAAGAAAAGAGCAAAGGCAGCTTTGAAACATACGGAAATCTTGATTCTTTGGGACGATGTACATACGCATTTGCAAATGTATATACTGATCTTCTCCCTAAGGGAGAGCGTGAAAGTATAGCTTCCGTTAAGCCTACCGGCTGGCATCAAAACAAATATGATTTTGTGGATCAGGGGTCTCTGTATAACAGATGCCATTTAATCGCATATTCTCTCACGGGAGAAAACGCAAATGAAAAGAATCTCGTAACCGGTACAAGATATATGAATACGGATGGCATGGGCAGTTTTGAAAAAGAAGTTCTTGACGCCGTCCGCGAGAAAAAGCTTCATGTACTATATAGGGTTACACCTGTTTTTAAAGGCAACAACCTGCTCTGTGACGGAGTTCATATGGAGGCATATTCCGTGGAGGATAAAGGCAAAACCGTAAGTTTTAATGTATTCGTATACAATGTCCAACCCGGCGTTGCAATAGATTATGCAAGCGGTAATAACAAAGCGGCATGATATACATCGAATTGCTCATATACCCATATATACAAAAAGCCCTCAGGTCTGTAAGGCACATATCATCAAGCAATATTGAGATATGACCGTCCGGACTCTGAGGACTTTTTTGTTATACGAATATAATATTTTAAAATTAAATAATTTTGCTTATGCCCGCGAAAAAATTTTCAGTGATATTTTCAATAATATTGTCAAATATATTTTTATACCGCATATTATTTAAATATTTCAGGATGTTCGTCCATATATTCATACATTGCTTCAGTCTGATGACCGAATGAGAAATGACCTACTACTATGTTTTCGGAAACCATCATCGGATGTCCCGTATTTACACAAAAAGCATTTATCTGCTCCTCGTCTATTCCCAATCTGTGGTTAAGCGGAATAACCTTGAAACCTCCCATTTTTCTCCATAACATTCTCTCAAACATTATGGCTCCGATTGAAAATCTCGTAGCACAGGCCGACTCTGTTAAAGGATCTATACCGAACTTGTTGTTCATATCATCCACATGAGGAATTACGCCGTCGTCTCCCCACAAAAACTTAGCCATTTCGGGATCTTCAAATACTCTTAATTCATGATACATAGGATGAGAACCGAATCTCTTCTCATATTGTGACACTGCATCAAGTTTTTTTACTATTCTTACCATTCCGAATCCGTTAAGAGGTATTAAAGGTGCAATAAAACCGGGATTATATTCCACGGGTTCGACATTCGGATTCTCAAGCACACCGTCATCTCTTATAAATCCCAATTTTTTAAAAGCATCCTTCTTTGTTTTTACGCCGTATTTGCAATGTGCATATGCCGTAAACATTTTATCGAAATAATCTTTCGTAATAAAGATATCCTCATCCAGCTTGAAGATATATTTTGCCTTTGGATGATTCATAATGGCTATATTTTGAACAAGTGAAACATCATTTTCCTTTGTCCATAAATAAGACCATTTATATCCCTTACAAATATCATCCAATTCCGCTACATATTTGCCGCTTGAAACTATTACGATATCTACTTTATCGTGCTCAAACATTTTAAGTCTTTTCAATGTATGAGGGAATAATTTTTCTTTACAGCCGGCAAGTACCATACACATGGCTTTTTTCCCGTTTGATCTGTCTATAAATGTGCTGTGTGCTTTAAATCTGAAATATTTTACAAGATTGTCTTTCCCTTTTCTTCCGCAATCAAGAATTTTATTCTTTATATCAGCCATTACACCCTCCGCCTTATCTTTAATTCTTATATAAGTTGGCACTATTCTAACACAATATAATTGCTATGAGCAACAATTTAATTGCATAAACGCATCCGAACCGACCTTCATTCCGTTACGGTGCTGATGTCAGGATGATTTTTATAATATAAAACCCTAATTATGTATTATTACCATATTTATTACACTGATTTTCAGGAAAAAATCATAATGAGATAAATAATATTGCAATATACTCCCCTACTTTGTAAAATGAAAATATTAATTTATGTAAGGAAAAGTATAAAATGGTTAATTTTAAAGAAGATGAACAGTTAAATATTCTTAATCATTCATGTGCACATCTTATGGCGCATGCGATTAAGCATTTATATCCACATGCAAAATTCTGGGTAGGTCCGGTAGTTGCCGAAGGTTTTTATTATGATGTAGATCTCGGTGACGACGTAATACGTGACGAAGATATTACGGCAATAGAGAAGGAAATGAAAAAAATTGCCAAAACCGGCAAGAAGATTTACAGACGGGAACTCACAAAGGAAGAAGCTCTCGAAATGTTTGCAGGCGACGAATATAAACTCGAACTTATCAATAATTTTGAAGACGGTACCGTTATTTCATGTTATGAACAGGGTGACTTTATAGATTTATGCCGCGGACCTCACGTTGATAACGTTAAGATGTGCCGCAATTTTAAACTTATCAAATACTCCGGAGCATATTGGAAAGGGGACAGTAACAACAAGGTTCTTCAGAGAATTTACGGTGTGTGTTTCCCTACAGCCGAGGAATTAGAGGAACATTTAAAACTCCTTGAAGAAGCAAAAGAGAGAGATCACAGAAAAATCGGCAAGGATATGCAGCTCTTCATGACAGACGATCTTGTGGGAAGAGGTTTACCTATGTTTCTTCCTAAGGGTTATGTTATTTGGCAGGAGTTGGAAAAATATATTAAAGATAAAGAAAGAAAACTCGGCTATCAGCATGTTCTTACCCCTTGCATAGGTACAATCAATCTCTATAAGACTTCGGGTCACTGGGATCACTACAAAGAGAATATGTTCCCGGCAATGGATGTTGAAGGCGAACAGCTTGTTCTCCGTCCGATGAACTGCCCTCACCATATGATGATTTATGCCAACAGAAATCACTCGTACAAGGATCTTCCTTTAAGAATCGGAGAAATAGCTCACGATTTTCGTTTTGAAGCAAGCGGAACTCTTAAAGGAATAGAAAGAGGAAGACATTTCTGCCAAAACGATGCACACCTCTTCGTAACTCCCGAACAGATCAAAAGTGAATTCTCAAAGGTTGTCGATCTGATATTTGAAGCATATAAGGACTTTAATATTACGGATTATCGCTGCATTCTTTCACTCAGAGATCCGGAAGACAAAGAAAAGTATCACGATGACGACGCCATGTGGAACGCTGCAGAGAGTGCTCTCCGCGAAGTTCTTAACGATCTCGGCATCGAATATACGGAAGAAATAGGCGAAGCCGCATTTTACGGACCAAAGCTTGATGTTAATGTTAAGCCTGCCGTTGGTAACGAATATACTCTTTCCACATGTCAGTTGGACTTCTGTCTTCCTTCGAAATTCAACCTGACATATATCGACAGCAACAATGAAAAGAAAACGCCTGTCGTTCTTCACAGAGCAATTCTCGGTTCTCTTGACCGATTTATGGCTTATCTTCTTGAGGAAACAAAGGGCAATCTCCCTACATGGCTTGCTCCGGAACAGGTTAGAATTCTCCCTGTAAAAACCGACGATGAGAAACTTTCGGCTTATGCCGAAGAGGTTTACAATAAATTGTTCGAAAAGGATGTAAGAGTTGAGCTTGATACCAGATCTGAAAAGTTGGGATACAAGATGAGAGAAGGTCAAATGCAAAAAGTGCCTTATCTTCTTGTCCTCGGCGCAAATGAAGCAAATGACCGTACCGTATCATTCCGTCTTCACGGTGAAGAAAATACTACCGTAATGCCTCTTGACGAATTTGTTGAAAAAATAAAGAATCAAATTGATTCAAAATCAATCGAAAAAATCTGATTTTAAATTGATTTTAAATTAATTTTAAATATGATAATCCGGTTTTAAATTATATGAATCGGATAATAAAACAGGATATCTGAGACTTCCGGAGCACTCCGAAAGTTCAGATATCCTGTTTTTATGATGGTTATAATTTGGTTTGGATTTATTATTTGTAAAACTGTATTATTTTGTTTTAATTATATGTTTGTAGTATTTTATTATTTTGTTTGGAGTTATTGTCAGTAAACTTTATTATTTTGTTTGGATTATATGTTTACGGTATTTTGTTATTGGTTTTGATTTATTGTTTGTAATATTTTATTTTTTCAACATCAACGGAATTAAACCTGAAACAATTGAATATGTCTGAGTCGGAAAGGCAAAGATCATCTGACTTAATTCCGAACCTGATATTCTTTTTTGTATGATGAAAGTAAGAAAATCAATCATCATCGCGCCTTCCGCTCCGTATACCGCCGCTCCCGCAAGATAACCTTCTTTATCGAAAATATATGTGATTTCAGCTTCGGTTTCACGATTATTTACCCATGAATTAACAGCTCCGAAAGGAACAACTTCGACTCTGTACTGTTCAGGATTCTTTTCAGCCGTTTCCACGCTTACTCCGACCTGAGCAATCCTCGGAAGTGTAAATACAAGATTAGGAATAACCGGATAATTAATAGGATTATTGTTAATACCGAGAATCTGTGCGGCTATATAATTGGATTCAAATTCAGCCGTAGGAGTAAGGTTAGGAATATTCTTATCAACCACATCTCCGCTTGCAAAAATATTAGGTACCGAAGTACGCATATATTCATCCGTTTTAATGCCTTTGGAGGAATATTCTATTCCGAGCTTTTCTAGACCGAGATTTTCCACATTTGCCACTCTTCCGGTCGCATGTAATACATAATCCGTTTCTATGGACTTGCCGCCGTCGGTATTTACAATATATGAATCTCCGTTCTTCTCAACAGATGCAACATTTTCATTAAAGATAAATTCAGCACCCTGATTCTTCATCTTTTCAATAATATTGTTAACGTATTTTCCCGGATATACGCGTAAAGGTCTGTCAGAACGATGAATTATTGTTACATTTTTTCCGAGAGCAAGAGCCATGGAAGCAAATTCCATTGAAATAATTCCGGCACCCACTATAACCATTCTCTCAGGCATAACGTCCAAATCCAGAAAATCTTTGCTGTCATGTGTAAATTCGCTTCCGGGAGCTTTCATTTCCGCGTCTCTCGAGCCGGACCCGATAACGATATACTCAGCCGTATATGTTTCATTTCCCACCTTTATGGTATGTTCATCTATAAGTTCGGCATGTCCGTTTAACAGATTCACTCCGAATTTTGTAAAAATTTGACCGAGTAAAGGGGAAAATGCTCCTATTGTCTGCTTTTTGTATGCCATAAGCTTTGTCCAATCAATACCGGGAGTTTCAACGCCGAGGTCAGAATATCTCATAAGACCTTCCTGGTATTCAAAAGGACCGTCAAGAATAATTTTCGCATCACAACCGTAATTTGTACAAGTTCCGCCATTTTTATCCTGTTCCGCAATCGCTGTTTTTTTGCCCGCTCTGGCCAAAAAAAGTGCTCCGTGATTACAAGCATGACCGCTTCCTATAAAAATAACGTCATAATCATACATAATATGTTCCTTCTTTCTTTTTTTATTTGTCAAAATTATATTGTGTAAAATATAACTATGTTATATCACTTGAATTATATTTTGTCAAATAGAAAAAAACAGGTTTATTACATAAATTTGTAAAAACCTGTTCACTGTCAGTCGGATATGTGTTCCGTCAGCTTATCATATATTTCCTTGGCAACCGCAAGTTTATACATATATCTTGAATTCTGTACCGGAATCTCCGCAACGTATGCAAAAATATCCGACCTTACGGCAATCGCAAAATATACCTTCCCCGGTTCTGAAAAATCCGCATTTTCGGGATCAACATTCCCCATTGTTCCCGTAACGCCGATTCCTATGTCCGCGTCATATTTTTTTCTGCAGCACTCCGCCATTGCAGAAGCCGTTTCTTTTGAATAGACGGAATATTTATCTATAGTCTGCGGTGAGACTCCGTCTTTAATTTTTGCTTCATTACAATATGTAATCATGGCTCCCTTAAATACGGCCGACGCTCCCTCGGTATCCGTTATCAAAGAAGCAATCTGTCCGGACGTTGCGCTTTCCATTTTGGTAATATGAATACCTTTGGAAATAAGAAGTTTTGTAAGTTTATTGTAATCCGATCTTATTTCCGATTCGTTATAAATACGGCTCATTATATACTCCGAATTATCTGTTATCTACCTTTTCAGGATACATGTCATGTTCAATCAAACGCTTATATGCAACTTCTTCCCACTTTGTTCCGAGCTTTCCGTAATTACAATACGGATCGATGGAAAGACCTCCTCTCGGAGTGAATTTACCCCAAACTTCAATATATTTCGGATCCATTAATTTAATAAGATCTTTCATGATTTTATTGACGCAGTCTTCATGAAAATCACCGTGATTTCTGAAACTGAAAAGATACAGCTTAAGAGATTTACTCTCAACCATTTTTACATCAGGAACATAGGAAATATAAATGGTTGCAAAATCAGGCTGTCCCGTAATTGGGCAAAGACTTGTAAACTCGGGACAGTTAAACTTTACGAAATAATCATTTTCCTGATGCTTGTTTTCAAATGTTTCTAAAATTTCCGGTGCATAATCATCCGGATACTTTGTTGCTTTATTTCCCAACAGTGTTAAATCTGACATAATAAACTCTCTTTCCTGAATATTATTTTAAAATTATATTGTTGTGTTTCCGTAATAAAAAATCAGTCTGAGGATAACAGCGGATCCTTTACTCCGTTTTCTTCAAACGCCTTTGCTCTGTCAATACAGGTTCCGCATTCGCCGCAAGGCACTTCTCCCCCCTCATAACAGCTCCATGTAAGTTCGTACGGTACGCCGAGCTCAAGACCTTCTCTTACGATATCCGCCTTTGTCATATTTACGAAGGGCGCTTCAACTCTTAATTCCTTACCGCTTCCTATGTATATTGCGGCATTTATTGCATCATTAAACTCTTTTGAACAATCCGGGTATGCCGCTCCCGCCGCATCATCACTGTGCGCTCCGTAGCAAATCAAACTGCATCCCTTGGAAATTGCTATGCTTGCGGCCGATGATAAAAATAAGCCGTTTCTGAAAGGCACGTATGTTGAAACAAGTTCCCCTTCCGTCTCAGCCAGCTGTTCTCCGTAAGATTCCTTTGGAATTTCCCTGTCTGAATGGGAAAGCAGGGAGCTGTCACTGAATTGAAATATTTTAGTCAGGTCAAGCTGCAGCCATTCCACATTATAGTAGTCCGTTACAGCCTTTGCACTTGCGATTTCCTTATCATGTTTTTGTCCGTAATAAACGGAGAGCGCAACAACATTTTCGTTTCCGACTCTTTTAACTTCTCTTGCAAGACAGGTTGTGCTGTCCAATCCTCCGCTTACCAAAACCAATACTTTCTCCGACATTTTTTATCCTTTCAATCTCATCCACAGAACCGCATCAGTCTCGAATCTGCCGCGTAATGTTGTAGTATATGTTGAAGCGACGGTATTCTTTATGCCTCTGGCCGTCATACAACTGTGCTTTGCATCAATAAGTACGGCTACATCTTCGGAATCCGTCACCATTTGCATAATATCGGCAATATCAGTACCGATACGCTCTTGAAGCTGAAGTCTTTTTGCAACCATCTCCGCTATTCTCGCTATCTTACTTAAACCTATCACCTTACCGTTCGGCACATATGCAACGGTAATTTTCATATCGTACATAAGGGCCAAATGGTGTTCACAATAACTAAACACTTCAATATCGCGAACAACAACCATATCTCCGGATGATTTACCGCTGTTTAAATTCTCTTCAAATGTTACTCCGAACATTTCCGCAATTTCCTCATTTGTATAGAGCATTCCTTCAAATACTTCTTCATACATTTTGGCAACCCTTGACGGAGTATCCTTTAACCCTTCTCTTTCGGGATCATCCCCGAGAGCGATGAGAATTCCTTTGATGTGTTCTTCTATCGCGGCGGTATCTATTTTTTTATTACTTTTACCTTCTGTCATTACACACCTCTTTCTTCCGGATCCCATATAAACTTATGCAACTGTAACTGCAGCCTTACGTCGTTCATTTTATGTTTCACCATATAATCAACCATAAATGCAGGTTCGATACGTCCGAACACCGGACTTAAAAATACATTGCACTTACGGACAAGTGAATATTTGTCAATAATACTTCTTGCAGCATCCAGGTCCGACTCATCGGAACAGACAAACTTCACCGTATCTCCCGTTGAGAGATAATTATAATTATCAGTATCCGCATCTGAGGAAACCCCGCTCCCCGGGAGCTTATAATCTAATGTAAAGCATAAATTATCGGATCGAACATCCCATTTTTTTATTGACCTTGTTCCGTTAGTCTCAATTTCTATACGACAATCCGTCTCATCCGTTAATCTGTCAATAAGTATGTCTATATCTCTTTGTATAAGCGGTTCTCCTCCGGTCAATGTAACATTTTTTACATTACTCATTTTTACCCGCTCAATGATTTCGTCAGCCGTCATTTCAGTATAAGGAGCATCGTCCTTATTGGCCCATTCGGTGTCGCAATAATTACAATTCAGATTACATCCCTGAAATCTGATAAATAATGCCAACGCCCCGCTTTTTGCTCCCTCTCCGTTAATACTTACAAATGTTTCGACTACTTTATATATACTTTCCATGTTACGCCTCATATCTTGCACAGTTATTAGGCGTTTCATACACTTCGGCAGCCCGTATGTTATATCCCTTATTTTTTATTTCATCATAAAAATACTTTGCAAAATTCTCTGCCGTAGGTCTGAAATCTATTGTGATAATTCTGAACCCCTCATCTGATAAGCATTCAAATGTTTGCGGCTTAAGAGTGTCTTTTTCTATAATAAGAGAATGGTCAAGATTGTCGGCTAAGGCTTTGAGAGCAGCCTTTATGTCGGTAAAATCCACTACCATTCCGTCATCAAGACTATCTCCTGCGATTTCAATTACAACTCTCCATCTGTGTCCGTGAATATTTTTGCACTTGCCGTTGTACCTTGAAAGAAAATGCGCCGAATCAAAGGCGGCTTCCGTTTTAACGATATACATATGTGAACTCCTAAAATGTGTTAAACCTGTTAAATGTATTACAAAACAAAAAGGATGTCTTTACAGACATCCTTTTATAACAAAACAGAACTTCATCTTATGTAATAAGATGAAGTGTAGCCCTGGTTTTGTTTTCAGACAGGATGGTGCAAACGAACTGTCCTATTTTTTCAAATGATAACATAATGGGCGTTTGTCAGTCAAATCTTGCGTATATCCCTTTATTAAGTTTTGTTTTATATTTAATAAAAAATAAAACTCACGACATGTCGTGAGTTTTTAATGTATTTACTGAATTAATATGTAAAATAAAAAGTGCGTCGCACCTCGAAATAAGCTCCCTTGACGCGTTCAAAAGCAATTAACTCAGCTCAGGCACCCTTCCGGCACACGAAAGATTCCGCTTAATGCTGCTTCATTCCTGACCTGACATGATTCACGGATTTCCGTTGCGGAAGACCAAAGCCTCAACGCAATCACTTTCGTGCCTTCAAAAAAACTTATCCCTCAGATTGACATCACCCCTGCTATAGCGGATTCCACAGGTACAGGGCGCCGCTACTGCCCCGGCTGCACTTCTTTCAATTATATTGATTATTTAACATTTGTCAATTAAAATTATACGGTATTTTGATTATAAAATTATTGTACTTATATTTTGCTTATATTATCATTGTACGAGTGTATATTATTGTTTGTATTATAAAAGGAGATAAATGCTTATGATTAAGATAGTAGCCGAATGGTTCGTAAAACCTGAATCAAGAGACAAGTTTCTTGAACTGTGTGAGGAGATTATAGAAGGCACTCGCGCTGAGGCCGGCAATATCAGCTATGCACTCCATGAAAATATTTCAGACCGTAACCATTTAACATTTATTGAAGAATGGAAGGATCAGGACGCAATTGATTTTCACAATAATTCCGAACATTTTGTAAAAATTGTTCCGCAATTAAAGGATTTGTGTTCCGATGAGCCGAGAATCATTCTTTATACCGTAAATATGTAAAGAAGGCAAAAACATGAACAAGAAAGTTTTAATCGCAATGAGCGGAGGTGTTGACTCAAGCGTTACCGCACTGCTTATTAAAAATAAGGGATACGACTGCATGGGAGCAACCATGAATCTGTTTCAAAACGAAGATATCGGAATACCGATGAATAAAACATGTTGTTCCATTGAGGACATTAATGACGCAAGAAGCGTTGCAAACAGAATAGGTATAGACTATCGCGTTTTTAATTTGCAGGAAAAATTTAAAGAAAAAGTAATTGAGCCTTTCATTAAATCTTACGAAGACGGTGCAACTCCTAACCCATGTATCGATTGCAACAGATATCTTAAATTCGGCAGACTTTTGGAAAGAGCCGAAGACATGAATTATGATTATGTGGCTACCGGACATTATGCCGTAATAGAATATAATGAAGAAACCGGCAGATATAATCTGAGAAAATCAAAAGATCTTAAGAAAGATCAGACATATGTTTTATATAATTTAACTCAGGACATGCTTGCACATGCTCTTTTTCCGCTTGGATCTCTTACAAAAGAAGAGGTTCGTGCCATCGCGGAAGAAAACGGATTTATAAATGCGAAAAAAGCCGAGAGTATGGACATCTGTTTTGTAAAGGGAACGGATTATGCTTCGTTTATTGAAAATTATACCGAAAAACATTACCCGGAAGGTGATTTTATTGACATGCAGGGCAATGTAATAGGTAAACACAAGGGTATTATTCGATATACAATAGGTCAGAGAAAAGGTCTCGGTGTATCCTTCGGCAAGCCTATGTTTGTATATTCCAAAAACGCAAAGGATAATACCGTTACACTTGCATCGGATGATGAACTTATGTCGAGAGAACTGTTTGCGGACAATATTAATCTGATTCCTTTTGAAAGATTGGATAAACCGATGAAGGTAAAAGCCCGTGCCAGATATAACATGAAAGAGCAGCCTGCCGTGGTTGAACAGCTTGAAGACGATCTTATCAAAGTCACGTTTGATGAACCTCAAAGAGCATTTGCAAAGGGACAGGCAGTCGTACTATACGACGGCGATTATGTTGTCGGAGGCGGAACCATAATATAAAATAAAACCTTCTGCAGCAGTGCGTAAAGTTGATTACACACCGTTACGGAAGGTTTTTATGTTAAATATTAACTTTGAAATTTTCAGTGTTTTAGTCAGAAAATCAGAAAATTATCAATTACGGTATAACCGTTCATTTATTTTGTTCAATATTTTCAATTTCACTTAATACAACCACATCCCCGTCTTGAAGTATAACATCTCCGTTAGGGATTATTACATCGCTGTTTCTCTTGATGATAACAATTCTTTTTTCACTTTCAAGATGTCTGCCTATATCTGCTATCGTACGACCGGAATAATCGTCATTTTTATGTATCTCTATCTCAGATAATTCTATACCTTTCACCTTTTCAAATGTTTTTGCACTCAGAATTACTTTATCATTACATTCAAATGTTGTATCTCCCCTCGGAATAATATTTTCACCGTCACGCTTAATCAGCACCACCACTGTTTCCGGAGGAAGCGTAATGTCTTTAAGTGTATGACCGATCCACTCATGTCCCTCAGGTACGGAAAATTGAATAAATTGAACCGGCGACTCTTCCATATAATCGGTAAAGGTTCTTGCAATACTGTTTTCATCATCAAGCATGTTTAATTTTTTAGATACAAACGGCAACAATGTTCCCTGTAACAACATGGAAAATAATACGACCAAAAAAACAATATGGAACACGTCGTTTTGTAATGTAACCATGAGGATTGCCGATATTGCAAAAACTATGGATGACGCTCCTCGAAGCCCCGACCAAGATACAAGTATCATTTGGTTAAATTTCGCTTTAAAAGGCGACATTATGGCAAATACACTCACCGGTCTTGATATAAATGTTAAAAAAACTGCGATTAATATTGCCGGAATCCATACATTTACAAACGAAGAAGGATTTGAAAGCATTCCCAGCAGGAAGAATATAAGAATTTGCATAAATGCGGTAACGCCGTCAAAGAAATTCATAACATCCGCCGTTCCCTTGAGTTTTGCGTTACCCATAATTATACCGACTATATATACACTCAGATAACCGTTTCCTCCTACCGCAACAGGCACTCCGTACGCAAGCATTGCAAACGCCAGGAAAAACATCATTCTGAATCCCGCGCCGGTATTCGGATTCATTCTTTTGGCTATAAATACCCCTACAACCGCAATTCCGACGCCTATACCCAATCCGTATACAATCTGGGCAAATATCATATACGATATGGATCCGGCACTTGCCGAACCTTGAAGAACCGATATGAATATTGCGGTCATTGTATATGCGATAGGGTCGTTACTTCCGCTTTCAAGTTCCAATATGGAAGCCGTATTATACTTTAAACTCAGACTTCTTGACCTTAAAATCGAAAACACGGTGGCAGCATCCGTTGAAGAAAGCACCGCTCCGATAAGCATACTTTCGGCTATCGGCATATGCAGTGCCAAAAAGCAGAATAACCCGGTAATTACACCTGTTGAAACTACTCCCAATGTAGATAATAAAACAGACGGAACCGCGGTTTTTCTTGCTTCTTTCCAGTTTGTTCCGAAACCGCCGAAAAACATGATAAAGATCAATGCCAAAGAACATACCGTTTCAGCGCTGTCAAACGCAAAATCAAAATCTTTTATCAGTCCGCTCATTCCCAGAAACATTCCGAATAATATGAATGCCAGTACAGCCGGTATTCCTATCTTAGTACTTATTTTATTCATGGAAATACTTACGAGAAGTATCAGCGCAATACCGATAAGATAAAAAACCATTCATTATTCCTCCGACTTTTATTACCATTAACTATATTTGATAAGTTAATATAAAACAAGTGTAAAATTTATATAAATCCACGTTTCCCGGTCATAAAAATCTGATTGTTCATTATATTCTCTATTGTCTGTTTTCTTATATTTCAATCGCCTTGCAAGCTGATTTACATTAATTAACATAAGACAATTAAATAAAAATTGTATATAATATTCATTAATATCATATAAAAAGAAAGGAATATTATGAGTACATCTTACAAAGATACTTCCAAAAAGAAAATTTTCACACCGAAAAGAATTGTGATTCTTATTGTATTCTTAGCCGGTGTATCTATTTTGATTGCATGGGCGATAATACGATTTAATCCAAGTATTTACAGAAGTCTGTTTCTTGCTTCATCCAAAGACACTCCCGAATCTTTGGATCCAGACAAGGCAGACACAACGCCCGTATCACATTCGGATACCGATAATTCTGATTTTAATGCTTATACAAACGAATTATTGAATCTGCTGGTAACTTCCGACATGAATACTTATAACTCAAGTATGGAACATCCGGAGCGTTACGGCGTCGAACCGGGTAAATACAGCCTTAATCCGAATAATCAGGCTGATACAAATGCGGCTTATCTTACATCATTTACGGATTTGAAAAAACAACTTGCGACATTTGATTATTCATCACTTAGTTTTAAACAACAAAAGGCATATGACGAAATTCGTCTCTGTCTGGACAGTTATATAACAAAGTTTACTTATCCCGATTTATCGGAACATAAATATTCAGGATCATTGTCATCACAACCGAACGGTAAGGAATATTATGAGCAGCTTTTAGAGAACTCCATCGGTGCCGGAAAAACTGTTGATGAGTATTACAAAATGAATAACGCATATCTGGAACAGTTTTTTAAAGGTCTGGATTCCACAAGCAGCGGAGATCAAAAAAAGTATAAATCATATTCCACGGACGGTGACCCAAATGAAATATTAAATAAGCTGAAAGAGGTGTCCAAAGAACATTTCCCTGCAGTACAAGATGCGCAATATACTATTGAATATTCGGAAGACGAAGGAAAATACTTTGTTGATGCAGCGAGATATATTATCCCTCCTCTTGATGACATTAACAAAAGTAAGATTATATTGAATAAAAATGCAGTCAATTATTCCAGAGATTTATTTACTATACTTGCGCATGAGGGATATCCGGGACATATGTATCAGGTTTCTTATTTATCGGACAAAATAAATAAAGGTGAAGAAGATCCGGTACGATATTTTACAATGAATAACGGTTATACAGAGGGATTTGCTTCGTATGCCGAATATCTTTCATATTCATACAACGACTCTGTTGAGTCCGGAGTAAGCGATGTGGCCAAGTACTATAACTTCGGTTATAACGCGATTTATGCAAAAATTGATATAGAAGCAAATTATTACGGTAAATCTATTGATGAACTCAGAAGCTTTCTTTCCGGTTACGGAATAAGAGACAGCAAAGTTCAGGATGATTTGTATAACGATGTAACAACTAACCCCGGTTCACGTGTAATATACGCGGTCGGACTTGAAGAAGTTTTTGAAATGCAAAGAAAAGCAAAAGATATTGCCGGCGATAATTATTCCGACGATAAATTCAACAGATTAATAACCGAGCTCGGTCCGATGGGATTTAAAGATATTGAGAAAAGATTATATATGATAAATAATTTTTAATAAAAAAAAACCGGCACTGACGTGCCGGTTTTTTTTTATTCCGGTATAAATACCGTATATATAAAATTATATTTAATTATCAAACCGAGAATTAATTACCGATTACCATGTGTAATCTTCCGTATCAGCCTTGCCTCTGCCTGTAAGAGCATCCATCATCATTCTCTGCTCGATCTGAGCAACTGTCTTCTTTGTAGATACAACTGCATCAGGATTAACAGAAATTGAATCGATACCGCTCTTAACAAGGAATTCGCAAAGTTCAGGGTATACGCTTGGAGCCTGTCCGCAAATAGAAACCGTCTTTCCGTCTCTGTGAGCCACGTCAATAAGATGACGAATTGCACGTTTAACAGCCAAATTACGCTCATCGTAAATATGCTGTACGGTTTCGTTATCACGATCCGCACCGAGAACAAGCATCGTAAGGTCGTTAGAGCCGATTGAATATCCGTCAACAAACTTGTTGAACTGGTCCGCAAGAATGATATTGGAAGGAATTTCAGCCATAAGCCAAATCTTAAAGTCTGCGCTTCTTACAAGACCTTCTTCAGCCATAATACCGGTAACTATCTCTGCTTCGTGAACCGTACGGCAGAAAGGAATCATAACCATAAGGTTCTTAAAGCCGAATTCCTCACGTACCTTCTTGATAGCCTTAAGCTCAAGCTTAAAAGCAGGAAGATACTTAGGATCATAGTAACGGGAAGCTCCTCTCCAACCGAGAAGTGCACTTGGTTCATGAGGCTCATATTTGTCTCCGCCCGTTAAATCACGATACTCGCTTGATTTGAAGTCTGAAAGACGAAGAACAACCTGACGTGGCGCAAGAGCCTGACATACCTTTCTCATACCGTCTGCAAGCTTATTAACCGCTTCTTCGGAACGGCCTGTCTCAATAAGATGAAGCGGATGCTCATGTATAAATGTTGTCCAGATAAATTCTTCACGCATAAGTCCGATTCCGTCACATGGAAGCTGACCGTGCTTCTCTGCTAAATCAGGATTACCGAGATTCATATATACCTTTGTACCTGTTACCGGAACAGATTCGGCAACAGCCGTCACTGCTGCAGGAGCTTCAGCCTTTTTAACGATACTGTCAACAATACCGTCGTATGCAACACCGTTAGTAGCATCAACCGTAATATCCATACCGTCTTTGATAACCTCGGTAGCGGCCTGTGAACGGCTTCTTGTACCTACGATACAAGGAATACCGAGCTCACGGCCTACTATTGCAGCATGACATGTCATACCGCCGGCATCCGTAATAATGGCCTTTGCCTTCTTCATGGCAGGAACCCAGTCGGGAGCAGTCATTGTTGTAACAAGAATCTCGCCTTCTTTGAATTCATCGATAAGTGAAGGATCGAGAATAACATGTGCCTTACCTGCGGCCTTTCCAGGAGAAGCAGGAAGTCCCTGAACGATAGGATCAAGATCGATATCAGAAGCTTCTTCGGAAACTGCGGTTGATTCACCGTTCTTTTTCTTCTGTGACCAAACTGTTTCCGGACGAGCCTGGAGAAGCCATACCTTGTTATCTCTCTCGTCAACGCCCCATTCCATATCCATATAACAACCGTAATGCTTTTCGATTGCCTTTGCATATGTAGCTAATTCCTTTACCTGCTCATCCGTAATGGCCTGAGCTTTTCTTTCTTCGGCAGGAACAACTTCTTCAACAACATCGCCTTCAGGCTTTCTGATCAACTTAATAGGCTTGTCATTTATTATTCTCTTTTTAATCTCAAGAGTATTCTTATCTACGGTAAAGTTGTCAGGTGTAACTGTACCCTGTACAACATACTCTCCGAGTCCGTATGAAGCTTCAATAATAATCGAATCATCGCTGCCCGATACGAGATCAACCGTAAACATAACGCCTGCAGCCTTTGAGAATACCATCATCTGAACAGTTGCGGAAAGAGCAACCGTCATATGGTCATATCCCTGTTTCTCACGATAATATGTAGCTCTGTCTGTAAATGTTGAAGCATAGCACTCCTTAATCTTCTGGATAACAACATCCGCACCCTTAACATTAAGGTATGTATCCTGCTGACCGGCAAAACTTGCATCCGGAAGGTCTTCTGCCGTAGCACTTGAACGAACAGCAACAAAAGGATCTTTGTCATTCATCTTTTCACCGAGTTCCTCATAAGCAACACGGATAGCTTCGGCAAGGTCCTCAGGCATTTCCTGCTCGCAAATCATCTCTCTGATGTTAGCTGTTACTTCACGAAGAAGAGCTGAATCCTCTACATCCGTAAGTTTGGCAAGTTCCTCACGGATACGTGGCTCAAGACCTGTTGTCTCCATAAAGTGACGGTAACCGTGTGCCGTAGTTGCAAAGCCATAAGGTACCGGAACCTTTGTAGCAGATGTAAGTTCACCGAGTGACGATGATTTACCGCCGACAAGGTCTACATCTTCTCTTCTTAATTCATCAAACCAAAGTACATATGCTTCTTCGCGATTCATACTTTTCATTTCCTCCTAAAAAGCAAATATTGCATTACAAAAATATATAATAATAAAACTAAAACATTGAAAAACACATAAAAATGCTGTAATCCATGATTGTTTTGATACTATAGCAAAATAGGGCTAATGTCAATTGAACAAGTATATATACATACTTTTTTATGACATTTATCTAAAATGCAAACTACGGATAATCACCTTAATTGTTGCACTTCCGATATGCTTTCTGTACCGATTACATAAAAATGTATCGGAAAATATACATTTTGAGCAGCACTGTAAGCCGGGTTATGTCTCGGATAATCATCTATCTTTCTCAGTGCGTCGCCGCACCGCTTAACGCGATCTACCTAAAGCACGACGGGCAATCGTATAGCTTATGTTCTGATCTTGCTTCGGACGGGGTTTGCATTGACCATTACTGTTACCAATAATGCGGTAGTCTCTTACACTGCCATTCCACCATCACCTTAAAGGCTGTTTATTTTCTATTGCACTTTCCTTAGAGTCGCCTCCACCAGACGTTATCTGGCGTCCTGCCCTGTGAAGCCCGGACTTTCCTCTGCAATGCAGCGATTATCCATGCTACTCAAATTATTTTCGGATTAATCAGTGAATTCTCTTGCAAATATCGTGAATTTCATAAGTACTCCGAGCAAAAGAGCCACAAATACATCACTGAAATGATGTACTCCGGTCATTACTCTTGAGGCGGCTATTAAAAACGCAGCCACCCACAGGAGCATACCTCCCACCGGATAATAATATGATACGGATGCCGCAATTAAGGCTGCGGAAAAAGTATGGAGACTCGGCATTGACTTTCCCTTCTTTTTCCTGTTTACAAGCGGCTTGTAATTATATTTTTCATAAGGTCTTTTTTGATTAATGAATTCTCTTGCCACGGCCACCGAGGTAAACGCCACGGCAGGAATGCCTACCGTATAAGTAAGAGATTCCTTTCCGTAATGTCTGTATGCATTCAATACGGATATGGCATATGATGAACCTACCATAAGCGGAAGCGTCAGATCCATTGCTTTGATTGCTTTTTTATATTTAGGCTTATGAGATATGGCATTCACAATTCTGTCATAATATTTTTCAAAAAAATTGTCGGAAATCCTTATCAAAACATGCCTCTTTCACAAATTATAAAACCGGATTCGGTTTAATGCATAATATAATTAATTTTTCGTATTCTGTAATTGTATAAATATTTTCATCTATTATCAAGTTCTTTTATTATATCTTCCCACGTAACGCCTTTTAACTCCATAAGCACCATAACATGGTATAAAAAATCGGCTATTTCGTACTTAATTTCTTCCGGGTTTGGATTTTTTGCGGCTATTATTATTTCCGTCGCTTCCTCACCGCATTTCTTGAGTATTTTGTCGATTCCCTTATCAAACAGATAGTTTGTGTATGAACCCTCTTTAGGATTATTTTTTCTGTCCCTTATCGTATCCATTATTTTGTTGAATACTTTAAGAGGATTAGTGCTCATATCCCTGCTTTCAAGTACATCTCTGTAAAAACAGCTGTAATTATTGGTATGACATGCGGCACCTATCTGTTTTACTTTTGCAAGAAGCGTATCCTGATCGCAATCTACTTTTAATTCTTTTACAAACTGGAAATGTCCGCTGGTTTCACCCTTTATCCAAAGTGATTTTCGGCTTCTGCTGTAATATGTCATTTTCCCCGAGCTGCATGTTTTTTCGTAGGCTTCTCTGTTCATATATGCCATCATGAGGACTTCATCAGTTTTATAATCCTGAACTATTACGGGAATAAGGCCGTTTTGATCTAACTTAAAGTCATCAAACGTAAAGTTTGGAATTGACGAATTGACATCGATTCCCATTCTCGAAAGTTCTTCTTTTTTTTCGTAGAAATCAAAGTGTTCATCAGCCAAGAAGCTTCCGGTAACTCCGTAAATCAACTCAGAGGTCATTATGGAAGCCATCTCTTTTTCGTCATCTACTGAAATCACTTCTCTTTTTACATTGTCTTTATCTGAAACAAGAATGGAATTTTCGTTGTCTATTGCAATTTTTTCATCACCGAATCGCTCAATTGAGGAAATGAGCAAATCATCCCCGTTTAATTTATCAAAACTGTTTTCTTTAACAATTGCTTTTGCAGCTCCGGCATACAGATATTTCTTTACATCTTCAAGTCTGTTAACCGCTCCCCCGACATAAAGAGGTATATCGATACTTCGCGTAATATCTCTTATGCAATATATGAATCTTTCGTGGGCTTCGTCTGTGTTTGCACTGCAAAATAACATAACTGCGTCAGCGCCGTTTTGTTCAAACATTTCGCAAACAGTGATAAGTTCTCCCGGCATTTCATCAGTTCTGTCTTTGTCTCTGTATATTTTAAATGAGATATCCCCTTTAATCTCTGATACATTAATATACAGACATGGAATTATTTTTTTTATCAATTTAATCTCCTTACCGCTTCCCTGAGATCTATTTTATTCTCATATATGGCTTTACCTATTATCGAACCGTCAATACCGCTGTCGTTTAGTCTGATAAGATCGTCAAGACACGACACTCCTCCGGATGCGATTACCGTCATTTCCGTTTTATTTTTCAGATTAAGCGTCTGCTCAACATTAGGACCGCTTAACATTCCGTCTCTCGATATATCGGTGTAAATAACGGTCCTAACGCCTCTTCTCTTCATGTCAAGCGCCAAATCCACACTTGTAACATTACTTACGGTATCCCAGCCGTGAATTGCAACCATTCCGTCCTTTGCATCTATACCAACAACTGTTTTTTCAGGGCCGAAGGTTTCAACCGCCTCCGTGACAAATTCGGGGTCGGATACGGCAATGGTGCCGAGTATAACTCTTGATATTCCTAAATTAACCGCGGCTTCTATTGAATCTTTATTCCTTATTCCTCCGCCCAGCTCACACGGTATGTTTACTGATGATGTAATTTTTTTAATAACATCGGCATTTACGGAATGCCCTGCAAGGGCTCCGTCCAAGTCCACCAAATGTATCATCTGCGCTCCGGCATTTTCAAATTCTTTCGCAATTTCCCAGGGCTTATCTGAATATACGGTTTTTTCATCAAAATTGCCCTTTCTCAGTCTTACGCATTTACCGTCTTTTAAATCAATGGCAGGTAATAAAATCATATATATTCTCCTTTAAATGGTACCCTTGGTCGATAATACATCCGTTATTCTCGGATTTACGGAAACCGCTTCCATAAGAGACTTCGCAAATGATTTATAGCATGCCTCAACCGTATGATGGTCGTTTATTCCGTGTATTTTTTTAATATGCAGGTTCATCTTTGCGTTATAAGTTACGGCATAGAAGAACTCTCTTGTCATTTGAGTGTCGTATTCGCCGATCATCGGAGCCGTATAATCGCAGTCGAAGACAAGATAAGGTCTTCCGGATAAATCAACCGCCGTAAGCACCAACGCCTCATCCATCGGAAGTATGCATGAACCGTATCTTTTTATTCCCTTTTTATCTCCCAAAGCTTTTTCAATTGCCATACCGAGCACAATTCCCGTGTCTTCAATTGTATGATGACAATCCACGTTTAAGTCACCTCTTACTTTTACATTAAGATCGAATAATCCGTGTTTTGCAAAACTTAAAAGCATATGATCGAAAAATCCGATTCCCGTACTTACCTCTCCCTTGCCTGTTCCGTCAAGATTAACGGTTATCTCTATATCGGTTTCATTCGTTTTTCTTTGTATAGTCGCTGTTCTGTAATTATCCATAGCCTGATTATTCCTCATTTTCAAATCTGACTTTGATTGAATTTGCATGAGCCGTTAAACCTTCCGCATTTGCAAATGTCTCAATATCTTTGTGAATCTTTCTCAAAGCATCTCTTGAATATGAAATAATGCTTGATTTTTTAACAAATGTATCCACGCCGAGAGGAGAGAAAAATCTTGCCGTACCGTTTGTCGGAAGAACATGGTTAGGTCCGGCAAAATAGTCTCCCAGTGGTTCGGAACTTGATTCACCGAGGAATATGGCGCCTGCATTTCTGACTTTTGTCATGGTTCCGAAAGGATCTTTTGTTACGATTTCCAGGTGTTCCGACGCTATTGCATTTACCGCATCAATTGCCGTATCCATATCCTCCGCAATCAGTATATATCCGTAATTATCCAAGGATGCCTGAATAATGTCTTTTCTTTCGAGATTTTTTACAAATCCTTCAATCTCTGACTGTACTTTTTCCGCGACTTCCAAACTCGTTGTAACAAGAATTGCCGACGCAAGCTGGTCATGCTCTGCCTGAGAGAGTAAATCGGCCGCAACATATCTCGGATTGGCCGTCTCATCGGCAAGTACGAGGATTTCCGACGGACCGGCTACCGAATCAATACCCGTATATCCAAATACTGCTTTTTTGGCCAATGCAACAAATATATTGCCAGGTCCGACAATCTTATCCACCTGCGGTATTGATTCCGTTCCGTACGCAAGCGCTCCTATGGCCTGAGCGCCTCCGACTTTGTATATTGTATCGACGCCGGCTTCTTTGGCGCTTACAAGAGTCGTAGGATATACTTTTCCGTCGCGTCCCGGAGGAGTACACATAATAATCTCATCAACTCCCGCAACCTTTGCCGGTATTACATTCATTAATACGGATGAAGGATATGCGGCTTTTCCGCCGGGAACATATACGCCTACCCTGCTTAAAGGAGTAATTTTCTGTCCCAGGATCGTTCCGTCAGGCTTAGAATCAAACCAACTCTCCTCTTTCTGCATTTCATGATATTCTTCTATATTTTTCATGGCGAGTCTGATTACTCTTATGAGTTCGTCATCCGTTTCGGCGTAAGCTTCCTCTATTTCTTCGTCCGTAACTTTAATTGTCTCCGCCGTCAGTTTAACCTTGTCGAATTTTTCCGTGTATTCAAATAAGGCAAGGTCTCCGTTGTCCTTTACATTTGTTAAAATATTATTTACGGCTTCTTCCTGCTCTCTGTAATTTATCGGACTTCTTTTTAAAAGACTTTTTAATAAATCTTTGATGGAATCTTCGTTAATATTAACAACTTTCATTATATGACCTCCCTGATATTATCTATAATTCGTGCAATACGCTCATTTTCCATTTTCATACTTACCTGATTAACCACAACTCTTGCCGACAAAGGGCATACCTCCTCAAGCACCTTAAGGCCGTTTTCTCTAAGAGTGCTTCCGGTTTCTACTATATCGACTATTACTTCCGAAAGTCCCACAAGAGGTGCAAGCTCAACAGATCCGTTTAATTTTATAATTTCAACCGTTTGTCTTTTTTTGTCAAAGAAATAATTCTTCGCAATATTAGGATACTTTGTTGCAACCCTTATCAATTCATGATTATTGAGTTTTTCCGCCGCACTTTCCGGACCGCATACACACATTTTGCATTTTCCTATTCCCAGATCCAACACTTCAAACAGTCTTCTGTTTTCTTCAAGTATGGTATCTTTTCCTACTATACCAATATCCGCGGCACCGTATTCCACATATGTCGGTACATCGCTCGGTTTTGATAAAAAGAATTTGATTTTAAGCTCTTCATTTGTAAATATAAGCTTTCTCGTATCTTTATCTTTCATTTCCTCACATGTAATACCTATTTTTTCAAATAATTCCACGGCATGATCTGCGAGCCTTCCCTTTGCAAGCGCAATTGTCAGATATCTCATATAATCTCCTCCTTTCTTTCATTATTTTCTATAAATGTTATTTTTTCATAATTTTCACTTAAAGCAAGGTTTCTGTATATATCTTTATCCCCGTTTAAAGGGTACAGTCCTGCCCGCATTCCGTTATTTCTAAGCGTTACCGCTTCAATAAACGCCATGTCCGACGAAACTTTGTCATATACTATAAGTGAGCCTTTCTTTTTAAGATAAATCGGAATATTTTGTCTTTTAATTGCATCAATCAGTCTGTCCACGGACAATGAAAATCCGATTGAAGCCCTGTCCTTACCGAACTGTCCTATGAGATTATCATATCTTCCGCCGCTTAATACCGCATTTCCCGTTCCGAATGTATATGCCTTAAATATAACGCCCGTATAATACATATGCTCGTTCAATGCGCCGATATCAAAAGATATATACTTACCGTATCCGTATTGACAAAGCTTATTATACAGCTTTGAAAGATGATCTATTGCTGCAAGGCTTGTTTCATTGTCGGTCAGTTCTCTTGCCTTATCCAAAACATCGGCTTCAAGCCCGAAAAGCCCCGGTAATGCGAGCAACGCCTGTTTTACCGATTCATCACAGTTGAGTTCATCCAAAAGCTCTTCAACCGCCAGGAAGTTTTTGTCCATTATAAGATTGGTCAACTCTTCTTTTTCGTCCTTCGTCGTACAGACTTCTCCTATTAATCCGTTGTAAAAGCTTACATTTCCCACTTCAACCTGGAAGTTCTCGAGCCCGCTCTTTTTTAAACAGTCTATGGCAAGACATATTATTTCGAAATCTTCATCTTCGGTGCCGTTTCCTATGAGCTCCGCACCTACGGTCGTGGTCTCTTTTAACTGTCCTCTGTAGGCATTTTCATAATTAATAAATACATCTTCTGTATAAAACAGCTTAACCGGAGTTTCCGTATTCATAAAATATTTTGCGGCACATCGTGCTATTGCGGGAGTTACATCCGGTCTCAGCACCAATGTGTTCCCATGATGATCAAAAAACTTAAACATCTCATTTGAAGGGATGGTTCCTCTTTCCTGATTAAATACATCGAAAAATTCAAATGTAGGAGTATCTATGTTGTTGAATCCAAAATTACTACACACATTTTCAAGCGCATCCGTAATCTTTCTTTTTTCCAGACATTCTCTGCCATATATGTCTCTTACTCCTTCCGGCGTATGTAATAAATCTTTTTTCATAACAATCCCCTCGCATTTATGTTAAATATAAAAACCGCAATCATGCGGGCTTTTCCCGTTTAATAATATTCCTTTACTGGTTTAGCATGATAAAGTAATAAAGTATGTTAAGAATAATAACACCCTGCTTGAAAAATGTCAAACAGGGGTTAAAACATTACATTCTGACTTTAACAAGACGAGGTTTTAAACCTCCGGCCTCAAGAGCCGCAACAATTTCGTTTTTGTGTTCGTTACCGAATGCTTCGATTGTAATTCTCAATTCAACCGCTGCATTTCTATTAATACTTACAAACTGGTTATGTGCAAGTTTAATTACATTTCCCTTTGCTTTGGCAATTATTTCCGAAACCTTCACCAACTCTCCCGGTTTATCCGGAAGGAGTACGGATACCGTAAATATTCTGCTTCTAAGCACAAGTCCCTGCTGTACAACAGATGACATGGTTATGACGTCCATATTTCCTCCGGAAAGTATGGATACTATTTTCTTGCCTGTTGCATGAATATGCTTGGTGGCGGCAACAGAAAGCAGTCCGGAATTTTCAACTATCATTTTATGGTTTTCTACCATGTCCAAAAATGCAACTATAAGTTCTTCATCAGGAACAGTAATAACATCGTCGATATTTTCCGCTATATACGGAAAAAGCTTATCTCCCGGTGTTTTAACGGCCGTACCGTCGGCTATGGTGTTAATCTCAGGAAGTGTTACAACATGTCCCGCTTTAATTGACTCCTGCAAACAGTTGGCACCCTCAGGTTCAACGGCAATAACTTTAGTTCTCGGAGAAATCATCTTTACCAATGTGGCAACACCGGTAACGAGTCCGCCGCCGCCTACCGGAACAAGAATATAGTCGGCATCCGGAAGCTCATCCAATATCTCCATTGCAACGGATGACTGTCCCGTGGCAACATCCAAATCATTAAAAGGATGTACAAATGTAAGTCCCTGTTCCTTTGCCAATTTCATTGCATAACTGCATGATTCGTCATATACGTCTCCATAAAGAACCACCTCAGCTCCGTATCCCTTTGTTCTGTTTACCTTAATCAAAGGCGTGTTGGTAGGCATAACCACCGTTGCCTTTACACCGTACTTTGACGCGGCATATGCAACTCCCTGGGCATGATTTCCGGCAGAAGCGGTAATTAACCCTTTTTTTCTTTCTTCGTCCGTCATTGTGCTGATTTTGTAATATGCGCCTCTTAATTTATATGCACCGGTAAACTGCATGTTTTCCGGCTTTAAATAAACTTCATTGCCGCACATGTCGCTGAAAAATTCGCTGTGTATAAGCGGTGTTCCTGCAGTTACCTCTTTTACTTTTTCGGCTGCCTCTTTAAACTTCTCTAATGTAAACTCTTCCATAATTATTGCCCTACTTATATTTTATTTTCTGAACCAACTGAAGAACCCTTTCTTTTTCTTAGGTTCTTCCGAAGTGTCTTCGTCGTTTGTTAAATCTTCAGACACAACTTCCGCGATGTTTTCCGTATTTTCCGTATTTTCCGTATCACTTATGTTGTCTGAAGCATGGAATTCTTCCTGTTCGGATATTGAATTTTCCGTACCGGAAGTATTATCGTAAACAATATCTGCATTGTCATTCTTATCAACGGTATTTTCTTTCTCCGCATCTTCTTTTTCCGCATTATTATCGCTGTCCGAAATATCAATATTGTTTGCGGAAAGTATGTCGCTCATTCCGTCTTTGAAAATTTCACCCAGTTCAAACGCGGATAATTCTTCCTCATCCTCAGAAGTATTTTCACTTGCTTTTTCTACGCTGTCCGCCTCAATGTACTCGTCACCCGTATCATCAGGACGATCTTCCGATTCAAGCTCTTCCGGTAATTCGCTGTTTGTTTCTTCCGCTGCTTCCCTCTCTTCCGAGTCGTCTCTTTCTGTATCGGAATCATCAAATAATGCTTCCACAAAGCTGTTTGAATCAAATTTCTGAAGATCCTCTATTTTTTCACCCACACCGATATATTTAACAGGGATACCGAATTCCGCCTGAATGGCAACCACGATTCCGCCCTTTGCCGTGCCGTCCATCTTCGTAAGAATAATACCGGTAATATCGGTTACATCGTTAAATTCTCTAAGCTGCTGAATTGCATTCTGTCCTGTTGTGGCATCGAGAACAATAAGATTTTCTCTGTACACTCCCGGATATTCCCTGTCTATTACTCTGTTTATTTTTGACAGTTCATTCATAAGATTTTTCTTATTGTGGAGTCGACCTGCCGTATCGGCAATTAAAATATCAACATCTCGCGCTTTAGCCGCCTGAACAGAGTCGAATACCACAGCCGCCGGGTCTGAACCTTCGGCTTGTGCAATAATATCAACTCCGCTTCGCTCGGCCCAAACTTTAAGCTGTTCGATCGCACCCGCTCTGAACGTATCCGCCGCCGCAAGAAGTACTTTTTTGCCTCGTGCCTTAAATGTTGAAGCCAATTTACCGACGGAAGTCGTCTTTCCGACACCGTTAACTCCGATAACGAGCAATACTGACTTTTCATTTTCAAATCTGTATTCATTCTCGCCTATATCCATTTTTTCTCTTATGGAATCAATGAGTAACTGTCTGCATTCTGACGGCTCTTTAATTTTATTTTTTTTGACCTTTTCTCTTAAATCTTCAAGAATTTCATCAGTGGCTCTTACTCCCATGTCGCCCATTATCATTATTTCTTCAAGATCGTCGTAGAAATCGTCATCTATGGCGCTTCTGCCTGAAAAAACATTATTAAATCCGGATATGATATTTGCTCTTGTCTTACTTAATCCGGCTTTTAATTTTGAAAAAAATCCCATAACATCTCCTATCGTTTTTCTAATTCAACAGATACAAGTTTAGAAACGCCCTTTTCCTGCATTGTTATACCGTATAATCTGTCCGCTTCATTCATTGTCCCCCTTCTGTGAGTGATAACAATAAATTGGGTATTATCGGATAATCTGTGTAAATAGTCGGCAAATCTTACAACATTCGCATCATCAAGCGCAGCCTCTATTTCATCCAAAAGGCAAAACGGCGACGGCTTCAGATTTTGAATGGCAAACAGCAGCGCAATGGCGGTTAAAGCTCTCTCGCCGCCTGACAACTGTATCATGTCGGTTAATTTTTTGCCCGGAGGTCTTGCGGTAATTATAATATCCGACTCTAAAACATCTTCCGTATTCTCCAATTCAATACCGGCCGTCCCGCCTCCGAACAGACTTCTGAAGGTCTTTTTAAAACTTACCCTTATTTGTTCGAAACTGTATTCAAACTGCTTACGCATCTCTCTGTCCAAATCCGAAATAATTTTTTTAAGAGAAGAAGCGGCTTCGATTAAATCACCGTACTGAGCTGTCAGAAAATCATATCTTTCTTTGACATGATTATATTCATCTATTGCATTTACATTAACATTCCCGAGTAATTTTATTTTATCCTTCAAGTCCTTAATATTCGCGGTAATATCGTTTATATTATCATATTTCGGATTACTTTTCTTCTTTGCGTACGAATATGTCAATTCATACTCAGACCACATATATTCGGTAATCTTCTCCGATTCGTATTCGATTTTTTCGATTTTAGATATAATCCCGGATATTTCTTTGTCATACATTGATATTTGTTCAGACAGAGACTCTCGAATAAGAGTCGATTCCTTCAATTTGTCCGTATAATTTTTCCTTCTGTTTACGTATTCCTCGATATCTGAATTAAGTTTAAATGCCTCTTTCTTCTTTTCTTTCAGATTTTCTGTTTCAGTTCTGATTATATTGCTGCATTCGTCCGTTTCGGTTATCAGATTATTTATTTGCTTTCGAATATTCTTTGCATTGTTTTCCAGATTATTTATTTCATTTTTAATTCTGGTTTTAAGATTATTAAGATATTCCGCCTTGCCCGACAGTTCGGTTTTTTCAATGTTAACGTCAGATAATGTACTGTTTAGTTCGTCAATTTCGGAATTTATTTCTTCCGATTCAAGGACAATTCTGTTATTATCCGACTTAATTGATTCTTCTTCTCTTTCAAGTGAGTCCAATTCATCTTTTTTCTTCACCAAATTATTTTTATGCTTTAACAAGAGATTTCCCAAATCAGATGCATTTTCATTTTCAATTTCGGATTTTAATTTAGTCAAAGACATGTTCATATTATTAATGTTATTTCCGGAAATTTCGATTGAAGTGCGGCAGTCTGAAATACGTTTATTTATTTCGTTCTCTTCTTTTTGCAAGGCATTAATCTTTGAAATTATATCTTTTGATTTCTCTGCGCTTTCATTATATATAAGCTGTAAAGAATTAACCTCTTTAACAAGTTCCGCAATTCTGTTGTTTCTGGACAGTAAGTTGTCATTATGTTTAAATGATCCTCCGGTAATGGAACCACCCGGATTAAGCAATTCTCCCCGCAAAGTAACTATTCTGAGAGAATAATCACTCTTCTTTTGAAGCGCAATGCCGTTATCCGCATTGTCGACAATTACAACATTTGAAACCATGCTTTTTATGATTTTTTTAAATCTTTCGTCGGTTTTAATTACCGAATCACATGTACCGATTACTCCCGGTTCCGATAAATACCTGTCGCTTATTTTCTTCTCAATGCATTTTACTGATGAAATAGGTATAAAAGTGGCCCTTCCCGCTTTTTCTTTCACCAGAATGTCGATTACATCCTTTGCAGTCTTTTCATCTTCCGTAATAATATTTTGCAATCTGTTTCCGAACGCCGTTTCAACCGCAATTTCATATTTCTTATCCGTCGAAATGATATCCGCAATAACGCCTGTTATATTTTTATTATCCACCGCAAGTTCCATAACACGCCTTACACTTCTCACATAACCTTCGTATCGCTCTGAGATGCCGCGTAATGCTGAAAGCTCGGATTTACTCTTTAATAACATGCTTTGGTTATTATTAACTTCCGTATAAATTTCGGCTTCATCTGATTTGAGTTTATCTGTTTCATCTTTTAAGGACAGCCTTTTATTTTCCAATACGGCGAGATTGTTTATTAATCTTGCACGCTCATTTTCGGCTTCCGTTACGGATTCGGACAGCCTTTCCATATCCTGATTTAAACCTTTTCGACTGTCATTTACGCTGTTTAATCTCTCATTTAAAACATTAATGTTATATTCTGCATTTTCGATTTCGCTTCTTATACGAGCCTGAGATCTTACGCATTCTATCATGTCTTCCGACAGTGAACGCTTATTGACTGAGATGCTTTCGCTTTTCTTCTGCAGAATTTCTTTTTTTAATATCAAATCCGATTCTTTAACGGCCGTGTCCGTTATTTTTTTCTTTATGTCCGCATATTCATTATCTATCTCTTCTGTTTCCGCCTCTTTATGCTTTTTGTCAGAACAAAGAGCCGACAGTGTTTCTTCAAGCTCTGCTTTCCTTTTTTCATAAGAAGATATTTTTTCCTCATGCAATGTCAGCTTCGTTTGAATTTCCGCAATTTCTTCCATGAGGTCCTTTGAATATTCTCTTTGCTTTTCTTCTTCCGATTCAACGGCAACAACGGCTTCTTCAATCGTTGAATATTCTGCTTTTGCTTCTTCAAGTTTATTATAAGCATCGTCATATTGTGACTGTGCTTCTGCCAACAGCCCGTTATATTTACTCAAATCCTTTCTGTATAAATCGGATTTAAGCACATATAAAGAGCAGTCGAATTCTTTTATTTCTTCATATAAGCTTAAATATTTCCTTGCGCTTTCCGAGGCCTCTTTAAGCGGTTTAAGTCTTGTTTCGAGTTCGGCCGTTATATCCCTTATACGCGTAAGATTTTCTTCTTCCGCTTTCAGTTCCTTAATTGCCTTCTCTTTTCTCTTTTTAAATGTGACTATACTTGCGGCCTCTTCAAATAATTCTCTTTTGTCGTCTTTTTTACCGCTTAGAATTCTGTCTATTCTTCCCTGTCCTATTATTGAATAACCTTCCTGACCCACGCCTGTATCATAGAACAGTTCTTCAATATCCTTAAGTCTGCATGCGGCCCCGTTTATCCTGTATTCACTTTCTCCGGAACGATATATGCGCCTGGATACGACAACCTCGTCATATGGCAAATTCAAACTTCTGTCCGAATTGTCAAAATATATGGACACACTTGCAAATCCCACCGGTTTTCTGACTTCCGTACCCGCAAAGATTATATCTTCCATCTTTGATCCGCGAAGACTCTTTGCGGACTGCTCTCCCAGCACCCAACGTACGGCATCGGATACATTACTCTTACCCGAACCGTTAGGACCGACTATACATGTTATTCCTTCTTTGAAATCAAATGTAAACTTATCCGCAAATGATTTAAATCCATATATTTCCAACTTCTTAAGAAGCATTATTCTTTCTCACTTTCATCCGAAAAGATACCTTTTTCCTTTAGCAGAAGAATGGCATTGTATGCCGCACTTTGCTGAGCCTTTTTCTTGGTAGGGCCTTCTGCCTGAACATTGAAAAAACCGTCGCATACACATTCAACCGTAAAAATCTTATTATGCTGAGGTCCCTTTTGTGATATTTCCCTGTATTCCAACTGTTTTCCCAAGGACTGAACCACTTCCTGTAAAATTGACTTTGAATCGTAAAAGAGATGATGTTTGACAATGTCATTTAATATAAATCTGTTTATGAAATCCGTGGCAACATCAATTCCGCCGTCCAAATATATGGCTCCTATAAGAGCTTCAAATGCATCCGAAACAATGGATGCTCTCTCTCTGCCCCCCGTAAGCTCTTCACCGTTGCCTAAAAATATATAATCCGAGAGGGAAATTGCCTTAGAGCATGATGCCAGCGTGGGTTCACATACTATGCTTGCCCTGTATTTTGACATTTTCCCCTCTGACATGTTCGGATATTTATTAAAGATTTTGGTGCTTGTTGCCAGCTCCAGCACTGCATCTCCGAGGAATTCCAGCCTTTCGTTGTTTTTAATTCCCGGTATCCTCACTTCATTCGCATATGAGCTGTGGGTCAATGCGGATATAAGGTAGTTTTTGTTTTTAAATTTGTAATTAATTTTTTGTTCGAATTCATCTAAATCTTCAAAATTTTTATTCATAATTTTTCTCTGTTATGTTAAAAAAACTGTCATAAATCATATGACAGTTTGTGTACATCAGATATCATATAGCGTCGTTGATTGCAACCAATGCATCTTCCACTGTTGAAATTTCCTCAAGAACATTCTCCGGAATCTGAACGCCAAGTCTATCCTCCAATTCGGTAATTATTTGAAACACGTCCAGGGAATCGGCTCCCAAATCTTCTATAAATCTTGAGTCGGCCTCAACCTCAGACGGACTTATATTTAATATTTCAGCAACTATTGACTTTATTTCATCTAAATTCATATTCTTTTATTTACTCCCCGTTGTTTATTATATCGCCGTTCTCTTCTTTTGACATTTTGGCGAA
This sequence comes from Howardella ureilytica, assembly GCF_054657495.1. Classification (NCBI taxonomy): domain Bacteria; kingdom Bacillati; phylum Bacillota; class Clostridia; order Eubacteriales; genus Howardella; species Howardella ureilytica. The sequence goes on along the minus strand of NZ_BAAHYP010000004.1, from coordinate 24,617 downwards.
TTCATTTTTTATCCTGTCGTTAATATTTCCTCTGACAAGCTTTGACGCCTGCCCGAATGCACTTGCAAATGCCGCTTCTTTTGCATTTCCGTGTGTTTTAATTACAAGACCGTTCAGTCCGAGCACTGCCGCTCCCCCGTAATTATTGACATCATAAGTCTTTATCATGGATTTCAACTGACCCTTAACAAGCAATGATCCGATTTTGGACGGAAATGATGATGTAATCGCTTTTTTAATTTCCGAAATAAGTGTCTTTGCAACACCTTCATACATCTTAACAATAGCATTTCCCACAAATGCATCGCATACTATGACATCCGCATCCCCCGACGGAATATTTCTCGCTTCAATACTGCCCGTAAAATTAATGTTGTCCATCTCCTTAAGTAAAGGAAATGTCTCTTTGACGAGCTTATTGCCCTTTTCCTCCTCGGCGCCCACATTAACAATGGCAACTCTCGGTGCAGGCATATCGAACATTAACTGCATATAAACGGACCCCAAAACTGCCCATTGAGTTAAGAAATCCGGTCTTGCATCCATATTTGCACCTGAATCCACTATGGTAGCAGGTCCTTTTGATGTGGGAATAATAGGGGCAAATGTCGGTCTGCTTATGCCTTTTATTCTTCCGAGTATGGTCTGAGCACCAACCATAATGGCTCCCGAATTACCGGAAGAAATAAATGCATCCGCTTCTCCGTCTCTTACCAGTTCCAGAGCTTTTACAAGAGAAGAGTCTTTCTTGGTACGAATGGCCTTAACAGGATTCTCTGACGTTTCGATAACTTCTTTTGCATCCACGATTTCAAACCCTGTCGCAGGAAGTTTATTGTTTCTTATAACACTTTGAATTTGCGGTTTTCTGCCTACCAAAATAATCTCAGTATCACGGTCGTTTTCCAGAGCTTTAACCGCTCCCCTGATAGGCTCAAGCGGAGCATAATCGCCACCCATTACATCAATTGCAATTCTTACCTTCTGCGCCACTTTTTCTTACCTTCCTTACAATTTATTCTCATGGTATCATTTACAAATTATATGTGTGTAATAATTATTTTTCAAGACTTATATGCATATTTATTCAATCCTTATATTGAAGAATATGCTTTAATCCGTCTTTAACAAAATCGTCGCCGTATTTTTTTATTATGATGTCTGCATATCTGCAATTTTCTTTTTTTATTTTATCCATCTGATATGAAATTACACTATCCACCTTTTCTTTTTGTATGTATTCGGAGAGAGTTGAATTCATGTCATTTAATATTTTTTCAATTTCTTCCGTCACATTGTTTGACGCTCCGTCTGTTGATGTAATCATAATATCCGCCGGATTTAACATCGAAGCGATTCTCATGTTTTGAATCGCGGTTCTCTGTTGTTCTTCATTTAATGTTAATTCAGGCTTGAGAGAAAGATATATAATCAAATAGTGAATAAAATTCAAATCGTTTTTGTCTATTCCCGCTTCGAAAAGAGGATTAAGATCCAACATTCTAAGCTCTATATGATCAACGCCTTTATGAAGGAGATTGTCCGGGCTGTTTATTCCTCTCGGCTTTAATCTTACCGGATAATACAGTTCGGAAGCTTCTTTTAACATACCCTTGTTAACATAATCCTGTATGCTTCCTACATAACCCTCTATGCTTTTGAAATCCAAAATCGGTATAAAATTATTCCAATATCCTATCTCACTGCACCTAGGTGATGCATATTTGCTGATTACTGTTTCACCCATTCTGCTTTCGTCAAAAAACGAACCGTCAAACAGCGGACTTGCGGCAAGCAAATATACAATCATCCAGCTTTTTTCCAAAACCTTTACCGAAAGATCCAGATAAATTCCGTTTTTGAACTCATCGAATTCAATGTTACTGTATTCATCAGATTCATAAACCGATTTCAAAAGTTCATCGCTGAATGAAAAATTGTAATGTATTCCGGAAAAAAGCATTTTCTTCTTTCCGTATGTAGCCGCCAAATGTCGTCTGTATTCGGTTTTTACGGCTAATTCTCCCTCATATTCCGCTATGGGTATATCATCCTCCCCCTTCACATAGGGAGGGTTTGAAAAAGGCCAGATATATTCCTCTCCGGTTTTTAATTTTAAAAGAGTTTCTTTAGTATCACTGTCCAACCGTGCAATTTCATTCCACACGGAGTCAACGCTGTCATTAACCCCGGTTATCATTTCCACCTGATTTTCACAGAAATCCCTGTCCCTTGAAAAATCATTACCGAAAGGATGCTTTGTATGAGCAAGATTACCGTTCTTATCAATTCTCAGGTTTTCTTTTTCTAAGCCGAAGGAACCGCATTCCAAAAAACTTATGCTTTTTTTATCGCCTTTATTTATAACAAATCCCATTTCTTTTCCCCTGTATTTCTCAAAATAAATATCTAATAAAACATTACAGGTCTGAGAAAATCTGATACAAACGTTGTGTGTTTTCAGGATTTTCCTCATATACATTCTTATGCTGCATGCCGATAAATTCAGGTTTTCCGTCTTTATATGCCAAGAGAGTATTCATGGGAACACTTTCCCATTCGTCATCATTAAAGGGATTGGTCGTAAATTTGATACAATCCGCATTTTTAGACATATAAAGTGTATTCATCTGATTGGTATGAACATATGTGTATTTTCCGTCGTAGAACAATAAATTAAGCTTATTGCCCTCTGCCATATTTGTAACTAATTCATTTAATAAATTAAACTGACTTTCATCGTCAAGCGCATCATTTTCTATGACAGCTTTATTTATACTGTCTAAAATATATAAAAATACACGCTCGCTGTCCGTTTCTCCGTTCTGCATCCTCAAATATTTATGCAGCTTCGGATAGTCAAAAATAGTACCGTTATGTATCAATGTCCACCTTCTGCCGGTGATGTCTTTCCCTGTAAACGGATGACAGTTATTGTATGTAACGTTGCCGATTGTGGCATATCTTATATGTGCAAGAACCGTTTTCCCAGATATTTCCGCAGTCATTCTTTCCCTCAGATAATCACTTTTATCCGCCTGTTTAGGTTCTTTTTCTATCTGAGCGTCTTCTCCGTCAAGTATCGCCAAACCCCATCCGTGAGGATGGTTTGGACTATGGCTGAAGAAATCTCTGAGATATTCGTTGCATTTTATCGGATATTTGGAACTTACTCCGAATAATTCACACATACCCTCACCTTCCCCTTCTTTTCTGATACAGTTGCATTTTTACCAAAGCTGTCCGTACAGTTCCATTATTTCTTTTTTATCGGGAACTCTCATTGTATTGTACGGACTTCCGCTTGCCAATGCGTCGTCTGCCATCTTTTCAATATTTATTTCAAATTCGTGTCTGTCTATTCCGTATTCGGCGGGAGTAACTACTTCGCAAATCTTACAGATATTTTCAACTTCTTCTATGAATCTGTTTGCGGTTTCAATGTCATTTAACCCTGTAATCCCCACTGCTCTTCCTAATTCCGCAAATTTATCATATGCACCGCTTACTGCAAATTTAAGGCATGTCGGAAGCAACATTGCGTTTGATAATCCGTGAGGAACATGAAATAAAGCTCCGATAGGTCTGCTCATACCGTGTACTATGGTCACCGATGAATTGCATATGGCAATTCCGGCTTCCAAAGCCGCAATTGCCATTTCCTTTCTCGCAATTTCATTTGAACCGTCTCTGTATGCTTCCGGAAGATATTTAAAAATCCTTTTAACTGCTGACTCAGCCGCAATATCCGTAAGCATTCCGGCACGTCTTGAAGTATATGCCTCTATGGCATGAGTCAACGCATCCAGTCCCGTTGCAGCCGTAACATTCGCGGGACATGAATATGTAAATATTGCATCGATTATCGATACATCAGGCATAAGTGCTGCGCCCTTTATAAGCATTTTTGTTCTGGTGCCGGTATCGGTAATAATGGTCGAAACCGTGGCTTCGGAGCCTGTTCCCGCCGTAGTCGGAACGGCAACCATGGGCGGAAGTTTACACTCCGGAACTCCTCCCATATAATCCGAACATTTTCCGCCGTTTTCCGAAAGCAAGGCAATTGCTTTCATCGAATCAATGGGACTTCCTCCTCCTATGCCTATTAAAAAATCGCACTTATTTTCCTTATAAAGGCGTACACCTTCATTTATCATCAGATCCGTAGGCTCTCCGGTAATATTGTCATATATAATGTAATCAATATTCTTATTTTCTAATATATCCGTCAGTCTTTTTATCTCACCGCTTTTAAGCAAATGTCTTCCGGCAACCACAAACGCTTTTTTTCCAAAACACGCAATACTGTCCGCCGAATTAGTAAGAGCATTATCACCGTATATAATTTTACCCGGTGTAATAAATTCCATATGCGCTCCTCCTTAATGATATAATATTTAGTAATTTAATCATACATTATAATTAATTACCATGTATTATTACATATACAAAAGTACAAAAAAGACAATGCCGGATGCCGACATTGTCTTTTTTGGAGCTATGCTTGAATATATATACAAATAATAGAATATTTGCTTTGTTATGTAGTTGATTATACACCTAATAATCTTATTATCAAGTAAAATAACCAAAATAAAGTACACTATTTGCAGCTGTTATAACCATTTTTCATGTTTTTTTATCATTTTGCGGTTATTGTTGAGTAATTCCCTCCCACTGATACAGTATATGTCTGACCGGATACTATTTCTCCGTTACTTACAACAACATATTGGTATGATAAATCCGGTGTAAACACGGCAACTGATTTTCCGCTTCCGTCCTTAACCTCCACCTGACTGCCCGCAGATCCGTTTGCCGTCAATGTTATTACTCCCTGTCCTGATCCCACAAGTGTCTGTGCCATAGCTGAGGATCCGGTACCCGTAAATGTTCCTCCCGTTATTGTTCCTACGGTATCATAGTCCAATACTGACGTATCACCTTGTGTCGGTCCGGTTACGGTCGTATTTCCTCCCGTAATTTCAAGAGAACCGTTTGAATCAATACCGTCTCCAGAAGCATTTATTACAATCGTACCTCCTGATATAAGAACACTTCCGGAACTTGAAGCCGTATACTCTCCGGTCATTTTATCCCTTCCTCCGGTATATGCGCTTGAGTCATTTCCGCCTGCCGCATTTATACCGTCGTCAGACGCTTTAATATCAATATTACCGTTTTCCACTGTTATGTTCTGAGCTTCCAATCCTTCGTAACTTTCATTTATATAAAGATTTCCGCCCGCAATGTCTAATTCACTGTCGGCATGTATGCCGTCATCTCCGGATTCTACATTAAATTCACCACCCGTAATTTTTATGGAATTGTTTGAGTGAAGACTGTCGTCTGCGGAATCAATGGTATATGTACCTCCGTTTATTAATATACTGTCTTCGGCTTTTATTCCCTTTATACTTTCGGATGAATCATCCTCTTTACTGTCTCCTGTTTGAGAGGTTTGATTATTAACGGGTGTCGTGGGCTCTGCGCCTCGTCCTCTGTTCGCCCCTTCATTCGATCTACCGTTAAATTTACCCCATGAATCGGAGGATAATTTTGTCCCGTTCTCGCTGCCTCCCCCTGCAGTAATTTTAAATGTACCGTCCTCTGCCTGAACATATGAAGACGAGCTTATTCCGTCTCCTTCCGATGTAATTTCGAATGTTCCGTTTTCGATATAAATAAATCCTAAAGAAGTATCATCTGTATTTTCCGAATGAATACCGTCTTTTCCCGATGTAATGTTAAGTGTTGCATTAATCGAACGCACACTGTCATTTGCGTCTATTCCGTGTCCCGAAGATGTAATCGTAATGTTTCCGCCTGTAAACACTAAATCATCTTTACATACAATGCCGTGTCCTGCCGGAGAAGTGACGGTAAGTGATCCCGTACCGTTTATTGTCAAATCATCCTTTGAAAATATTGCTCCGTCGATATTTTCTTCATCAGTTGCGGTAAATGTACCTCCGTTGGAAACGGTATTTTCCGTTCCGGAAACAAGCGTTAAAAATACTTTGTCACAGTTCTTTACATATAATCCGGCCGATGAGCCGCTGTTAATTTTTACTCCGTTAAATACTATATGTACCTTTGCCGCATCTTCCGTATCTATAATTATTTGTCCGTCATTTAATGTTCCGGACAGGATATACGTTCCCTCGGCGTTAACGGTTATGGTTGAACCGTTAACAGTCACACCCTCTCCGTCTGCCTGTGCACTGTCTCCGTTAAGAGTTATTTTTGTGGAATTTTCATCATATTCGGTATTAAAATCCCTGTCCGTAAACATTTCCGTATTTGAAGATTTATCGGACACATCCGCTGCGGCTGATACACCTGCCGTATCCGATAAATTCTTATTCCCGTTTGCGGTGCAACCCGCTAATGTAATCATTGATAATGTACCTGCTATAGCAATCGGTATTATTTTTTCTTTTTCCATATGCGCCCCCGTTTTCTTATAATTCAGATAATGACTCCTGCTTTGTAATCGCAATTTCAAGATTTCCGTTTCTGCATCTGATGGCGTCTATCATTTCTTTTTCAACGTTATAATTTTTCAATGTTACATCGTAAGTAAGCTTAAACATGCTTCCCATATTTGTCGTTAAATGACATATATTTACTTAATTCATTTAAAATCTTTTCGAATTGATTAACGTTCAATAAATACTTATACTCGTATCTTTTAAAAATTGTTTTTATTTCCATGTTCCACACCTCCCTTAATCTGAGCCAAGCATAAAATACTAACCTTAAACGGACTTTAACCGCAAAGAATTAAATTATTAAGAATTTTTTATGAATCGGATAGAATAAAATATTCATTGTGAAACATCTTTTTAAGGGATTCCGCTTTATGGTTTATTTAAGTTTTTTATATTACAATGGAAAAAACGATATTTTATTTTTAAGAAAGGATGTATATGAGAATATTAATTGTGGAAGATGAAAAGGCTCTTTCCAGAGTACTTGTGAAGATATTTGAAAAAAATTATTACTCCGTTGATGCGGTATATAACGGAAAAGAAGCATTGGATTATATTGCATCCGATAATTATGACATAGTTTTAATGGATGTAATGATGCCTGTTATGGACGGAATTACGGCATTAAAAAAAATTCGCGAATCCGGCAATCAAATACCCGTATTGCTCCTCACGGCAAAATCGGATGTTGAAGATAAGGTTATGGGACTGGACAGCGGAGCCAATTATTACATAACAAAGCCCTTTGATACTCAGGAGCTGCTTGCGGTTGTAAGAGCCATTACGCGAAAGGAAGCCCAATTTGACAATAAACTGCATTTTGGCAATGTAACTCTTGATACTTCCACATATAAACTCACATCAGACACCGGAAACGTAAAGCTTACAAACAAAGAGTTTCAAATGATGGAAATGTTTATGTCAAATCCAAAAATGCTTATATCAGCCGATACGCTTATGGAACGAATATGGGGATTTGACAGCGATGCCGAAATAAATGTTGTATGGGCTTATATTTCATATCTTAGAAAAAAGCTTAAAAACATTAACGCGGATTTCACCATTAAATCGTCGCGTAATTCGGGATATTCTCTGGAGTTAATAAATGATTAAAAAATTAAAGATTAAATTTATATTGCTTGGAACGAGCGTACTGTTCGTACTGCTTGCCGCCATAGTTTTTGCCATGAATTTAGTTAATTACAACTCCATGATAAGAGAGGCGGACGGGATTATTTCACTGATTTCCGAGAACAAGGGAGCTTTCCCCGATGATTTTCAGCCTTCAAATGTAATATCCGTAAGAATATCGCCGGAAACTGCATACGAATCCAGATTTTTCTCAATTACATTTGACAAACACGGCAATATAACAAATGTAAATACCAATCAGATTATGTCCGTTGACGCCGCTACCGCCGTTAAATACGGATACAGTGTATATGATTCAAAAAGTCCCAGCGGTTTTTTGGGAATATACCGTTATGTTGCAACAACAAATCATGACAATACGATAATAACATTCCTGGACTGTGACCGAAGACTTGCTTATTTCAACGATTTCCGTACGACAAGTCTGATAATGGCGGCAATCGGACTCGGAGCCGGATTTCTTATTATATTTATTATCTCCGGAAGGATTGTCAGACCTGTTGCCGAAAGTTATAAAAAGCAAAAACAATTCATTACGGATGCCGGTCATGAGATAAAAACGCCGTTAGCTATTATTAATGCAAATGTGGACTTATTGGAAATGGAATCCGATGAGAAAAACGAAAGTCTTGATGATATAAGAACTCAGGTTGAAAGACTGCGTATTCTTACCGATGATCTTATTATGCTTTCAAAAATAGAAGAAGGCGGACAGGTAATTAATAAAAACAATTTTTCACTTTCCGACACAATTAAAGAAAGTGTTGAGAGTTTTAATGTACTGGCAAACAGTCATCACAAAAATATTGTATGTAATATCACTCCCGACATATATTTATACGGAGATAAAAAATATATACTGCAATTGAGCAGTATTCTGATTGATAACGCCATAAAATACTCTCCGGCAGATACGGATATTACCGTGTCTCTGGTAAAAAGCGGAAAAGAGTCTCAATTAAGCATTCATAATTACACGGATACGGAAGTAGACGGCTCAAAATTAAATTCCGTATTTGACAGGTTCTACCGCACTGATTCATCCAGAAATTCAGAAACCGGCGGTTACGGCATAGGGCTTTCCGTCGCTAAAGCGATAGTTTCATCCCACAGCGGTAAAATATCCGCTTCCACAGCGGACGGTCACGACTTTAAAATAACAGTCAGCTTCCCTTTCAATTCCATGACTACAAATATTTAACTTATTTTTAAACAAACCATAAAAAAATGACGGTTAAACACATTTACATATATAAATCATATGTTTTTATGTGTTTAACCGTCATTTTTAATGCGTGAATGTCGAATTATTTTTTCTTTTCAGGCATACTGTATTTTTCGTTAAATTCTTTCTTTATCTTTTCAAGTCTTGCCTTATCTTCTTCTCTCTGTCTTCCCGCTTCTTCCTGAATTCTGTTTGTTTCTTCAATTCCGTTGGTGATTGTTTCCCATGTTTTTTCGAGAGTTTCTATCTTAATGGAACTGCCTGAAGCAAGCTGAGCCGTTAATTTGGATGTTTCAACCGTATTTTCGGCGTTTTTAATAAGCATTTCGTTGGTTTTTTCATCCAACTCAGCCATGGCTTCCGCCTGAATCTTTTGTCTCTTTAAGAGAATGGCCTGAGAAAGAGCCTGTTTAAACACCGGAAGTGTAACAATGAAAGCCGAATTAATCTTTCTTACCAAATTGTAATTACTGAATTCCATTGTCTTAATCATAGGTATTGACTGCATTGCAACATTTTCCGCCGTTCTCAAATCATGTACTCTCTGTTCAAGCATCATAAGAGCCTGATTAAGGGTCGTAATTTCAAACTGTATGGAATTATCACCGGTCGTTTCAAGATCCGACTGTCTTTTTGCAATATAATCTTTCAATTCTTTGCAGGCCTGTTCTCCCGCAAGAATATATTTTATAAGCTCATGATAAAATTCCACATTTGCATCAAACATATCGTTTAATTTACGGTTTGATTGAGTTATCTCGGATTCATAACCTCTGAGCTGTACATATATCTTATCTATTTCATCGCCCATTGTATGGTATTTCGCAAGTATTTTTTCAAGCTGTTTCTTTGCATTTCCGAATATACGTCCGAAAAATCCGGGTTCCTCTTTTATTTCATCAATGTCAAACTCATCCATAATTTTGGAAAGAGCCTTCATCATTTTGCCTGTATCATTAATCTGTGAAATGCTCATACTGTTTAAAACAGAATCGGATGCCTTGGAAATTTCATTAGTAACATCAGAACCAAAATATACTATGCTTTCAAGGTTATTAAGTTCAATTTTGCTTACAAGTCTGTCCACTTCCTCGGAATTAACATATACTTCTCTTGTCTTTTGCGCATCGGCCGTAACATCATAACTCTCCATTTTTTCGATATTGCTGTCAATATCCGACATTTCAACTTCTTTTACTGATGTATCAACGTCTATGATATCCTTCGGAGTCTTTTCAACCTTTGTAAAATCTAATGCCATATGTTTCTCCTTTTCATAATGCTTTTTCGTTATACTTAGAAGGATTAAGTTTTATTTCTTTTATGTTAAAAACATATTCTCCTATATTATGCTCTTCCATAATACTGTCATTATAATATTTTTCCGCACTTACATAACCTGTAGGAATATACAAAAGTATGTCAAATCCCATTAAATTAAGGAATGCAAGGAGAATGGAATCATCATAAGAAATCGTTCTTTCTTCCGTATTAACATACAGTATCTTCGGATTTCTCTTTGTAAAATCAAAGTTCTGAATCATACGCACTATTTCTTTAGGCATACTTAATACCGAAGCAATAATATTGTATACGGAATCACTGTCCTGTTGAATTATTGTCTTTTGTTTAATAAGCAGTTCAAGCTTTTCCAATATTAAATCCTGAGTTTCGGTTTTTAACATTTTGTAATTATATTTGGGGCTTGATAATATCTTATCTTTTTTCAAAGATCCGTTCTCAAAAAAATCTTTCGCATATTTCTTCATGTTATTAATTATCACATATGAAATAATATGTGTATTGCTTACCAAAAATGTGTCTTTATTTATAAGCGATTGAATATGCTTCCAATATTTTTTCATATTTCCGTCTTCGACTCCGGAAATCTTGGAGAATATAACCGGCACTGATACCGAATCTTCATTTACGCTGAAGTACGGGCGATATTTTATTTCTTCATGCCAGAGATTGTCTGTCTCCTCGTACATGGTCTGTAATGTAATAATATTTAATTTTTTAAATTGTCTGTCACGAAACATCCCTGAGTCTTTATAAAGCAATGTGTCAAGTTCTCTTTCGGCATGATATGCCATTGTTCCGAGCCTTATATTTGAATTTTCCTCCGGAAATCGGTCTAAATTCATACTCTCATCATATTCTTTTTCATACAAAGCACTGTCGTTAACAAGGCAATTTGCTTTATCCGGAACCAAAATCAACACATCAACGGGCATTCGCGAAAGCATTTTTATAAATAAACATTCATTTTCGTTTTTGCATGCCCCCATATGTATAAAACAGGAAATGTCTCCGTCTTTGCAGCCGGTAAACAGTTTGGATTTATATATGTCTAACTGATAAAGTAAATATGTCAGTTTTCCGCTTATCATGTTAAAATCCACATCCGATGAATTGCATATTTCATACGCAACCGATGAAAATGCGTTTCTCATTGAATGCTGTAATTTAACATTATCGGATATTATTTGGCCGCTTATGGCTTCAATAAGATTATCAATATTATCTTCGGATAAAAAAAACTGTTTATCATTTTCGTTTACTTCAGGAATTTCGTTATTGACAATGACAACCTGTCTTCCGGATGACTTTATATCCTGTCCGAATTTTAACAGGTCATTGACATAACCGACTTTATCTTCAACACCTTTTATTCTGTAAAAAGCATTGTAAAAGAGATTGGGATCACTTCCCCGTTTATCCGGAGGCAGCAATATGTCATCAATCCATTTTCCGCTTATCCAGGCATTGGTACAGTTCGAATAGTTAATGTTCGTTTTATCATCATGCATATAACACCTTCATATTCGGTAAAACTAAACTTTTAAGTACTTATGTATATATTAATATATACACAGTTAATATGTAAACTATATATTTATGTCGTCATAACATGAAGCCGGCATTTAGAGGTTTATTGTCTATAGCAGACGTAAAATAAAACTTCGGCTTATATAATAAAAACAGAGTATACGGATAACTCCGTACGCTCTGTTTAAATATAATATTCTATTCTGTTTTCATGTTTCATTTTAAATATGTCAAAAACCTTATCTCTCGCCGCAAGAAAATCATCCGATGTTCTGTCTCTGTCTCCGGACATATTAATGTTCACAATACTCTTTATACCTCTATTGGCATTGTCCAAAATTACTATTCTGTCTGCAAGATATACAGCTTCTTCTATGTCATGTGTAACAAATAATATTGTCTTATTCTCTTCTCTGCATATTCTGAGAATATCATCCTGAAGTTTCATCCTCGTTATGGCATCCAATGCTCCGAATGGTTCGTCCATAAATAATACATCCGGATTCGCGGCTAGTGCTCTTGCTATTGAAACTCTCTGTTTCATACCGCCGGAAAGTTCTGCGGGATGCTTATGTTCGGAGCCGCTTAAACCCACAAGTTCAATATTTTTCACAGCTGTTTTTTCTCTCTCTTCTTTCGGAACTTTCATTTTCTCAAGTCCCAATTCTACGTTTTTTATTACTGTTCTCCATGGGAACAATCCGTAATTTTGAAATATTGTTATGTATTTGAGAGAAGGCTTTTCTACCGCTTTCCCGTCAATTTTGACGATTCCCTTACTCACTTTCTCAAATCCCGCAGCGGCGTTTAAAAGTGTTGATTTGCCGCATCCCGACGGACCTAACAGACAAATAAATTCGCCTTTTTTTATGGAAAGATTTACATTTTCAAGAACAATATTTTCATTTCCGCTTCTGTCTTTATACGACACGGTTACATTTTCAAAATCTATAAACATATCATCCATATAATCACCTTATACCGTAATTCTTACTTACTTTTCTTTCAATGCTCCTGATAATATAGTCCAAAATAAAACCTATAACGCCTATTGTGATTATTACCGCCATAAGAGCATCCATTCTGACGGCGTTTTTAGCGTCCATTATCAAAAATCCCAGCCCGGACTGGGAACCCACCATTTCACCGGATACAAGGAATATCCACGAAGTGCCGAGAGCAAGTCTTAAACTGTTCATAATCTGCGGAAATGATGCCGGAAATATAACTTTTGTAACATTTTCCCATTTTGTAAGCTCGAAATTCGACGCTACTTTTATATATGTGTTGTCAATGGAATTAACCGCACTTACAGAGGATAGCAATATTGGGAAAAATCCCGCTATGAATATTATTACCATTGCCGGAATATCGCCTATTCCGAATATAAGCACTATAAACGGAAGCCATGCAACAGGCGCAATAGGTCTGATTAACTGTATTATCGGATTTACAAAGGCAAATGCTTTAGAAAATATTCCAAGTGCAATGCCGCCTGCAACTCCGCATATTATCGCAAGACCGTATCCTATTATAAATCTGTACATGCTGAATCCTATGTGCTGCCACAAATTTAACGCCGAAGAGCTTCCCTTCAGTCCGGTAGTAAGCAGTTCTCCGAATGCGGCAACAGTTTCCGCAGGTCCCGGAAATAATGCTCTGTTTACTCCCGAAACCGTAACCGCCAGCTGCCATATAGCCGCTAAAACACTAAATGATATAATCACGTAAAATATTTTTTTCAACTTACTTTTCTCCTGTTTTTAAGGGTTGTATATAAAACTTTCATATGACGGCGGGTTTTCGTTTATTTTATATTTAATTAATTTTTCACAAAGAGCGTCATATTCTTCCTTTGATATGGTCAGATTTCTAAAATTTATCCACTGCATTGATTCATCAATAACCGAACTTTCCTGACCGAGAAATTTCTCTGCGGTTTCCGCCGATTCGCCGCTCTCAAGTTCTTCGGATGCTCTGTAATAATTTTTTATTAATTCGTCAGCCGTTTTTCTGTTGTCTGTAATATTCCGATTGAACACCAATGCACAACATAACGAGTTGTTCCATAATTCGTCGGATGTGGAAAGTACTCTGCCGAAACCCTTTGATACCGACACCGCTCCGTATGGTTCAGCTACGCAGTATCCGCTTATTGCTCCGCTTGCCAATGAAAACGGCATTTCCGCCGGAGGCATTTGTATTATTTTTACATCTTCTTTTGTAAGACCGTTCTTCTCAAGCATCTCATTTATCAATATATTTTGAGACGACTGAATTGACGGTATCGCCAATGTCTTTCCTTTTAAGTCCCGTGCCGATTCAATGTCTTTTGATACCACGACGACGTTTCCGTCTCTGTGTCCGAGAGCCGCTGCCGTCAGGTCTATTCCGTTTGATTTGGCATTCATTGCAAGCTCTATAAGAACCGAAGCTCCGTCTATCCTACCCGCATTTAATGCGTCCATAAGATCTGTCCACGAAGAGAATCTTTGAAGTTGTATCTGTATATCGGAATTATTCTTCTCTAATAATTCTTTTTCTTTAAGCACCGCCAATGAATGTGTTATCGGCAAATATCCTATTGTAACGACATTTTTTTCTGAATTGTAATTATTATTTTGAGAAGTTAAAGCGGTATTATTTGCACACCCCGCAAACAGTAAAGAACCGAATAAAATAAATGATAATGCAGCCGCAGCTTTTTTATATTTGGATTTCAAAACCTTCGTATGGATGTTTTTTTCCTTTTTATCAATGATTTTTCTCATTTATTACCTACTTTTTATATATGTTTACTTTGTATTAATAAGTTAATAATATAGGTGCAATATGTTATTGTCAATAATTCAGATATGATTTTAGGTATATAATATTCTTATATTTTTGAAAGTTTGTAGGAATAAAACACTGAATTTTAAAGATTAATTTTTTAAATTATATTTTTCAATTTTTACGTTATTTATAAAACAAAAACAGCTGCCTCCCGGAAAATATCCGAGCGACAGCCGCTTTTATTCTTTAATCATATGATATTTTTAATCGCTTTATTAATAAGTATATAAACTTCAAGTTGATCTATTATTAAGTAGTATACAAATATGCTTGTATCATTAAATCGACGATTTTCATTTTTTTTAGATGTTTCAATTAAGTCTTCAGAGCTTAGATAATTGCTACGGCTCCGATATCCATGGCATTATATACGCCTTCAAAATCAGAACCGCTTACCCAATGACTTCCGCTCAAGGGATCAGTTACACGATAACTGTTATTGCCCTCATTATAACCCGTAAGAGTCATAACATGGATGTTGCTGTAACCACGCCATCCGTTCATCGCGCTGTAAACTTTTGTATTAGGAGATTTAAATCTCACTGTAACCCATATTATGCATGGATTACCTTTTTTTATTTCTTCTTTCAGCCTTTTCACTCCCTTATGGGATATATTTTCGACTTTACAGTAGCGGGAGGCAAATGAAGTAAACGGAGCAGGATAAATAACCTGATTCAGCCAATAAGTAACATTGTACGGTGAACCGACAAAACCGTTTACGGGCAGCGCAGCCTTAGGCATTGCATCCAAAATCTGATTTAATGTCAGGTTAGGCTGATAACCTTTGGCGCGAAGTGCCTGTAACAGAGATGTTCCTTCACACCCTTCCGGAGCTCCCAAAGCATTTTGATTATAGTACGGAACATCTACTATCTCATGTAACTTCACGCGTTCAAGACAGAATAACTGAGCATTGGAACCGTTAAAGAACCATGTACCGATATTGTTGCCGGAATAATATCTGCCTCCGGAAATGTCTAAAACCGTATATCCCGAAGCTTTTTTGAAGATAAGCTGATCCGTTCCCTTCTTACGGTAAATATTCCATTTTTGAGCATCGGCATTATTATATGTTTGCCATTGATGAACATTGGTACCGGATATATTATTGTTTCCCGAAACGTCAAGAGCACTTTGGAAATTTGTATTACCTGTCTTTATCACAAATTCTCCGTCCGCAGTTTGCTGAATTTTAAAATGTTGAGCCATGTTGTTGTTATTACCGCACAGCTGAACGTTGGTTCCGTTTCCGCGCCTTGCATTGGCAATGTCCAAGGTATAATTGCCGCCGTTTATTGCAGGATGAATCTTGTAATTGTCTATGGAATTAATGCTGCGTCCGTCGGTGGAAGTTATCTGGGACAGGTTATGTATCTTCTCCAAGCCCCTGTTTTCTTCGTCAAATGAAGAAGGTTTTACAAGACGGAAGGACTGAGCGTTACATGCATTTAAGTCATATACCTGTATATTTTGTCCTGTTTTGTGTCTGTTACCGGATACGTCAAGAGCCTTGCCGCTGATTGAGTTAACAAAAATATATTGTCCGTTGCTTTTTTTATAAATTTTCCATAACTGTGCCTGTGAGTCGTTATTTTCCCACTGCCATACATTTGCTCCGCTTTTCGGTGAAACGCCGCACACATCAACAGATTTACCGTGATTTGTCTTTATTCTGTACTCTCCGTTTCCGGCATTTTCAATGTAAAACTTTTGGGCATCGGCATAATTTTTATCCCAAAGCCTGATATTTGCTCCGTTAGAAGAAGATCCGCCCGCAACATCAACTGCATAATTTTTGTCAGCCGAGGATATAATATTATACCAGTCCTCTTTTATGTCCGTTACTCTGCTCAATCCGTATTTTACAGCATCATTTCTTGTGATGTCTTTTTTTAACGTCCACGTTTGGGTATCGGAAGGAAGTTTGTTCTCACCGACCATTTCCCATGTCCATACCCATGTTCCGTTATCAGTCTTTGCTCCGCACAAATCCATGATTTGTATTCTTCCGTTACCGTCTGTTACGGGAGTACCGTTTTCATCCGTAACGATAAAAATATATTTATCATCTTTGGTTAAAACCGTAAAATATGTACCTTTTCGGTCCTTGTCATGTTCCTGCAGAATCCTTGTACCGTTACCGACACTGCCGTTATCAACTTTCAATACGGATGTTTTATCCGTAACATCCGTCTGAATCCGATAAACATTTTCTTTTATTTTATCAAAAATAAATCTCTGAGCCGGGCTGTTATTATTGCCGTACAGCTGAACCTGAGTGCCGTTGATCTGAGATGCACCGGCGATGTCAATACTTTTTGAATCGTCGGCAAATGAGTGTATGGTATAACAGTCCGATTCAATTGAAGCAAAATCATATCCGTCCCCAAAAAGTTTGCGCATATCTTCGATATTTCCGAATGGTTTATCATTATGCTCTTCGGTTTTGTCATCAGATGTATTTGCAGGATTTTCATCTTTATCATCGGATGTGTTTGCGTCATCTTCAGTATTAAGTTTCGTTTCTTCTCCGCTTATCTGATCATCATTTTTCTCCGGAACTGTTTCTGTAACATCAGTTTTGGAATTTTCGGCTTCAGTTCCGTTTTTTGTTTCAACACCGTTGTCATCCGACGTAACAATTTCAGTAGGATCTGTTAAATTATCGGTGGACGGTATCTCCGATTCTGTATTTTCTTTCGGAATATCCGCCAGTGCAGACATCGGTGTAATACCTAAAGTTAAAAGACCGGCGCATGCCGCTATACCGGTTGATAATAATCCTTTTAATTTTTTCATTTTTTATTCATCTCCCCACTCCATTTCCTTTTCACATTCCCAAAATATTTTACCATAAAATAAATGATGATCGCCGTTTTCCTGTGTATATCCCTATAAATATTTTAGGTAATCCCACTTTTTCATTAAAAACAAATATCACTTAGGATTTTAAAAATCCTAAGTGATACGGTAAGTTGCAGGCGTACCGTTTTCAAAATTTACAATACATTGAAATATACGTACATTAAAAACATGCCTTATTTAGTTTTAGAAAACCATGGTCTGAATATCGCTCTTACGACGGGACCCGCGAAAAATAATTGATAAAAAAGTGCCATCGGAAAATTTCTTACCAATAATGTAAACCATGTTGTAATTATTGTTTCGGGTCCGGCAAAATCATGTAAAAATACGGCGATAAAACTCATAATCGGACACATGAACATTACAATGGTGCAGGACATAATAATCGTAATAATTAACGGCTGAGTTTCTCTCGGATTTATCGCCTTAAAGGCAACCTTTGGAGCAACTCTTCCGACAAATAAAAATTCAATGGCAAATGCAATTATATATGTAACGGGCATTGCAATCAGAGCTTCCAAAAACATCTCGTTTTTAAGACCGCCCAATGAAAAAGCCGCATTGTACAGAACCATACCGTAAACCATTACGGCAACCATAACAATTGTAAATACAAAATCCTGGAATTTAGTCTTCGGCATTATACACCTCTCTCAATACTAAACAAAATATTGTGTTGTTCGTTAGCATTGAAAGATTACAATGTACGTTTCCAATTTATACCAATATTCTACATTATTTGACAACGTACGTAATATATCATAAATAAATTTTCTTAATAATTATACATTTGCATTATATTGTTACATTCCGAATACCTTAAGTCCCACAAGAGTGATCGCTGTCATTATACCTCCGGCAATGATTACTCCAAACAATACCGAAAAGAATGTTCTTTTTAATCCAAAGTCCATCATACTTGCGGCAAGTGTACCTGTCCATGCTCCTGTACCCGGAAGAGGAATGCCAACAAATATCATAAGAGCCACAAATACGCCGCCGGCTCCCTTTTTGCTGAGTTTTTTACTTCCGTTGTGTCCCTTTTTCAGAATCCATCTGCATGGTTTGCCTATCCCTTTTTTATCAGCTCCCCATTTTAGAAATCTTCTTGCGAAAATATATATAAACGGTACCGGAATCATATTTCCTATTACACATACCGCATATGCCAAAAATATCGGAACCACCGGATCCATGGCCTGAGATGCAATTATTGACCCTCTTAATTCCCATACCGGAATCATTGACATGAAAAAAAGTTTAATACAATTGCCAAACATAAATTAAAATTATCCCCTCTAAAATTAACTTTTTACAAAAATCAACAAGTTCAGTTTATCAGATATTTTATTGAATATACAATACGGCATATATTTTTTATACAATTTTCATATATACATAAACCGGGCTTTATTGCAAGTCAAACAGAGACAGCTGATTAGTATCCGTAAGTCCGTCAAGAGCGTGTATGCTGTCAAGCTTATCAATTACCGTATTTCCTATCTTCGCTCTTCTTTTAAGATCTTCTTTGGATAGGAACTTTCCGTTTGAAGCCGCTATTTCGATGGATTCACCGGCAACTTCCCCTACTTTATCTATCACTTTAAACGAAGGCATAATTTTACCGTCAAATATCTGAAATGTCCTTGATTTGGCTTTATAAATGTCTATTGGGATAAATTCAAGACCTCTTTCATACATTTCCTCAACAAGACGCATATCTTTTAATTCTTCCTGCTCCGCATTGGATAGTTCTTTTGTATCAGAACGCTTTCTGTAATCGGCAATATAATATTTTAATTTTTCTTTTCCGAGGGCCATCTTTTCGTAATCAAATGCATTTGCCCTTATACTGAAATATGCACAATAATATTCCAAAGGATAAAATATCTTAAAATATGCAACTCTCCATGCCATCATTACATATGCAGCGGCGTGTGCCTTAGGGAACATGTATTTTATTTTATTACATGACCAAATGTACCAGTCAGGCACGCCGTGGGCTCTCATTTCTTCCTCCCACTCCGGAGTTAATCCTTTTCCCTTACGCACCTTTTCCATTATGTTAAATGATAATTCGCTGTCCATTCCTTTATTTATCAGATAAACCATAATATCATCTCTGGTACATACGGCAGTAGATATTGTGGCTGTACCTTCACTGATAAGCTTCTGAGCATTACCGAGCCACACATCGGTACCGTGGGCAAGTCCCGCAATCCTTACGAGATCGGAAAATTGAGTAGGCTTTGCCTCCTTTAACATTCCCATGGCAAAGTCCGTACCGAATTCCGGAACTCCGAGAGTTCCAAGTTCCGTTCCGCCTATCTGCTCCGGTTTTATTCCCAGAGCATCCGTTCCGGCAAAGAGGGACATTACTTCTTTTGAGTCAAGAGGAATTGCCAAGGGATCAACGCCTGTCATGTCCTGAAGATATTTTATCATTGTCGGATCCAGGTGTCCCAATATATCAAGCTTTAAAAGGTTGTGATCGATACTGTGATAATCGAAATGAGTCGTTATAATATCACTTTTCATATCATTTGCAGGATGCTGTACGGGAGTAAATGTATGAATTTCCTCTCCGATAGGTAAAACAACAATCCCTCCCGGATGCTGACCCGTCGTTCTTCTTACGTCAACGCATCCGCTTGCAATCCTCTCTATCTCACATTTTCTCTTTATTATAGGCATTCCGGTTTTTTCCGATAATTCCTCGAAATATCCCTTAACCAGACCGTATGCAGTTTTTTCTGCCACCGTACCTATTGTTCCGGCTTTAAATGTCTGACCTTTTCCGAATATAACTTCGGTAAATGCATGAGCCTTACTCTGGTATTCGTTTGAAAAATTAAGGTCGATATCAGGTTCCTTATTTCCCTTAAATCCCAGAAATGTCTCAAACGGTATGTCAAACCCGAGTTTTTGAAGTTTATTGCCGCATTTCGGACACATTTTGTCAGGCATGTCGCAACCTGCTCCGCCTGCAAATTTAAGTACGTCTTCCGATTTAAAATCGACATAATAACACTTATTACATAAATAATGAGGAGACAGCGGATTTACTTCTGTAATACCGGCCATTGTGGCGGCAAACGAAGACCCAACCGAACCTCTGGAACCTACAAGGTATCCGTCGTCATTTGATTTCCAAACCAGTTGTTGCGCAATGATATACATAACCGAATAACCGTTTGAAATAATGGAATTAAGCTCTCTGTCCAATCTTCCGCTTACTTCCTCCGGCAAATCCGGTCCGTACATTTCATGTGCTTTTTTTAAACATATCTGTCTTAGGGTTTCATCTGAATTCTCAATTACCGGCGGACATTTATCGGGTCTGATGGGTGAAATTTTCTCACACATATCGGCAATCATATTTGTGTTTTTTACTACAACTTCATATGCTTTTTCAGATCCCAGATATTCGAATTCCTTAAGCATCTCATCTGTTGTTTTCAGATAAAGAGGAGGCTGTCTGTCAAAATCCTTAAATCCGCTTCCTGCCTGAATCACCGCTCTGTATATTGCATCTTCCGGATTTAGAAAATGTACATCTCCCGTCGCGCATACCGGCTTATTGAATTTTATGCCGAGATCTGCGATTTTTCTGTTAATGTCTCTTATGTCCTCTTCGCTTTTTACAAAGCTGTTTTCATCTTCAATCAGATATTCGCTGTTTCCAACCGGCATAATTTCCAGGTAATCATAAAAGTCAACTATATTTGCAATCACCTGTTCATTTCGTCCGGACAGAATGGCGCTGAACAGTTCTCCCGATGCACACGCACTTCCTACAAGAATACCCTCTCTGTGAGTTTTTAATACACTCTTCGGAATTTTGGGAAATCTGTAAAAATGCTCCAAATGTGATGAAGATATCATTCTGTATAAGTTATTCTTACCTTCTGTTGAAGTTGCAAGGAGGACGGCGTGATACGGATGAAGTTTCCTCAATGCTTCAGGACCAATCTTACCTTTTTCAAGCAAGTCATCCAGAGTAAAAATATCTCTCTCATTAAGCATTTCCGATAATTTTAAGAAAATATGAGAAGTTGCCTCCGCATCGTCCACGGCTCTGTGATGATTGTTTAATACAAGTCCCAAATGCTTTACCAAAGTATCCAATTTGAAATTTTTAAGACCCGGCATAAGATATTGGGCTATAAGAACCGTATCAAGTACCGTAAAATCTGTTTCAATGCCTAATCGAATCGCATTATCGACAATAAAACTTACGTCAAATTCGGCGTTATGCGCCACCACAGCGGCATCGCCGACAAATTCCAGAAACCTCGGAAGCACCTTATCTATAATATCGGCATTCGCCACCATACCGTCATTAATGGATGTAAGTTTTTCTATCTTAATCGGAATCGGAATTTGAGGATTAACAAATTCACTGAACCTGTCCGTAATCTTACCGTCCTTAATCTTAACTGCTCCGATTTCTATTATTTTATCGTAATGAGCCGAAAATCCCGTTGTTTCAATGTCAAAAACCACATATTCGTCTTTGAGAGACTGTCCTTTTCCGTTTCGTACCAACGGCTTGTCATCATCTATTAAATAGGCTTCCACACCGTATATGACTTTGAAATCATCCATCTTTTCGGCAGTGTGCATACATTCCGGAAATGATTGTACGACGCCGTGATCCGTTATTGCTATTGCAGGGTGACCGAACTCATGAGCTTTCTTTATAATATCCGATGCACGTGACACTCCGTCCATATCGCTCATTTTTGTATGACAGTGCAATTCAACTCTTTTTACTTCCGCATTGTCCGCTCTTATTTCTCTTGTATCAGAGCCTTTTCTGATTCCCAACACTCTTCCGATAACAATATCCTGTTCAAACTGGTTAAATGATGCGTCGCCCTTTAACTTTATAAATGAACCCTCTCTGATAAATTCATCGAATTCTTCTGTTTTTTCATTTGGCACAAACAGGTTAGCCGTAATGGTATCTTTAAAATCAGTAATGTCAAATTTTAAAATTGTTTTTTCATTTTTAATCGGAGTCTTCTCTGTTTTCCTTATCATCCCGCATACGGCAACAGTTCTCGTTGTTTCATCTATACTGCTGACAGGTATAATTTCTTCATCGGAAAAATCTCTGCCATATAATACATCTTCGTTATTAAATGATGTTTTACGGTTATTTTTCTCATCTTTTCTTACTGCAGTCTTCTCTTTTTTTGTATTGGTATGCTTTTCTTCTTCGGTCTTTTCTTCAAAAATGTTGGTTTCGGATATTATTTTATTAATTTCTCTCTCCAAAGCCTTCGTTTTAATATCTTCATATTTGCCGAGAGTTCTGTCCTTATGTGTTATAAAAACATCTACCGGCGTTCGAAATCTTTTTAAAAACAAATCATTAAAATAACTTTTTAATTCATGTCCGTAATTATCTGCGGCAAATCCCTTCGGCAGCCTTAATTCCACCTTATCACCGTCAAATATTACATCCGTGTCTTTATATGCAATAAATGCAAGACTGAAATAAGTTTCAAGCTCTAATCTTATGCTTTCACGGTATTCATTGTAAATATTTTCCGGAGTATATGAATTGAGTAATTTATATCTGTCCAATACTCTCAGATTGGCAGCTCCGAAATTTTCAAATATCTGCTTAAACAGGGCTTTTTCCGATTCAATAATATATTTTTTGGGAATAATTTTATTACTCTCGATATATATTCTTATGTTAAGCCCCGTGGTGCTCTTTTTGATTCCGGAAACCTCCGCATTTTCAAAATACAGCGCCGTTTCCGAATCAAGATGCAGTTTTGGGAAAACTTCAAAAAATCTCATTAAAATCTATCAACCTCTCGCTTTAATTCTTCTAAGAGTTTGTCTTCCGGAACTTTCTTAATTACCTCTCCTCCTTTAATAAGAAGTCCGACTCCGTCTCCTCCGGCAATTCCTATATCGGCTTCCTTTGCCTCACCCGGTCCGTTTACAACACATCCCATAACAGCAACCTTTATTGGTTTATTTACTCCCGCAAGCGTATCTTCAACTTTCTTTGCAAGGCCTATAATATCAATCTTTGTTCTTCCGCATGTCGGACATGATATTATTTCAACCATATCTTTTTTCAGACCTAATGTATTCAAAATATATTTAGCGACCAATATCTCGTTTTCAGGTTCATCGGTTAGTGAAACTCTTATTGTATTTCCGATTCCTTCAGATAAAATTATACCCAATCCGACTGAAGATTTGATTGTTCCGCTGAGCAGCGTTCCCGCCTCGGTAATACCCACATGAAGCGGATATTTACACTTATTTGCAATTAATTTATGTGCTTCCACGGCCATAAGCACATTGCTTGATTTTATACTTACAACAAGATTGTCGTAATCTAAGTCTTCAACCGCCTTTATCTGCTTTAATGCGCTTTCAACGATACCCTCCGCGGTTACGCTTCCGTATTTTTCAAGAATTTCTTTTTCGAGAGATCCTGAATTGACACCTATTCTTATTGGGATATTTCTTTCTTTTGCAACCGCCACAACTTTGGCCACATTTTCCCTGCTCCCGATATTGCCGGGATTTATTCGTATTTTGTCCGCTCCGTTTTCCATTGCGGCTATCGCAAGTCTGTAATCGAAATGAATATCCGCAACCAGAGGTATATGAATTCTTTTCTTTATTTCCTTAAAAGCCTCTGCCGCATTCATATTCGGTACAGTGGAACGCACAATATCACATCCCGCCTCTTCGAGTCTGAGTATCTGATTGACCGTACTTTCCACATCTTCCGTAAATGTATTTGTCATTGACTGAATGGCTATTCTGTTATTGCCGCCGATCTTCACTCCACCTATATTTATTTCTTTTGTATTTTCTCTTAATAACATAGATGCACCTCTGTATCCCATTTAGTTTTTTCTAATTGTAGCACTAAAACCGCCCTGTTTCATTACACTATATAAAGCATAAGATTACAGAGCGGTTTATATTAATTTTTTTATTAAATTATATTTGTTTAATAATATCTGTTAAATTGTATTCAAATGTTTAATCTGTATTATTTTATAATTCTCCACTGCTGTGCGGTATTGCCTTTAGAGTAGAACCAGAGCCATACATTTGCTCCGTTATTCATGCTTGCACCGCATACATCCATTACACAATACCCGAAAGCATGTTTAAATACTAAATTGTCAGTGCCCTTTACTCTGTATATCTGCCATTGCTGG
>NZ_BAAHYP010000003.1:0-146171 GCF_054657495.1 Howardella ureilytica | reverse complement strand
TTGTCGCGGCGACTTGTATATAATATCAACACCCCAATATAATGTCAACACTTTTTTTGAAAAATATTTAAATTTATTTTTTGTTTTTCAAAAAACCGCAGAAACCTGCACAGAAAGCGGCTTTACGGCATTTCAACCGCTCATGTTAAACGAGATATTTTAAAACCGGCGTATAATTAACCGATAAATTATTGCATATCTGCATTATTGTATAATAAATTTAATACAATACATTTATTAATTATAATTTGTGTCATATTTTTCCAAAAACATATCATCTAATATTTTTATACCGCTTTCGGTTTTAAATATGTTTTCTCTTATATTTTCCGCTTTACCGGATAAATCGGGATCCTCAAAAAGGTTAACAAGAAAATCAGCCTCAACCAATATCTGATAGTCCATTCCGGATATTTCCGTATATGTATGATGATGTCCAATAAGATAGCATATTCTTTCTTCTTCCTTCTTTGATATACCTTTGATATCTTTCAACAGTTTTTCCGCCTCCGACGGACCTTCAATCTCCTGATACTTTCCGTCGCAGGAATTATATTTTTCTTCACTCTTATGTATTCCTATATCATGGAGTACCGCTGCCGCTTCCAATATAAACTGCGTTTCCTCATCCAACCCCTCTGTTTCACCTATAACTCTGGCAAAATTATGCACTTTAATAAAATGCTGTATTCTCGCGGCATCGCCTTTATCATAATTTATCATTTTCATTGTTATTTCCGATATCCTTTTGTCCATAACTTCCTCCGATTAAATTTTAAAACATGACTGTTAATATTACTTACCGCAACGGCGTTTATCAGACTGTTCACATATTTACGCAGCACGGCATTTATTAAATATAATAACGCTTTGTCCGTTTTAATCAACGGATAAATCAACGTCAACATATGCAAAAAATCCCCGTTATCCAGACACTGTTATGGTAGTATCCGGACAACGGGAATTCAGATATATTGAAAAAAGGTATGAACAATTATCATTATAGTTAATACCATTATTTTTTTAACCCGTATACGGGGATAGAAACTAAATTTATTTTAACTAAACTTATTTTAAACTAAATTATACTGTATATATTATATGACGGAATCAACCAGGTTTTTTGTATACTCATTCCGAGGGTTGTTAATTATATCATCAACATCCCCCTCTTCCACGGCTTTACCGTTATGCATTACGATTGCTCTGTCACAAAAGCTTTGAACTACTCCCAAATCGTGCGATATGAATAAATATGACATATCCATTTCTTCTCTGAATTCATTAAGTAAATCAATTATTTCTCTCTGTATTGTAACGTCAAGAGCGGATGTACACTCATCACATATAAGAAGCTTCGGACAAATTGAGATCGCCCTGGCGATACCCGCTCTCTGGCATTGACCTCCCGAAACCTCATGGGGAAACTTATCGAGAAGTTCCTTTGATAAACTGCACCTTTCAAAAAGTTCTTCTGCTCTTCTTAAGGCGTCTGCCTTTGTGTATCCGTTATTAATCATAGGCTCTATGATACTTCTTCCCAATTTATGACGTCCGTCAAACGAGTCATAAGGTGATTGAAATACCATTTGCATATTTGCATACGCCTTTCTTAATTTTTTGCCTCTGATGTTAGTAATATCCTCTCCGTTAAGTATTATTTCCCCGTATGTCGAAGGAAGAAGTCTTGTGATCATTCTTACGAGTGTCGTTTTTCCGCTTCCCGATTCTCCCACTATTCCGAGGCTTTCGCCTTTATTTAGAACAAATGAGATATTGTCAACAGCGACGAATTCCATTCCCTTCTTTTTAAAAATCTTTGTTAATTTGTTTACTTCTAATATATGTTCCATATATTATCTTCCTTAATTTTAGTTTTAACAGGCATATGCCACTGTCTAAGAATATCAAATGTCGGATATAAATAATATATTGCACTGACACATACCCATATAACGAGTTCCCTGTCAGCTTATTATATGCATACGGATATATCCGTAAATTATTTACGTCTGTCTCTTTACCGGGCTTTTTTTATTTTAATCACAGAATTCATAAGAAGTTTGGTATATTCATCCCGCGGATTATTGATTACTTCTTTTGCATCGCCGAACTCTCTGATTTCACCGTCCTTAAGGACAACCACCGTATCACACATTTTTTCAACCAATCCTATATTATGCGTGACAACTATCATGGATGTCCCGTATTTATCCCGCATTTTCAACATTTCTTCCACTACTTTTTTCTGTGTCGTAACGTCAAGTGCGGATGTAGGCTCATCCGCCAACAGAACCTTCGGATTCATAAGCATCGCCATACAAATACCTACCCTTTGGTTCATACCACCTGATAATTGAAAAGGATAACTGTCGAGAATTCTGTCATAATCCGTAAGACCGATAATATTCATTATTTCGCCGACTCTTGTCCTGAATTCTTCTTTTGAAATCCTGAAATGCTCATTTATGCTTTCGTAAATCTGACTGCCGATTTTTCTGATTGGACACATTGAAAGTCCTACATTCTGAAATATCATTGCCAGTTCCGGTCCGCATATTTTCCTTAATTCTTCGCCTTTCAAATCCGGAAGGTCGTAATTCCCGTACCATATGTCGCCTTTGGTAACCAAACCGTCCTCTCCCAACAAATTCATGGCCGCTTTTATAATAGTGGACTTACCGCTTCCGGATTCACCCACAAGCCCCATTATTTCTCTCTCACGGAGAGTGAAGCTCACATCTCTTACCGCCTTTTTACCCCTATATGAGATATCCACATGTTCATATTTCAGTATGGGTTTATTTTCTGAATAATTGGTCATAATACTGCTCCGTATTTGTTAGTTATTTCATAACCATGTACATATATCACCGGTAACGGCTCTTTGATTATGCTTAAATATCACGTTATAAAAGCAATTTGTCGGCAGGTTTCATGTATGTGTTACTTATGACATATGTACATGGTTATAAAAAGGAAAGCCATGTGTACATAGCGAAATAACCGTCACCGTGGCTTTCCTGTGTTTATATTCTTATAATTATACTGTTATCAGTTTTTATCAAGATCGGCAGTTACTTCATAATAATCGCATGGATGAGGTTCGAGACCTGTTACTCCTGATTTAGTTACAATACCCATCTTTAAGTGAGACGCAAAGAAGTATGCGTTGTCGTCGAGTATTATCTGTGACATCTGTGTAGCAATCTTTCCTCTTTCGGCTGTATCAAATGTGCCGTGAAGAGTCTTTGCCAATGCGTCAAGCTTGGCGTTGCTGTATCCCTCATAGTTTGAAGGCGCACCCGTAACCGCATGCGTGTTGAAGAAATACTCAGGATCTCCCGTAGGAGCTGTTACCATTGCGCTTACATATATATCAAACTGTCCGCTCTTCCACAATGATTTGTGGTCCTGTGTTGAGTTAACCTGAATATCCACACCTATATTTTTAAGAGACGCCTGTGCCGATTCTGCGAGAAGAGGCAATTCCTGTCTGCCCGGATATGTTACCCATCTGAGTGAAAGTTTTTGTCCGTCCTTTTCTCTTATTCCGTCGCCGTCTGTGTCAACCCAGCCTGACTGTTCCAAGAGTGCTTTTGCTCCCTCCGGATCGTATGAAACCGTATTCACGGTATTATCGCCAAAGGTGAACGATGCCGGGAAAGGTCCCTTGGATACGGCGCCGTGTCCGTTAAGGAGTGTATTAACAAATCCCTCTTTATCAATTCCCATGGAGATTGCTTTTCTTACGTTCTGATCCTTAAGAGCGGCAGTATTATAGTTAAATTTACCAAAGAACTGACGGCTTGTTTCCACATAACTTATCTTATAATCAGAGTTGTTCTCAAAAAGTGAGTAGCTCGCATAAGGAAGACCGTATGTTGCGTCGATTTCTCCGTTCTGAAGTGCATTTGTGAGAGTCGTTCCGTCCACAATTCCCTTAACGGTTAACTTATCAAGCTTAACATCTCCGCCCCAGTAATTAGGATTCTTCACAAGATCGATCTGTGTATCCGATACGCTTGTTGCGATAAACGGACCTGTACCGGCAACTATCATATCCTTTTCAGGAACATTCATATCTATAATACATCCGTAAGGATCGCTTAAGAAATTGATAATGGCAGGTGTAGGCTCGCTTGTCTCTATTATGACAGTATAGTCTCCGTCTGTCGTAATATTGGCAATCTTTAAATCGGAAGGCGCTCTGTCATTGACCTTTATTAAGTCGTCAAGGCATTGCTTAACCGCAGTGGCGTCCATTTTTCTTCCGCTTGAAAATGTTACGTCATCACGAAGCTGGATTTTAACATGAGTGTTGTCGATAAACTCATATGATTTTGCAAGCCATGGCTGAATCTGCATTGAATCGTCATACTTAAAAAGAGTTTCTCCGATACCGTATCTTAACGTACTCCATCCCGTATATCCGTCATGAGGGTTGGTTCCCACATTGAGCATGTCTTTTCCGTATCCCGTGGTTCCGTATACAAATGTTTTCTCAGCCGTTGAATTACCCTGACCTGAACCGTTTCCGCATGCGGCAAGCGGAACTACCGCCGATGCAATCAATCCCAACGTAAGCAATTTTGATTTAAGTTTCATTAATATTCCTCCAAACAAACTGACAATAATATAAACATAACCGAACCTTGTATATAACTTAATTCGTATGCTTATTACTTAGTTCTCTGTCTTGGATCAAAGTAATCTCTTACTGTATCTCCAAGCATATTAAATATAACGACCGATATGAATATTGCTATTCCCGGTCCGAAAGCAACCCACGGAGCGGTTTGAATAAATTCTCTTGCCCCGCTCATCATGCTTCCCCACTCGGCTACCGGAGGCATGGCTCCCAGTCCGAGATATGAAAGTCCGGCAATCTCCATCATGGAAGTTCCGATATCCAGTACGGCGGTGACTATAATCGGCCCTATTATATTAGGCATTAAATGCCATATTATAATATGAAACATACCGTCACCGGATATTTTAGCCGCATCCATATATTGTTGTTTCTTTTGGGCAAGCGTTTGGCTTCTTGCAAGTCTTGCAAACTTAGGCCATCCCACGGCCGCAAGAGCTATAATTGCATTTTGCACGCCTCCGCCGAGAGCCCCGGCTACCGCAAGAGCAAAAACAAGCCCCGGAAAGGCAAGAAATATGTCGGATATACGCATTATAATCGTATCAATAATTCCGCCGTACAAACCTGCAATCACTCCAAGCACAGTTCCGACTACCGTCATAACCGCCACAAGGAGCAGTGTAGAATATATACTTGTCTGACTTCCTATGATTATTCTTGAAAGTAAATCTCTTCCGTATCTGTCCGTGCCGAGCCAGTGTTCCGCCGACGGCGGCTGCAAAGATTTGCTCAGATCCTGCGCATACGGATCATACGGGCATAACAGCGGAGCAATAACGGAACATACCAATAATGCCGCCGCCAGAATGCCGAACACAATAAGCATTGTCCTGGTTCGATTCTTTCTGATTTTTTGTATACGGACGGTCGGTGTATTATTCATCACATACACCTCCTATCCCAAGACGCACCCTCGGATCCAGGTAATTATAAAGCAAATCGGTTATTAAGTTTACAATTACATAAATGATTGCCATCCAAACAACATATGCCTGAATCATGGGATAATCTCTCATGGTAATCGAATCGACCGCAAGCTTTCCGACTCCGTCCCATCCGAAAATACTTTCGACTATTGTTGTTCCTCCCAGAAGCGAACCTATGGATATTGCAAGCAATGTTACTATGGTAAGCATCGACGCCTTAAGCACGCTTCCCCAGAGAATGACTTTGCCTCTTACGCCTCTTGCTTTTGCACCTGTAACATAATCTTTGTTCAATTCCTCCAGGACGGTAGCCCTTACCTGTCTTAAATACTTGGCGCCCATGGATATGGCAAGGGTAAGAGTCGGAAGGATTGCGCTGTATAAAGATGTACCCTTAGAAAGTATGGGAAACCATCCCAATTTTATGGATAAGAAGTACATTAAAAGAATCGCAACCACAAAATTAGGCAAAGAATTGCCTATGAGAGATGCTATTCTTATAATATAGTCCGTTATTTTATTTTGTTTTACAGCCGCAAGTATTCCGAGCGGAATTGAAATTGCCATGGTTGCAATAACCGAAGTCAGAGTAAGAAGAAGTGTTGCCGGGAGTTTTGAAATAAAAGTGCCGAAAACATCTTTGCCCGAGACATAACTTATTCCCATGTCCCCCTGCAACAAACCGCCCAACCAACTGAAATATTGGATTATAAAAGGTTTATCGAGCCCAAGCGCCTCCCTCGCTCTTTGCATAGCCTCGTCGGAAGCAATTATTCCCGTATTGTTGGCCGCCTGTTCAACAAAGTCACTTCCTGCCACCTGCATCATGGCAAAAGACAGAAACGTTATTCCCAAAACGATGGGAATAAGCTGTAACAGTCTTTTTATTACATACTTTGTCACAACACATACCTCTTCTTTCGATTTTATTCTTTGTATATAATACATACATTATGGTTTTTAATTATCCCCCCCCTACGGTTACGGATAAAATTTTTTTCACATTTTATTTATAATTAAAGTAATATTATTAAATTTCTTCAATAAGTTTTGTATCTTTATTGTAATGTATTTGCCGCATATTAGTGTACATAAAAATAAAGGTGTATTATATTCGGTTAGATCCGTATATATTATGAAACATATACTGATCT
This sequence comes from Howardella ureilytica, assembly GCF_054657495.1. Classification (NCBI taxonomy): domain Bacteria; kingdom Bacillati; phylum Bacillota; class Clostridia; order Eubacteriales; genus Howardella; species Howardella ureilytica. Next base: position 139,437 of record NZ_BAAHYP010000003.1, on the reverse strand, counting down.
AACGAGCTATAACACAGCCTTTTAATATATAATCATTAATACGGCATATTAAAATAAAATTATAATCATGAATCCAGCTTTTCGATTAATTCCTGAATACTGAGCCCCGTCTTTTTGGCAATAAATTTTAAGTCATTATATTCATATTTATGTCTTACGGTTCCGTAGCCAAATCCGGTTTTCACCCTTACCATACCGTAATCCGTTGTTAAAGAGTCTTCTTTTCTGTCAAGAATATATCTGTGACATAAAGTTTCACGGATTCCTATGGTTGTGGTATGTTTAAAAATAAGTTTTATTATCTTTTCTCTGTTTTCTTCCTTACATATGACGGTAAAAAGTGTACCGAGACGCCCTTTTTTCATCACAACCGGCGTTGAATATACATCAAGAGCACCGTTACCCAACAAAACCTCACTCGCATATGATATTTGTTCCGGCGACTGATCGTCTATATTGCATCTCAATTCGATAACCCTGTCGGTAATGCCGTTTTCGTAAAATGAGTTGGCGGACTCTTTTGCAATGTCATAAATTTTTGTATTTATGAGTTTTTTCTTCTGACTGAGTATTGTGCCCAGTACATCTCCGTTATCCGATCCGATACTTTCCGTATGCACGGAATCCCTGCCATGCTCGGCAAAACCGGAAATATCTATCATATTACCAAGTGAAATTCTTAAAATATTGGCTCTTGCATAATCCTTTTTACCTGCGCCGTATCCCACTTTTATTACGTCCATGGGAGGCATGTTTCCGTATGCGTTGGCATAATATTTTATTATTGCCGCTCCCGTCGGAGTACATAATTCGCCCTCTGTTCCGTCCGAATATATGGGAACTCCAGTCAACAGATCAATGGCAGCCGGAGCGGGAACAGCCATAACTCCGTGAGCGCTTCTCACGGTACCGCATCCGACATTGACCGCAGAAGTAATTATGTTTTTTACCTTTAATTCATTTATCAGAAAACTTACCGCTGCAATATCGGCTATTGCATCATATTCACCGATTTCGTGAAAATGCACCTCCCCCGCGGGTTTTCCGTGTATTTTACCTTCAGAATCGGCTATGAGTCCGTATATGGCCTTCGTATCTTCCTTTGCTTTTTTCGGCAGATTTAAAGTATCTATAATATTTTTTATATCTTCAAGAGTATGATGTGTGTGCCTGTCGGCCTCTGTTTTATCATCCGTATTGTCGTTTTCCGTCACACCGTTTATGAGAACCTCCACATTTGTTCCCATAATTCCGGCTTTATTAACCTTACTTAAACGATATTCAACATTCGGCACTCCGATTCTGTTAAGCCTGTTCAGTGTACTTTTTTCATTTGGCATAAGTTCCAACAATGCCGCTGTTATCATGTCTCCGGCGGCTCCCATTGACGCGTCTATATACAATGTCCTCATTTATATTACCCCATATGATTTATTCTGCTTGCCATGGTTCCTGCACCGAATCCGTTATCTATATTTACCACGGCAATTCCGTCGGCACATGAATTAAGCATCGAAAGAAGAGCCGCAAGTCCTCCGAATGAAGCTCCGTATCCCACGCTCGTAGGCACGGCGATTACCGGGCAGTCGGCAAGACCTCCCATTACGCTTGCAAGAGCTCCCTCCATGCCTGCTACCACAATGATTACACTTGCTTTCATTATTTCATCTATATGTGAAAGTGTTCTGTGTATTCCCGCAACTCCCACATCGTATAATCTTGTAACAATATTTCCGTAAACTTCGGCAGTAACGGCTGCTTCTTCCGCAACCGGAATATCACTTGTCCCTCCTGTCGCAATAAGGATATTTCCCGTTACGTCAGGCTCAGGTATCTTTCCGATTATTCCAATTCTTGCTTCCGGTCTGTAATCCATGTCACGGACTTTGCGTATTGAGTCCGCCTTCTCTTTTGAAAGTCTCGTAATAAGAATTGCATTTTCCGTTTGTTTTTTTAATACATTCGCAATTCCGATTATCTGCTCCGCGGTCTTACCTTCGCCGTATATGACTTCCGATGCTCCCTGACGTACTCTTCTGTGCAAATCCGGTTTAGCATATCCTATATCCGCAAAAGGCTCTCTTTTTATCTGCAGAGCGGCCTCTTCCACAGATATTTGCCCCGACTTCACTTGTTCTAAAATATTTTTTATGTCACTGTTCATAATCTTTACTCTGTCTCATAAGAAAATTGCCCTTCGAAACCATAAACTTATTCATCTCTTGATTTCAAATCAAGGACGACGTCTTTATAAAATTTTTTAAATTCCATAATTATGGTGTGTCTGTGCTTTAGAATGCGTTCCATTTGTTCCGACGGAACCTGTATTTTAGCCGTTCCGTCAGCATACCTTACCCTGAAATCGGTAAAACCCAGAGAAAAAAGAAAGCCTTCGGCTTTCTCCGTATTCTCTAATATTTCTTTTGTAATGGGACTTCCTACGGGAACTCTTGTTGCAAGACATGCATATGACGGCTTATTCCAGGTAAATAAACCAGCGTCTTTGGATCTCTTTCTTATTTCCGTCTTGGTCAGACCGCACATTCTAAGAGGAGAAAGTATATTTAACTCCTCCAGGGCTTTCATCCCCGGTCTGTCACTTGGGTCATCCGACGCATTGGTTCCGTCCGACAGATACTCATATCCGTCTCTCTCAGATATCTCTTTCAGCTTTCCGAATACCGCATTTTTGCAATAATAACAACGAAGTTCATCATTTGATATAACCTTTTCATCAGCGAAAATGTCATTGTTGATTATTTCCATATCGGCTCCCAGCTTATCGGCAAGCTTCAATGCATCTTCAAGTTCAAAAACCGGCTGAAATGCCCCCTTTACAAAATATGCTTTTACATCCGCTCCGTGTGCCATAGCTTCATACAACAGATATGAGGAATCCGTTCCCCCTGAAAACGCTATTGCAATTTTCGGATATTCTCTGAAAAAATCATCCAACGTATAGTCCATATCCACCCCCGAATTATAATGAAATTTTAATCAAACGATAATTGCATCACTTTCCTCTCTGTCTTGCGGCTTCAAAACAAAGTATGGAAGTAGCCACGGCGGCATTAAGACTTTCCACTTCTCCCGACATCGGGATATTTATATTAAAGTCCGATAAAGCAATCATTTCATCTGTAAGGCCGTTTCCTTCATTTCCTATTACAAATGCCGTCGGTTTTTTATAATCGCATGAATAATATTTCGTCGAATCATCAAGAGTGGCGGCAAAAATATTTATCGACTTATTTTTAAGCTTTTCAACCGTACTTAGCAAGTCTTCGGAATAGATAACAGGCATTCTGTATATGGAACCCATACTTGAACGTATTGTCTTCGGATTATAGACATCAACGGTTCCGCTTCCCGTAATTACCGCATCAACGCCCGCTGCTTCACTCATTCTCACAATAGTACCCAAATTTCCCGGATCCTGAATATTCTCTAAAATAACAAAAAACGATTTATCATTTATATAATTATCCAATACAAAATGTTCACGCTTAACTACCGCCAGAACTCCCTGAGGTGTCTTTGTATCCGAAATTTTATCAAACACTTTATCGCTTACCAGCTCCAATCCGTGTTCAAGCCGGTTGGCGGTATCCTCTATCCACGGGTAACGTCTCAAAAAGCTCTCCGTGCAAAAACAGCTTAAAAGCCTGTCTTTAGGTACTTCTCTGAGCATTCGCATGCCTTCGGTAACAAAAACTTCCTGAATATCTCTTTCTTTCCTTAGGGTCTGCAGCCTGCTTACCCACTTAATTCTTTCATTTGATGTTGAAGTTATCATTATCGCTCCTAAAGTTATATTATGATTAACTGTCTGTAAGTCCTGCCGCATGTCCCATGAAGCCATGCACTGCGGCGAACTTTTGACGCGGTATCATATTATTTTAATTCTTCGTTATATACGGCTCTGTCGCCTCCGACAAACTTAGCTCTCGTTCTGGCAAATGTCACATGCGCATTTCCGATTCTGTCCGTATGTACTCTTACGGGAACCACCACATCTCTCATATGCATTCCGATAAATGTATCTCCTATGTCTATTCCCGCTCCGGCCTTTTTTTCAAGGGATTCAACGGCATACGCCTCTTCAAATCCATTGTATGCCGCCGTACCGAAAGAACCTCCCGCCTTAAGTACCGGAACAACATTAACCCTTGTTAATCCGTACTTCAAAGCACATTTTTTCTCAACAATAAGAGCTCTGTTAAGATGCTCACAGCATTGAGCCGCAAGATAAATGCCCTTTTCGTCACATACATTTTTTATCGCCGAAAATACTGTTTTTCCTATTTCCTCACTTGAGTATGTGCCTATCATATGAGCCGCAATTTCACTTGATGAACATCCGACAACAAGAATATCTTCCTCTTCGAGTTTTGCCGCATCAATAAGTTCTCTTACAGACTGTTCCGTCTCTGATTTAATCTCATTTATATTAATATCCGTACTGTCAGCTATTCCAGCAGCCATGGTAACCTCCTAATAAAATACAGCCAATATTTTTCTGAATGCAGACCTCGAAAATCCCTCTTCAAACAAAAAGTCCTCCGTAAGCTGCTCCATGTTGTCTTCAGAATATTCAAACTGCCTTGAAATCATTTTAATTTGTTCTATTCTGTCTTCCAATGTCATGACATTATTATTTATCTCAAGATAATATATATCGAATAACCTGAGACATATATACATCGCCACGGCAAATTTTGCCTTAAGTAAAATGTCTCCGTCAAAGACAGCCTTTCCGAAATATCTGTAAATCAGATATATGATAAACTTATCGTAATCATCCGCACGTTTCTGCTTTTCAATAACGTTTCGGCTATCTTTAAATGCTTTTATTATCTTTTTTCCGTGATATTTCTTTGAAATAAGCTTTTCAAGCTTTGTATGTGCTTTTTCATACTCTTCTTCCATATCCGGTACTTCAAAAAACGCCGTAAGTATTTCCTCTGTCTCGGCACTTATGTCATCCTTATATGAGGCTTTGTGCAAAACATCGAAAGTTACTCTTTCAATCGTGTCATAAATCCTATTCTTATAATCCGCGTCTTCTTTCAGAAACTCTTCCGAATTAATAACGTCCTGCAATTCAGAGCATACATTTAAATATATTGTAAGTTTTCTGCCGGAAGACATTTTTCCGTCGGCAAATATCTTAAACAATTCTTCTCTCAACGTGAATACAAAATCTTTTAGTTTTTCGTTTATTTTTTCAGCACAGCTTTCATCCGAAACGTCGTACGCTTCTTCAATTTCCTCTGTTTTGAAATTAATATCCGATTCTAAAATAATTCTTACGGCTTCTTCACAGGCACAACCTATGCCCGTTTCCTTAAAATCTCCGAAATATTCGGTAAATCTCGGAAACTGTACGCATACATTTGCAAGATATTCTTCTCCGAAACGCCCGTACATTCCGCACAGACCGTTTTTTTCCAACCAGACACATGCTCCGTTTTTCTTTTTGAAGCAATCATAACCTTCCGTATCCTCTATTGAATTCATCAACTTATCTTCATATATGGATGCTTTGTAATAATTTACGGCATCTTCATCCACTTCTATATCCCATGAGGCCCTGCAGCAGTTATCTTTGCATTTGCTCATTGTACATTTGAATTGTTTATAGTAATAAGGCTGTCGTACTTTCATTATTTCTCCGTTATATCAACTGTTTATAACATCTCCATATTCATAAATCTGTCATTAAGCATCTCAATAGTCTCAAGTTTTTTTCTGTCCGTAACCCGTACTCCCGATTCAAAGTATATTACTCTCGGCTCTCCGTCCGTTTTGTCGGCATCTGTTGCAAGAAGTCCGTTTTGTTCAAGACGTCGCTTAAGCTGCATGGCGGTTCCCCTGCCTCCGTCTATAATTTGTACTCCGTCTATAAGTTCCCTGAAACTGTCCTTAAAGAAAATGTAATGGGTACATCCCAGTATCAATATTCCGTATTGATCCAATGTATACCCCTTAAGCTCCTCTTTAAGATACGGAAGTATTATTTTCTTATCAAATATACCGTCTTCGGCATATTGGGCAAGATTTTTCAGACCTTTTTTATCTATTCTGTGCTCCGTGTCATATTTGTTAATAAGAGTTTCAAGCTTTTCACCCTCAATTGTTGCATTGGTTGCCAGAAGAAGAATTCTTTTATCCGTTTTATATTTTAATATTGCAGGCTTAACCGCAGGTTCTATCCCTATTATCGGAATATCGGGATATTTCCGCCTTATAACCTCCGCTCCTGCGCTTGTCGCGGTATTACAGGCTATTACCACGGCTTTAGATCCATGCTCAACCAGGAAATCAATTGCCTCTTCCGAATATTTTAAAATGTCTTCTCTGCTCTTATTTCCGTATGGAACATTCTTTACATCGGCATAGTATAAAAAATTTTCCTTCGGGAGAACTTTAAGCGCGTGATTTAATACGGATAATCCGCCAAGCCCCGAATCAAAGAATCCTACTCTCATTGTAACCTCTTTAAAACCGTTAATCAGATACGCATTATATATGACAAAACGCCGAATTAAGTACAATGCGCAATAATAATTATTTGTATTATATTACTTAAATATATATTTGTCATTGAATACAGGTTATTTCGTTTTATATGCAGTTAACCGCATGCATATTAAAATACATAAACACAAAAAGAGACGCTTTCCGCATTGTGCCCCATATCATAATGATATGCTGCACTCTTCGCGGTATACGTCTCTTTTTAATATATCAGATTGAACCTGTCTTTTCCGCAAGCAGGTCAACAAGCTGCTCTATATTCTTCTTTCCGAATGAAATTTCGCTGTCATTTATTACAAGGCAAGGAACACTTTGAACATTGTATTTGTTCTTTAATTCCTCATAGTTCATAACATCAAATACTTCCGTTGTAATATTGTCATTTAATGTTGCCATTTTCTGAGCCGCAACAACAAGATCCGGACACATTGTACATGAAAGTGAAACAAGTACCTTCATGTCTATAGGTTCTTTAACATTTTCTATTCTTGTCTTTACCGAATCGTCGATGCTCTGGCCTGAACCTGACGCATTGTATAATCCTAAGATAAATGATGTAAATTCATGTCCTCCCGGAACTCCGTGGAACGCAAGTCCGGTATACTGTCCGTTTTCGCGATAAACCTTTACACAAGGCATGTAATCGGTTGTTTCTCCCGTTTTCTCTACAATGATTTTATCCGTTAAGTTGCCTATTGCATTCATGTAATTTTCCAACTCTTCGGCCTTTTCGCTGTTATCAAGATAGAGCTTAAGGATAACCTTTGATTCCATTCTGTCAAATACGGCGTTGAGCTGGGCAAGCATTTTGTCATTAAATAAACCGCTTGCATCCTTTGCAGCCGGAGCATTGCCTGCATCCGCAGTCTTCTCAGGCTCCTTCGCTTCCTTAACCGCAGGAGAGAATCCTGTTTTTTCATGAAGCTTAGCCACATATTTTTCCAGCTCAGTTGCGGCAATTGCGCCGTCCGCCACAGCCGTTACCACCTGTCTGAGGTTCTTTATACATACATCTCCCGCAGCATAGAGACCGTCGACACTCGTCTTCTGATTTCTGTCTGTAACAACATAACCCCTGTCAAGTTCGGCTATTCCGTCAAGAAGTTCTGTTTCCGGCTCGTATCCGGCAAATACGAATACACCGAAATTCTCATCTGATTTGTATTCCGTAACTTCACCTGTCTTGGAGTTTTTATATCTGATGTAATTTACGCCGTTATCATCGCCGCTTACTTCTTCGACATTTACATTGGTAATAACCGTTATTTTCTCATGATTCTTTGTTTTATCCGATACCGACGCCGCGCAGGAAAAATCATCCTTTCTTACAAGAACCGTTACATGTTTTGCAAATTTAGTTAAGAATACGCTTTCTTCAGCTGCTGCAAATCCGCCGCCTACCACAAATACTTCTTTTCCCGTAAAGAATTCACCGTCACATGTGGCACAATATGCAACGCCCCTTCCCTTAAATTCAGCCTCGCCGTTAAATCCTATCATTCTCGGATGTGCTCCGGTTGCGAAAACAATTCCATACGCATATAAATCTCCTCTTGATGTGGATACCGTCTTGATATCTCCTTCAACGTTCAAAGACTTAACTTCCGCGGACATAAATTCAGCACCGAAGTTCTCGGCCTGAACTCTCATTGTTTCCGTAAGTTCGGCACCGCTTGTCTGTAAGATACCCGGATAATTAACAACTTCTTCCGTTATTGTTATTTGTCCTCCGAAATTTTCTTTTTCAAGAACAAGTACGCGGTATTTTGCTCTCGCAAGATATATCGCCGATGTAAGACCTGCAGGACCGCCTCCCACTACAATCACATCATACATTTTACTTTTATCAATATCGTTAATATTCATAATCATCACCTCTTATCTCAGTACAGTTAGTCTATAGCAACTAACTTGACACTATTGTACTATGAATAAATTATTTATCAATTGTTTTTATAAGAGTTTTGTTCTAAAAAAAGTGCTCTTTACATATGAGCATCAATATGTAAAGAGCACTTTCATTTAATAGCTGTTGACCGTATCGTCAAAATTAAAGCTTACCTACAAGGTCAAGGCTTGGCTCAAGTGTCTCTGCACCAGGTGTCCACTTAGCAGGGCAAACTTCGTTACCGTGCTCTGCTACGAACTGGCAAGCCTGAAGCTTTCTGAATAACTCATCTGCGTTACGTCCTACGTTACCGTCATTTACTTCGTATGCAACAATCTTTCCTTCAGGATTTACGATAAATGATCCTCTCTCAGCAAGACCTGACTCAGGGATAAGTACTTCGAAATCTGTTGAAAGTGCATGTGTAGGATCTGCAAGCATTACATACTCAAGCTTCTTGATTCTGTCTGATGTATCAGCCCATGCCTTATGTACAAAGTGTGTATCTGTTGAAACTGAGTATACTTCACAACCTGCTGCCTTGAAATCAGCATATCTGTTCTGAAGATCTTCAAGCTCTGTAGGGCAAACGAATGTGAAGTCTGCAGGGTAGAAGAAGAATACGCTCCACTTACCTGCGATGTCTGCCTTCTTTACTTCCTTAAATTCACCTGCCTGATAAGCCTGTACTGTGAAATCTGCAACTTCTTTATTGATTAATGACATAATAAGTTCCTCCTAAATTTTAAAATAAATCTTTGTTTTGTTATCAGTAATGATTAATTATCATGTATCTGTTCGATGACGTAATAATAACTCTTATTATTAAATTCGTCAATAGTAATAATTACTATTATTATGATTTTATTTTTTCTTTATATATTTTTTTACATATCGACGCATATGTAATTTAAATTACCTCCTCCGATGACAATTTTCTTAATTCTCATGTTCTTTTTTATTAATTCATGCACAATTTCCGGAGAATATTTTGCTTTTATTTCATTTAGGATAATATTTCTGGCTCTAAATCCATGTATAAAAAAGAAAAGGGAAAACAGAAAAATAACTTTAATATGCGCCGGTATGATATTCCATAAAGCAGTATACATTTCAATATTAATAACCGACAGAGTAATTAACAGGACAGCATATATTATCAATGTAAATAAATACGATACAAGCCACTCGTTCACGCTTACGGACGTATATGCTTTAAACATGTTTTTATACATTTTCTCATCTTCTTCGTCTATCTTATATTGAAAAGTTGTTTCTTTGCCCCTGTTCTTATGAAGATAATTATTACGTCGATTTCCATCATTATACAATTCCGCATACTTCATAAACATCCCCCCTCTCACATATTAATTCGTATTTAACAGAATTTTAAACCGTACGATAAAATACCGTTTTTCGTGTAAAATATTATTTTATGTTTTTATATTAATACCATTATGTTAATCACATTTAACTTTTTATATGCATATCTTTAAACAAAATTTGAATAATATGTAAACACCTGCTCTTGACCGAGCATTATGTCCAAAAAAATGTTATACTTTATAAATAATATGTCGAAAGGAACTTGGGATATGAATTGGAAAGAACAGCTAAAGACAAATATTACGGAAGCGAAAGACCTGGCAGAACTTCTCCATTTGTCGGATAACGAAACCGAACAATATCATGATTTACTTGAAAAGTATCCTATGACGGTAACAGATTATTATTTATCGCTTATTAATTGGGAAGACAAAAACGATCCGATAAGAAAAATGTGTCTGCCTTCACTTGATGAATTTGACACGGACGGTTCTCTCGATACAAGCGGCGAGGCATCCAATACGGTTATTGAGGGATTACAGCATAAATACAAACAGACGGCTCTTATTCTGTCCACAAATATCTGCGCAATGTACTGCAGACACTGCTTCAGAAAAAGACTGGTAGGTCTTTCGGGAGAGGAGATTCTGAAGGAATATCCTAAGATTGTAGAATATATAAAGGAACATAAAGAAATATCAAATGTTTTAATAAGCGGCGGCGATGCATTTATCAATGAAACCTCCGTTATCGAAGCGTTTTTAAAACCGTTGGCGGAATTGGATAATCTTGACTTTATACGATTCGGAACAAGAACACCAGTTGTTTTCCCTCAAAGAATCACTGAGGATAAGGAACTTGTAGATATCCTTCGAAAATACAACGAACGCAAACAGATTATGGTTGTTACGCAATTTAATCATCCGAATGAGTTTACACCGGAGGCCGTTGATTCAATAAATAAATTGAGAAATGCCGGACTTGTCATTAAAAATCAAACGGTTCTTCTTAAAGGAATAAATGATAATCCCGAAGTGCTTTCAACTCTTCTCAGAAAACTCACATCAGTCGGTATCGTTCCTTATTATGTGTTCCAATGCCGTCCCGTTACGGGAGTTAAGCACCAGTTCCAGGTACCTATAAAAAAGGCCGTAAATATCATTAATGAGACCCGTTCTCTGCTTAACGGGCAGGCAAAGTGCTTCAGATACGGAATGTCTCATCCGCTTGGAAAAATAGAAATTATAGATAATCTTTCCGACGGAACCACATTATTCAGATTCCATCAGGCGAAATATGATGCATATAACAATAAACTCTTTGCCGTTAATCTCGGAGATGATCAATGTTGGCTTGAAGATGATATTAAACCGTAATAATTCGGAAAATTACGAATTATTTAAACCACCTATATATAACCATACTGTTATTAAAACATATAAAAAGTCATTACCCGGGCAAAATACCCATGTAATGACTTTTTATATTATCTTCTGTTATATCTGTATTTATTTTTATGATTATATATCGGTTATATGACTTAATCAAAACCCGATGAACCGGATTTTAATAAAATCACTGTATTTCCCTGAGGATATTTTTCATCTCTTCATCCGAAAGATTGATTACACAGCAGTCCGCATCGTATTTTCTCGACTTATCAATGAGAGATACGAATTTATTATAATCCACTCTTTCTCTGTCATATTTATCAAATGTAAGAAGAACATCCCTTTTTATTACATTTACGGGCTTTTTTGAAAATACTCTCGGTACTATCGGAAAAATTGTATCACGGCCGGCAGGAACGGTGTGAGTAACACTTACATCCGGCTTCAATCCTTTTGTCCTGTTTTTTCCGAAAAACCCCTTGGTCTTTTGGTCTATCTTTTTCTCAACCGTTGATATGGGAGCCGAATAATAATAATCATGCTGTTGCATTTTATCCATATACTCCGCAAATTCGTCTATATCAGACCCGAATTGTTCCATCTCATTTTTATCTATCGCAATCGGATTCTTTACACCGAATATAAAATATACCGGTACTTCTCCATTGTTAATCTTATCCGCCATTTCGCTTAAAGCTCTTTTTGTGTTATCTATGTCAATATCAACAAGATTGTCAATATCGGATAAAAGCATTTTTATACCGTTATGCGAAAACTTTTTTACATTCATTTTTTCGCAGATCTTTCTGAGATATTCGTAAAAACCGTATATTTCCTTTCTGGAAGTCGGATCCGAGTGTGTGAGAGATACAAAGTAATTGGCTCTCTCCAAATTGATTCCCCTTGCTATTTTCTCATCTTCATAAACAAGCGTATTGTTGCCTATGTCCCCCGGCTCAAGGGCAAATCCCTTATCCCATGTTCCGTATTCCCACCCCGGCAATAACAATTCCTGAATAACAGGCGGTTTTTTAAATACTGCCGCAGGCTCTATGTTAACTCTTACTGACATTTGACTATGCTCCCTTTCTTATTGCACCTTTATATATCGTAAGTACCATATTCGAAATGACAAATAACTATTTCATAAATCTTTTTCAGCCGTATTCCGCAGATTAAAATCCGTGAATACAAAAAGTAAGGTGTATTTGAATTATAACATTTCGGGGCACCGCAATATAGCTTGTAATTATAAAATTCATATAACATGCTCTTACGGATATTTTGTCAAAGAATAAAAGCCGAATTATTGATGCAAATGCATCAATAATTCGGCTTTTATTCTATATAAGTATTAAGGCTCTCTTTTGTGTCTGTTAAGATATCCCGTACCAATAAGATTAAATTAAAGAAAAACAATCATTGAACGGAAAAACGGATTATTTTACGGCATTAATCATAAACATTGGATTATTCTTATAATTCTCTCTTTCTTCCGATGTCAAAACATTATAGACGTCTTCCGTTCCCGCATTCGCTTTGCTGAAACCTATATCCTTTAACTTACATATATCCCAATTAGGTCTGATTATATATGTCAAAGGAATCTGTCTTGCGATATCCTCCATCCAATCGTTGTCGATACCTTCACCGTCAAGAAAATAATCATATACCCCGTTTCTTTTAAGATCTTCTCTGGTAATATCGTATTCTCTCTTCTTGGCCTCATCGCTTAAATGGCAATACCAGTTTGCATCAAAGTTAAGGAGCTTGCCGCCGTTCTTTAAAACTCTGTACCACTCCTTATATGCCTTCTCCGGATCTTCCAAAACCCATGTCAAATTTCTTGTCACTATGAGATCGAACTCTTCGCTTTCAAATTCAAGGTTCTGAGCGTCCATTCTTCTGAAATCTATTTGATCCCCGAGAGGACCGGCATTATTCTTTGCTTTTTTAAGCATTTCTTCGGTACAGTCCACGGCGCTTACATTATATCCTCTTTCCGTAAGAAGAATTGAGAAAAATCCCGGACCCGTACCGATATCAAGAACTTTAATTTCTTTTTTATCCTTAACATTCTTTAAATGCTCCGGCATATTTGCTTCAATAAGATTGCCCCAAAGCATTCTCTGAGCTCCGGCCAGTTCCTGTTTGTTGAGCTTGGAATATCCTTCTGCTCTGTTGGTCCAGTATGATTCTATTTCATTAAGTAACATGACACACACCTCTTATATTCAGAAAATCAAGTATCATACACATACAATACTTTATATGCTGTATATTAATTAATCTGTATACATATCTTAACCCCCCAGGGGGTATCTTTCGATGCCTTATCATGATGAATTTATACACTTAGTTATAATAATAAATAAAATTTTACGTATTAGGAAACAGAACTTTATTATGACACGGACCCAAATCAAACATTTACTCTTCCGTTAATTCATTTAATAAATTCATTTCCTCCGTGAAGTCGGACTTAAGCAATCTTCTGTTATATTCAAAAAATTTTTCATAATTATGTTCCGTCATAAAGAACATTCCGGATTTTCCCGCTGCCAGCTCTGTCGTAAACAATGTAAGTTCTTCCGCTTTTCCGTATACATCTTCAATAAAGCCGTAAAATCTGTCCAATTTATTTTTTAAAGCACTGTTAAAGTTCTCGACTTCTTCATTTCTTTCAAAAAATTTCGCCTTTAATTCTTCCGTATCCGCGGATTTTGAATACCAATCTTTAAAAACGGAATATGAAATCCTTTCAAAATGATCTTCCGCCCTGATATCCGAAAGAGAAACTCCGTCCGCAGAAGCTTTTATAAATTTATAAAGTCCGTCCTGAACTTTTGTCATTTTTTCAGATTCCTTAAAGTCTTTATTTAAATGAGCAATTATAATTCCTATAAGACTTACCCTTCCGTCAAACGGAATATTGACATAATCCTCTTTAATATATTCACCTGAAAGTATCTTATCCATATCAAATACTTTTTCGTATTTTTTATAGAGCAGATAAAAATTATAAAAATCGGACGCTGTCTGTTCGTCGGTTATATATTCTATTATGGTTTCTTCTTTTATTTCCAGACCCAATTTCGTGTATGCTTTAATACAATCCGATAAATCTTCCCAACCTCTTGCCGTTACAAATGACATACCGTCTATATTCAGTTCTGCTTTATAAAAATTATCACTTTTTATGCTCAGATACGAATTGACGGACCCGTCTATTCCGTTATTAAGCGCATACTCTCTCCATATTTTATAATCCGGCTGAATCCATATCTGCCTCACTCTGTCCAAGGTCACCATGTCAAATTCTTTTACCGACTTGTTATATTCTTCCGGATTTCCCGCACATACAATGACCCAACCGTCCGGAATATTTAAACGTCCGAACATTTTATTTTGCAGCAGCTGCAATACAATAGGGCTCATGGTTTCCGAAACACAGTTTATCTCATCTAAAAACAGTATACCCCTGTCCGTGTTTTTTTCGTTCATTTCATCATATACGGAAGCTATGATTTCACTCATTGTATACTCCGTGACCTTCACTTTTTTACCGCCGTATGTCCTTTCGGATACAACGGGAAGTCCCAGCGCACTTTGTCTTGTATGATGAGTCATATTATATGTTACCAGACCTATACCCATTTCATCGGCAATCTGTTCCATTATGGCTGACTTTCCCAATCCGGGCGCTCCCATAATCAAGATGGGTCTTTGACGATTTCGGGCAATAAGCATGTTGCCGTTTTCATCAGTCAGAGAATACGCCTTTACGGTATTCATTATTTCTTCTTTTGCTGTCTTAATATTCATTATTTAATTATTCCATCCTTAAGCGTATATTTTATTACCCATGAAGGCGCCGTATATTCATTCATCCGATCCGCATCTGCCGCAATATTAAATCCGTTTTCCCTGTCGGAATATACAAATGCGCTTTTCCATGCAGGTTTTTTCTTCGGATAGACTCCGCGCCCGTCGGTAAAATATATAAGACCTCTAAGAGATTTTATTTCCCTTTTCCCAAGCAAATCGTTTATATATTCAAATACCGGTCTGAAATCCGTTCCGCCGCATCCCTTAGGTGAAAAATTACGGAAAATTCCGTCAATATCCGTATTTTTATCTGCAACCGTAACTCTTTGAATGATATTGTCACACTCTATTATATAGATTTTGGTGTTTTTCCCCATGACATTTTCGGTTTTTAAAATCCCATATGTTGTATTTACAAATCTTTCAACAAGATCTCCGCTGCATGAGCCTGATGTGTCAACAGCAATTACCAGTCCGTCTACGGCCTCTTCTTCCGAAACCTCCGTTTCTTCTATAAGAGCAATATTTTTATACAGAGATATGCCATAGTTATAATATCCCATATCGAAACTGTCCAAATCCGGCTTATTGTCTTCTTTCAGACTCATAAATTTTTTAAGGAATAACCTGTATGAGATTTTCTTTTGAATGGCGTTGTCAAGAGATCTTGCCAACTGCTTAAATCTGTCGCCCGTTCCGGATGAAGCAAAGAAACCGTTAGTCTTTTTCGCCTCATCGGACCATTCTTTCTTTAATTTATCGCGCCTTATGGCAACTTTATGCGTATAAGATTTTTCGGATTCATCAATTCCCTGATTTCCTCCAATTCCTTCTTTTTGTTTATTATCTTTTTGACTGATTTCTTTGTCATTCTTAATATTATTATCACTTTTATTATCCTGCGGATTTTCCTTTTGTTCATTTTCATGCGACTTATCCCCGTTATAATCAGATTGTTTGCGTCCGTTGTCGTTTATTTTATACCAATACGAATGATCGTCCGTATAAAAATATTCCGCAAGTTTATATTTTTCGGTTTCGGGCCATGTCTTTATAATATTGTATATTGAATTTATACTGTAAATATCTCCGTTTTCACGCAGTTTTTTATATATGCTTTCCTTTATGTCAGACTCCGGACTTAAAATACACGATATATCCATGGAATCTATTATTGATTCCGCATGAATGTCCGCCGCAAGATTCCAGTCGAAATCTTCGCTGTCCGGTCCCGTAAAGGGAGCCAGAAAAAGACAGTGTAGACTTATGTGAAGGTATGCTCTGTTTATATATACCGGATCTTCCGTATATTTTTGAACAAGCAGCATGGGATTAAAATATATATTTTCTCCGTCCGTTGACATAAGCTTCGACTTTGGGTCCGGTATAAAATCAAATCTGTTAAATACCGCAAACATTCCTCTCATTGCGATAAACAAGTCTTTTTTTACATTTTCGAGAATCTTTTCTCCGACAGAAGCATATCTGTCCATTGAAGTCTCTTTCAATCTCCCGTCCCCTTTACCGTTATTCCGCATATGTTTACATAAGTTACGAATAGTGAATATTATCAGAATTCGTATTTCTTTTTTTCCCGTCCGTATAATCTGTTGTACTTATCAAGAAGCAGACTCTGTATGTCCGTATAACCCTTTTCACGCATTATGTCGGTAATTTTCCATAATTTTGTCTTATCCGTTATGCAAATATCCGTAAGCCTCTCTATGTCGGTGGACCTGCCGGATTCGGCAAGCATGATAACCGCCTTACAAATATTTTCGATGACAAAGTCTTTGTATTTAATCTCTGCCTGCTCCGATAAGCGATACGGATATAACAGCCTTTCCACGGCTATTCGTATTCCCGCTTTATAAAGATCCACATTCATGCCTAAAATAAATGTTTTATCGTAATCTCTGTAATTAATCTCTCCGGCCGAAATACTCTCTCTGTAAAGACTCCCAGAACCTTCGGATATTTCGGTTATTATCCTTGCAGGCGTATTTTCTTCGTAATTATCTATACCGTACGGAAATATCAAGGAAGCCTCTCCGTCGCCGTAAAAAATATGAACTTTTACTTCCGTATGTATATCCGCAAGTATTGACTTGAGACTTTTTAAATTACCGCCGTTTCCGTAATATATTAATATTTCCCTGAGGCGCTCGCAATTTTTAAATGCTCCGTCGCCTATATCCACGGCTGCATTTTTTAAGGTGAGTCTGTAAATGCTCCTGCAATTATAAAACGCATGAGCGCCTATTTTTTTTACGCTTTCCGATATATATAACTCTTTAATGTCCCTGTTTTCACTATATGCAAACGGAGCAATTTCCGTGGGATATTTTCCCGTTATATCGGACCCGATTGACAAAACTGTATTATCAGTCATTTGCATGCCTTTCACGATAATATTTATAAGAATATATATCCTTAATATATGAGGATAATACTTCATTTCCTTTATTATAGTCACAACTTCATGTAATTGGTATCAAACCATACATTTAATTTCAATTGTACAAGAAAGAAATTCTCCGTTGCAATAGAATATAACATATATAAGTGCAATTAAGTTTGTAGTCAATCTCATAAAAGCATGTGCGACGTCAAGCTTTTACACCGTAATTATCATATAAAATCAAATGTTACTTATTTGGATATAAACATATTATTTATTAAAGTTTGGGGATGGGGTAGTTATGTTTTCAATAAGTAAGCGCAGAAATCTACGCAAAAGCGTGTTTTTTTTAATATTCCCTTTAATAATGGTTGCATTACTTCTGTTTACAACCATTTTTTTCAATGCACGTACAGAAGCTGAAAATACACCTTCAATCACGAGGACGCAAAATACAGGCTCACCGAATATTAACAATTCGGGCAGCGCTCCCAATTCGCCGAATGCCGAACATCAAATCAACGCTTCAGTCGTAAATATTCAGGATATTAAAGCATATATACTTAAAGACGAGAATATAGAAAGCGTTAAATTATATTATGAGGATCCTGTAGGATCGGAACAATTCAAACCAACGGACAGTGCAAAGGGGATACTTGGAAATACAAGGATGAAAATAGCCATAACAATGAAAAATCTTCCTCATGAAGAGGTTGCGGCCAATGACTATACGGTAGCCACCGAACTTCCGAATATATTTGCCGGTATATCTCCGCCGTACGATTATAAAACCAATGAAAAGTTCAATAAAATAGTTGAAAACGGTATTGAGATAGGAACCGTGGATACTCCTGCCGGTACTAATATAATAACAATAAAGTTTGATAAACAGTGGGTGGATTCTCAGGAAAGACTGTATGACGAATCCGAAGACCCTGCCGCAAGAACGTTCAATTTATATGCCGTACCCAATATTAATGTAATAGACGGCGGCGACGTAAAAACAAGCATCGGCGGCAGTGACATCAACATAAATTTCGAAGACGATTTAAAATCGAAATACGGCAAAATTCAAACAACGAAAAGTAATCCGGTATTAAGAGAAGATAACGGAAATTTTTACCTTGATTATGAACTTAAGGTAAAAACGGAAAGTAATCCCGTACCTGATGTCAAGGTAATCGATTCATTCAGCAATCAGTCCGAATTTGCACAAATACTCTCCGAAAATGTCAATACGTCCGTACAGGGCAATCAAATTACATGGAATGTCGGAGATATGAATGCCAATGAAGAAAAAAGTTTAAAATATTCCCTAAAGATAAAAAATACGGATATATTGGATCCATATGTCAATACAGCCGATACTTATTCCAAAACGTATAAGAGAGATTCCGATACGGTACGATATACTCCGAAATCCAATGTAAGGATTGTAAAGAAAGCCGGAAACGTAATTAATAATAACGACGGCACATATACCATACATTATACACTGGACGTAACATCGGAGTCGGATCTTCCTTTGAAAAACGTAAAGCTCGTAAGCAATGTCGATAAGGATTATACTCAATATACCAATATAAACGGGGGAAGCAACACATCAGTAAACGGAAGAACCCTCACGACATATATAGATTCTCTTCAAAAAAACGAACACAGACAGATAACATATGATTTGATTGTAAGCGAAGAGATATTTACAAAATACGGAAATCAAAGAATTAACATTAAGGATAATACAACCGCCACTTCCAATACGAATAAACAAATCGGCAAATATACCGTTAACAGAGATATCGGACAAAAGTTATGGGATACCAAACAAAGCGAGATTACAAAATCCGATCAGACAATAACAACAGATAACGGTACATTTACGGTTCCGGCAGGTTCGGTAAAATACACCGTACAGGTAAATATCACTCCCGACTTTGATGCAAGCACATTAAGCTTTATTGACAGGCTTGGTTCTGACTATCTTGTTTATACGGGATATTTAAAAATTGACCAAACCGACACAAACAATGTTGTCACCACCAGATACATCAATATCGACGGAAAGAACAACTTTACGACATCTCCGCAGAATATAGGACTTCCCGGAGGAAACTATAAATATACGCTTACATACTATGCCAAACCACAAAATGTGGATAATATAGCTAAAGTTCAGGTTACCAACTCTTTCCGATTGGACGGCAATGTCATCGGAAAGGGCGGAACATATTCCCTAAATCCGTTCAATACGAATGTAACCACGGAGATTTCCGGAGGACTTGATTACTCAACAAAAAAGAAATTCTGGTACTTCAGTAAAAATGATTCCGACAGTACATATACTCACGGAACCATATATTGGACCATTGAAATTACCGGAAAGCGTATCCCGCAGAGCATATACTTCAGAGATCTGATCGGAAATACCGAGAATCAACGACTTCAAATCGAAGACGGAATAAGCGTATACAAAGTTCCCAGCGACTTAACGTTCAGTCAGTATAAAGACGGCAATTCCGTTACCACCGTTGATGAACTTAAAAAGCATATATTATATACATACTCCGGCGTAAATGTATATAATATTATAACGGATGTCAGCAAAACCGCGGAATATTCATATAACGGCAGCGGTGATAATTTTAATATACGTTTTAATAATTTGGTAATTAACGACGGTGAAAAGATTTTAATCCTGGTAAAGACTAATCCATATAAGAATCTTTCCAGTAAAGAGTCTTATATGCAGGTAACCAATACCATATACAGCGGAAATTACTACAACGACTTAAGCAATCCGTCAAGAGATCAGAGAGAAATATTCCTGAACGAGAAAATATATAAGGAATTCAGGGCTTACGGTGATTATGACGGCAATACCGTTACCAATTTACACTGGGGTCCGAACAGCGTAAGAGACATATATCCCGACAGTCAGATACTCAAATCCATAAATGCGCCTAAAGGCACTTATGCGGACTGGCATATAAAAATAAATTATGAAGGCAATGTCGGCGGAAGCGTCATACTTGAAGACGATATACCGGAAGGTCTGGAATTTACATATCTCAAGGTATCGGCAATTCATAACGGATATACCGCACAAAACTATCCGCGCATAACGGAGATTGACAATCCGGGAGACGGATGGGAAAAAATAACATATAACATACCGTCAGGAAGCTTCGACAGTTATCCGATAACCGTATATAAGAAGGGCAATAAAATTAAATTTAAAGTTGACGGACTTATTGCGGGAAACAAGCAATATGACTATGCAATAGGCTTCCAGCTCGTAACAAGAGTTACCGACGATGCGGTAATGCACGGCGGACAAAAGCAGTTTATTAATAATGTAAAAGAGTTTCAAAATGACGCTGAAATAGGTCATGACAGCGACTATGTAACAATACAAAAAGACACTTTAAAGAAACAACTGGGTAATACAAGTACGAGCAGCAACGTATATCCTTTTACTCTTACCATAAATAATTTATCCGAAGATTTAGATCCTAACTCCGACAGATTAACAATCGTCGATAAATTAAATTCTTTAATACCTCAGCTGGACAGTTTTGTCGTGACCAACAGCATTACCGAAGAAACACTTACAAAGGGAAGCACAGATGCAAACGGATATATTCTGTCTCTTGATGACAGCGATCACACACAGCCTGTTATAAGGATAAATGTACCTGATAATACGCCTTTAACAATAAAATATGATACATTGCTGGCATTTGCACCGGGTGTATCCGGAACCATAAAAAATACCGCAAGCTGGGACGGATATACTGAAACAAAATCAACCACAATTACAAAGACCACCGAATTCAGAACTGCAGGTTCGGGTACCGGCGGATCTAATCCGCATATAGTAATTAATAAAATGGACAGAACAAACTCGTCCGTTAAGTTAAAGGGAATTGAGTTTAAACTTGAAGAAATACAGGATTCCGAAGACGCAGGTGTCGGAGACGGCGCTCCGGATAAAGACGGTGCAGGTAACGATATTGTCCTTAATACATATACAGGCACTACCGATGATAACGGTAATCTTACCTTCGGCGTTAACGAACATCTTTATTTCAACAGGATATATAAGATAGTAGAAGTAAAATCCGCAAACGGATATGTCCTTGAGCCTATTAACAGATATGTGGCCATTGCAAAAGCAAATACCGACGGAACATATCCTAAGACATTCCGCAACGATGTACATGTTCAATACAACGGCAATACTCTGAACGTAAATATAACCAACCGACGTCCTAATATAGTAGTTCATAAAATCGTTAACGATACAAGAGACGGAACGGCGCATATAAATGCGACATATAACTTCGGCCTTTTCAAGCTCAATAACGACACCGGCCGTGTAGATCTTTCACACCCGATAAGCACCAAATCCATAACTTACAACGGTGAAATTTCGGGAACGGAAAAAACGGCCGTCTTCGATAATCTGGAAACCGGAACTTATTATATTTACGAATTGGATGATAATGGAAATGTACTTTATAACGATTTTAACGTATACTTTTCCGGAAATTGGCACCATTTACTTTACAATATAGACGGAGAAGCAACCAACAAGATAAGCATTTTCCCTAATTTATCTTATAACGGCGACTTGAGTATTAATGTTGAAAATTATATTTATACTCCTAATACTGTTATGCTGCCTTTCACGGGCGGTACAAAGACTGCCGTTGTGGTTGTTATCATTACAAGTATTTCAATATTCGGGGCAGCGATTGTATTCTTAATACTGTCAAGAAAAAGATATATTAACAATACAAATGACCCGGACGATGAATACTATATTTAAAAAATAAATATCAGTATATTAAGACACTTATACAGATATTCATTACTCATAATTCATATATTTACAAAACATTGCATGAAGCACAAACCGCAATATTCATTGTTATCCGAAGCTTCATGCAATGTTTTTTGCACTCATTTTGTTTTGCATTTCATACGTTTATACAATATGATACCTTTGACAGCTGATAAAAACATTCAAATGTGCAAGAATTGTATGGCATTATTATGTTAATTAACTGCTTGCATTGTGTAGGTATATCCGGAGGTATCATGAAAGTCGGAATAGTTTTTGAAGGCGGGGCTTACCGCACCATATTTGCCTGCGGAGTAATAGACGCTCTTTTGGCAAATCACATTTATACGGATTATATGATAGGAGTTTCCGCAGGAGCGGGATACGGTGTATCCTACGCCACCAGGCAATATAAACGAAATCTTAAAATTATCATGAGATACTGCGACGACAGTCGTTATCTGAGTCTAAAAAATTGGTTTAATAAAAACAACCGCTCAATATTCGGCCTTGATTTTGTATATAATAAAGTTCCAAACGAATTAATTCTCTTTGACTACGACGCATATATTAAAAACGGTGTTGATTTTATTTGCGTGGGAACAAATACGGCAACCGGTAAGGCTGAATATTTTTCTTTTGACCCAAACGATAAAAATATGGTGGCTCTACAGGCCACATGCGCGTTACCCGTTCTTTTTCCAAGAATAGAATTAAACGGAAAGCAGTATTTGGACGGAGGTATAACAGATCCCATTCCGTTTAAAAAAGCTTTTTCGGACGGATGCGATAAAGTCATCGTTGTATCCACAAGAGAAAAATATTACAGAAAAAAAAGCAACGACAGACTTAAACATCTTCTTCCGTTATTTAAGAAAAATCATGAATTATTTGTGGCTTTAAGCAACTTCCATGATAATTACAACCGTTCTGTCGAAGAACTGGAAAAATATGAATCCGACGGGAAGGTAATTGTATTTCGCCCCAAGACAACAAAAGGATTCAAAATGATGGAAAGAGACAGAAAAAAACTTATTACAATGTACAATGACGGTTATAAACAGACAATAAGAAGATTGGATGAACTTAAAGAATATCTGTCTTAATAATAAACCGTAATGTTATTTATACGCGAATCCGTTATAAGGAGTTCTTTATGATATATATAATAAAAAGAAATAACGAAAAACAGAAATATAATAAAAACAAAATTGCCAATGCAATAAAAAAATGCTTTATTGCATGCGGTACTCCCATTCAGCAGGACAAGATTGACCTTATCGTTGAATACGTGGACAATCTTATCGTAAATTCAAGTGATACATGGTCTGTCGAACAGATACAGGACTCCGTTGAATATGCTCTTATGAAAGAGGGATATCTTACGGAAGCCAAAAAATATATATTATACCGTGAAAAACAGGCCGGTCTTCGCAATATTAAACATCAGATAACTGAAAAAACAGGCATTCCGGAATTATTTGATGTGCTGAGTAAAATAAAAAACGATTTTACCGAAGACGTATACTCTCTTTCAGTCCTTAACAATAAATTTAATAATTTTATTAAGGCCGGAGATACAAAAGAGGAAATAACTGAGGCTCTTATATATGCCGCCGCCGAACTTTCAAGTGAACAGGCTCCCAAGTGGGAGTACATTGCCGCAAGACTTCTTAATTTTAAATTTGCGACAGAACTTAAGGAAAAAGAGAAAGCTCACGGCATTAATTCCTTCTATGAAAAGATTTTATATCTTACGAATGAAGGACTTTACGGAGATTATATTATTTCACACTACAGCCGTGAAGAGATTGAGGAAGCATATTCATATATAGATGAATCCAGAAATGAATTATTTACATATTCCGCTCTTGAACTTCTTTTGAAAAGATATGTTATACGAAACAGAAAAAATATTCCTCTCGAAAGTCCTCAGGAAATGTATCTTGGTATATCCCTTCATCTTGCAATGAATGAGAAGAAGGACAAAATGAAGTGGGTCAGAAAGTTCTACGACACCTTAAGCAAGCTCTATGTAACAATGGCAACTCCTACCCTGTCCAACGCCAGAAGACCGTTTCATCAGCTTTCAAGCTGTTTTATCGACACGGTTCCGGACAGCCTTGACGGCATATACAGAAGTATAGATAACTTTGCGCAGGTAAGTAAATCAGGCGGAGGAATGGGGCTCTATTTCGGAAAGGTCAGAGCAAGCGGAAGTTCAATCCGAGGTTTTGAAGGCGCCGCAGGAGGCGTAATAAGATGGATACGACTTGCAAATGATACGGCTGTTGCAGTCGATCAGCTTGGTGTGCGCCAGGGAGCCGTTGCTGTTTACCTTGACGTATGGCATAAGGACCTTCCTGAATTTTTGGGGTTAAGAACAAATAACGGCGACGACAGATTAAAAGCACATGATGTATTTCCTGCTATATGTTATCCTGATTTATTTTGGAAGCTTGCAAAAGAAAATATAAATGCCGATTGGTATATGATGTGCCCGCATGAGATATTGTCCGTAAAGGGATATTCCCTCGAAGATTATTACGGAGAAGAGTGGGAAAAAAGATATCTTGATTGTGTAAACGACAGCAGAATAAGCAAAAGAACAATGTCAGTCAAAGATATTGTAAGGCTTATTTTAAAATCTGCCGTTGAAACGGGAACTCCTTTTGCATTTAACAGAGATATCGTCAATAAAATGAATCCTAACAAACATCAGGGTATAATTTATTGCTCCAATCTCTGTACGGAAATAGCACAGAATATGTCTCCCATAGAAACAATAAGCCGTGAGATAAAAACCGAAAACGGAGATACTGTTGTGGTAACCACAACAAGACCGGGAGATTTTGTTGTGTGTAATCTGGCAAGTCTTTCGCTCGGACATATTCCGTTGGATGACGATTCCGTTTTAAGGGATACGGTTCATACGGCAATCAGAGCTCTTGATAACGTTATAGATTTAAATTCATATCCTACGCCTTATGCAAAAATAACCAATCGCTCATACAGAAGTCTGGGCTTGGGCGTATCAGGATATCACCATATGCTGGCCAAACGAAAGCTCATATGGGAAAGCGAGGAACATTTGTCATTTGTTGACAGGCTGTTTGAAAAAATAAATATGTATGCAATAGAAGAAAGCTGCGAACTCGCTAAAGAAAGAGGTTCGTATGATTACTTCGAAGGAAGCGATTGGCAGAACGGATCTTACTTCAGTTCCAGAAATTATACTTCAAAGGAGTGGGCATCCGTAAGAGAAAATGTGTCGAAGTACGGAATGCGCAATGCATATCTTATGGCTGTTGCTCCGACCGGATCGACATCCATTATCGCCGGAACAAGCGCAGGAGTAGATCCTGTTATGAACAGATTCTTTCTTGAAGAAAAGAAAGGACATATGCTTCCGAGAGTCGCTCCGGAATTAAGCATCGACACATACTGGTTTTATAAATCGGCATATGTAACAGACCAAAAATGGAGTATAAAGGCCGCAGGCATAAGAAGCAGACACATAGATCAGGCACAGAGCATGAATCTGTATATTACGGATAAATTCACCATGAGGGGAGTTCTTGACCTTTATATCGAAGCCTGGGAAAATGATGTAAAAACAATCTATTATGTACGCTCCAAATCTCTCGAAGTCGAAGAATGTGAGAGCTGTGCAACATAATATTCAGAAAGGACATTCATATGGATAAATTAACAAAAAGACCTCTGTTTAATCCTGACGGAGATACTGATATATATCTC
The DNA here is from genome assembly GCF_054657495.1 of Howardella ureilytica. NCBI lineage: Bacteria > Bacillati > Bacillota > Clostridia > Eubacteriales > Howardella > Howardella ureilytica. The sequence goes on along the minus strand of NZ_BAAHYP010000003.1, from coordinate 113,458 downwards.
AGAAGAATGATAGGCGGCAATACCACCAATCTCAATGATTTTAATAATTTGAAATATCCATGGACAAGCGACTGGTACAGACAGGCCATGAATAACTTCTGGGTTCCCGAAGAAATAAGTCTTGCACAGGATCTTAAAGATTATCCAAAGCTTTCCGTATATGAAAAAAATGCATACGATAAAATTTTAAGTTTTCTTATATTTCTGGACTCCATACAGACAGCCAATCTTCCGAGAATCAGCGAGTATATAACCGCAAACGAAGTGAATTTATGCCTCTCCATACAGACATTCCAGGAAAGTCTGCACAGCCAAAGCTACAGTTATATGCTTGATACAATATGTTCTCCCGAAGAGCGCAATGACATTTTGTATCAATGGAAAGACGACAAACATCTGTTGGACAGAAACACCCTTATCGGAAACATTTATAATGAATTTACCGAATCTTCCGATAAAAAAACTTTCTTAAAAGTTCTTATGGCAAACTATATATTGGAGGGTATTTACTTCTATTCGGGATTTATGTTTTTCTATAACTTAAGCCGTAACGGAAAAATGCCGGGATCGGCTCAGGAAATAAGATATATTAACCGAGACGAAAATACTCATTTATGGTTATTCAGAAACATAATTCTGGAACTGCAAAAGGAAGAACCGGAACTTTTTACGGACGAAAATATAACCATGATTAAAGAACTCCTTAAACAGGGTGTAAAACAGGAAATAGAATGGGGTAAATATGTAATAGGCAATAATATTCCGGGACTTTCTTCGAAAATGGTAGAAGACTATATATTATATCTCGGCAACCTCCGTTGGTCCGGACTGGGATACGGTACACTGTTTGAAGGACACAACGAAGAGCCTGAAGACATGAAATGGGTAAGCCAATACTCCAACGCCAATATGGTAAAGACCGACTTCTTTGAAGCCCGCAGTACGGCATATGCCAAAAGTACGGCTCTTATAGACGATTTATAAGATTCATAATATGTAATAAAATATAAAAATACAGCGTAATGCGATTAACACATTACGCTGTATTTTCTTTTGTTTATATTATTCTTCCGGTCTTATCTTTTTAATAAGAAACGGTCTGAAATCATTAAGAGTTCCCTTCGTAAATTGTTCTTTATGAATAGGAATTACTTCTTTCTTACCGATCTGCAATACCACAAATGTTTCGGTTTCTCTTACTCTGGTTATTTCTTCATATGAATAATGCTTTCCCTGATTAAGAGTGACATCCTCCATTGTAAATTCATCTTCGGAAAATGCGGTTTCACATATCATGTGTTCACCGATTTTTCTGCGATATCCGCTCAATGTCTGCTTTGCAAGTATTGTAGGTTCCAATATCTTAAATACCGATAAAGCTCCGAGAAGAACCATTGATATAATAAGGAGTTGTAAAAGTCTTGTTTCACCCATTATTGCGAATATGATATTTGCAACAACATTGGCGGCAAGAATACAATAAATAAAAATCGAATTAACTCTTCTTGCCTTATCCCACTTTAAAACACCTTTATATAACTCTTTAAGAAGAGGCGTCGTATATTCAAAATTATTTCTATACAATATCTTCTCTTCATAGGCAGCTTCATCAAAAGATGTATCAACATCCTCGTCAAATTCATCGGAATCGGCATTGCCGTTTACATTATCCTGTTCGACATATTCCTCAGAATCTGCAATCTCTTCTTCCACAATCTCTGTTTCTACATCATCAGATACTTTACCTGTTGAATTGTAGATATCTCCAAAACCCTTCTTATTATCTTCCATATTATCTCAATGCCTGTCTCTTTTTATAATTCTCATAGTATTCACGGGTTTTAACATAGATATTATCACATGAACCCTTGTAAAATACTACTTCAATACTGTCAACTTCTTCGCCTCTGATACCTGATTCCATATCTCTTATTGTAGCAATAGAATCAGCAACTATACCGTCTGCAAGAATATCAAGCTGCTTTCTTGCATCTTCCTTTTCCGCATCGGTAGCGTTCTTATCTTCAAGAATATCGTGAAGAAGAAGACCCTTTCTTCCGATCTTTCTTGTGATAATACACTTATAATTATCATTGGCCGTAATGGCAATCTCCGCAATATCCTTATCGCTGTTCTCTACCGAATTGGCAACCGCATCCGCAAAGCTGTCATATGCCGTTAAATCTCCGTCTGCTGTTCTACAAACAATAATATTCTCTTCCATTATGAAATCTCCTCTCAAATTCTGTTTTTTATTATAACAATTTTTGTACTCTTTTAACAAGATATTTAAATTCAAAAATAATAATAAAAACTAACAAATTAAAAATGTAAGCCGCAGAAAATATCCGCAACTTACATTTATAAAAATAATTATCTGACTGTTGTATTCATATCAACATCGGTACTTATTCCGTTAACTCTTCCTACACTTGAATACTGCCAGTATTTATAAGGAATACTGCTGTTTAAATTAAGTGTATTGGTATCGGTCGGGGTATTGGTATAATATCTTGCAACCCACATATATCCCTCTAATTCGTCAGAATACAGAACATCTTTAAAGTAAGATTCACTTGCATATACGCCGACGCTGTATCCCTCTGCCTTTAATCTGTCACAGACTCTCTTTGTAACGTCCGTAATCCTTCTTCTTGCATAAGAATTATATATATTTCCGAGCTTTTCCTGATATACCACCGTGGACTCAATATCAATATAAACACCCCTTGAAGGATTCTTTCCTTTTATGGCATTTATAATTGCATCTGCTTCTTCATCGGCCTCGGCAATGGTTGTTGCTGTTGAGTAGAAGTAAACTCCGTACGGCATACCGACTTTTTCGGCATTTGAAATATTCTCCTCAAACTTTACATCCTTGCCTATATTTCTTTTTCCGGTTGTCGTACTTGTATATTCCGATCTGTAACCGGATCTGATTATCGCATAAGAAATGTTGTCGGCCTTTACCTTTGCCCAATCAATGGTTCCGTTGTGGTATGAAACATCAATTCCGACTTCCGGCTTATTGCCGTTTTCGTTGAAGTAATACTTTCTGTCACCGCTTATATACCAGGCACTGCCCTTACTTAAAGTAAATTTTTGCGTATTATCCTTTTCGTTATAATCCGCAAGGGTAAGCGGTGCTCCGTTTCCGATTCCCGAAGCGTCCAATACGAGACTGTCATCAAGGACAGATCTGAACACATATCCGTCTCCTACCTTTGTTATCCTCCAGCGCTGAGTATTCAAGTTATTGTTTGTCCATTGGTCAATTACTGCATTTGCCGTATTTCCGCCCAGTACATCTATACTTGAATTATAGAAAGTCGCGCCTGTATTTATAATATATTCACCGTTTCCGGCATATTGTATTCTGAACAGCTGGGCAACTCCTCCGTTTCTGTTCATAAGCTGTATTTTGGTTGCATTTTTGGAGCTGCCGTAAGCCACGTCAAATACATAATTGTTATTTGACGCCAGACCTATTGTATATGTTCCGTTCGGTATTTCCTGTACATATGAAATATTTGCCGTTGTCGGAACAAGATTCCATTCCTGAGTATTTGCTCCGTAATAATCCCATGTCCATACATTGGTACCTGCCGTTGTCTTTGCTCCCGTAAGGTCAAGAACCTTATCTCCCGTGGATGATACAAATATATAATTGCCATCCGTATCTTTATACAGCTTCCAATGTACGGCATCTCCTCCGTAGTATTCCCACTGACCGACATTGGTGCCTCTGTCGGGAGATGCTCCGGATACGTCCATGGCTTTGGTTTTATTGCTTACGGCTGTTTTAACTGCATATTCATTGTCGCCCACGGATTCAATATAAAACTTCTGACTGTTACTTCCGCTCTTTGTATTACCGAAAATATTGGCGCCGTTTTTATCGGCTCCGTCCTTTACTTCCAGTGCAAGATTGCTGTTTGCCGATGATGTTATCTGATACCATCCGTTATTTATCTTTGCCGGAACAATGTCATTTACCTTATTGAGCTTCCACTCCTGAGTATTCGCTCCGTAATAATTCCATGTCCATACATTGGTACCTGCCGTTGTCTTTGCTCCCGTAAGATCAAGAACCTTATCTCCCGTGGATGATACAAGCACATAATTGCCGTCATCGTCCGTATATAACTTCCAGTGTACCGCGTTTCCGTCATAATATTCCCACTGTCTTACATTTACTCCCTTTTCGGGTGAGCCCCCCGATACGTCAACGGCCTTTGACTTATTGCTTACATATGTCTTTATTGCATACTCGTTACCGCCTACGGATTCAAAATAAAACTTTTGATTGGCACTGTTATTTTTAGTATTTCCGAAAATGTTTGTGCCGTTTTTATCGGATCCGTTCTCAACTTCAAGCGCTAAATTATTATTTGCCGAAGATAATATCTGATACCATCCGTTCTCCACGGTGGCGGGTTTTAAAGAATCTATAGGATTTGCAACCGGGACAAGTTTCCATTCCTGTGTTCCCGCTCCGTAATAATCCCATGTCCATACATTGGTACCTGCCGTTGTCTTTGCTCCCGTAAGATCAAGAACCTTTTCTCCGGTGGATGATACAAGTACATAATTGCCGTCATCGTCCGTATATAACTTCCAGTGTACTGCATTTCCGTTATAATATTCCCACTGCCTTACGTTTACTCCTCTTTCAGGCGAGCCTCCGGATACGTCTACGGCTTTTCTTTTATCACTTACGGCTGTTTTTATGGCATATTCATTGCCGCCTACGGATTCAAAATAAAATTGTTGATTCTTACTTTCACTTTTTGTATTTCCGTAAATATTAGCACCGTTTTTATCGGCTCCGTCCTTAACTTCCAGCACAAGATTATTGTTTGCGGAAGATGATATCATGTACCATCCGTCCTGCACGGTGGCAGCTTTCAGATTATTCAACGGAGATATAACATGGTTTACCGAACTTACGGGATTAAGTTTCCATTTTTGAGTTTTTGCGCCGTAATAATTCCATAACCAGATATTGGTATTATTTGACATTACGGTTCCGCATATGTCCAATACTTTATCGCCCGTTGATGAAAGGAATACATAATTTCCGGATGTATCCTGATATATCTTCCATTTCTCGTCGGATGACGAGCTTGAATAAGTATACTGATTTACATTATCGCCTAAAGAATTATCACCTTTAACGGCATTAAGTGTAAGATTTCCGTTACTTGCACCTGTATTTATCTTATATTCGCCGTTTCCGACAGATTCTATATAGAATTTCTGCTGTTCTGAACCGTTATTTTTATATAATCTGAGATTTTTATTTTTCTCCGGACCGCCGACATTTATATCAAGTACAAATGATTCATCCTGTACACTTGCGAATGTGTACCAACCGTCCTTTACGGATACCTGTTTAAGGTTAGATAAAGTCTCGGCGGCATATGTATTAACAATTCCTGTTCCGATTCCCGCGGCTGTGCCGCCTATAGCCATTCCTCCCGCTAAACTCAGGGTAAACCCGCTTTTTAAAGTATGTTTTATCTTTTTATTCATAGATTCACCTTCATTTATCTGTATTCAATCTGTCCGTTAATCCGGGTAAGTCGTCTACCGATTCAATAATATAATCGGCAATTTCTTCCAAATCACGTCTTGAACTTACGCCTGACAACACTCCTATGGCAGTTCCTCCGTTATTTTTCGCAAACAACATATCATTGAAAGTATCTCCCACCACCGCAATCTCATCGGCGGATAATCCTGTTTTGTCAATAAATTCAACAAACATGTCGGAATACGGTTTAGGTCTTCTTATGCCGTCATCCGATCCTATATAATCAAAATAGTCAAATATTCCCAATTCTTTCAGAGTTTTATATGCAGACTCTTCTATATCCGATGTGGCAAGACCTATTCTTATCCCCTTCTCTCTTAAATTCTCCATAAGTTTAGGGGTATCCGTAAATGTAATATATTTCATGTTTGCATTTCTCATGGTGTCGTTAAACATATCTTTTATCTGTCTGTAAACACCGTTTACGGTCATGTTAATACCGTATTTGTTTAAACAATCACATATGTCTTCGGATATTTCCGTATATGATTTATATGCAAATGCTCCCCTGGGATCTACCACCCCTTCATGAAGTCCGATACTTTTGAAAAGATCCTCTTCCATATCTTTATGTTCATTTAATCCGTTTAATTCAAGAAATGCCGGAATTACCCTCTTTGCTATCTCCGGCCATATAGAAAAGAAGTCAATAAGAGTTCCGTCTTTATCAAACAATATGCCTTTTATCATTAATTCTCCCTAATAAAACAATAATATAATTGTTAAAAAAATAACCATATATAATATTTACATTTCAGTATAATATATTTAGCAGAATTTATCTTTATTTTCGGCAAATTTAATAATTAGCAACTTTAATATATCAATATTCCCAATGAGGTTCCGTATTATTAACCCATTTTCTTCCCGTTACCACCGTCTCATAATAACCATGGTCTTCTGTATGATACTTATCCGGAACTTTCTTACTTACATTCAAATAGTTTCCTATATAACCCTCTTCTTTCATTTTCTTAATAATAATTTTGTTAAAATCTTCCATTGTAAATCCGTTTTCCAACCAATATGTTTCCCCCCCTTTAGTGGTCCATACTGTTTCTGATTCTTTTACATAAAGCTTACATCCGTATACAATATGCTCAGGCTCATCAACTATTTTTAATATATTCGGTTTCCACACCTGTTTTGTGGTATTTTCCCAGTGACCTTTTCCGTCAACCCATCGTCTGTCCTTAGTCAGGTTCCATTTTTGAGTATTCGCTCCGTAGTAATCCCATGTCCATACGTTTGTGCCGGCTGTTGTCCTTGCTCCTGTTATATCAAGTACTCTGTCTCCTGTAGATGATACCATTACATATTTATCGTCATCTGATTTATACAGTTTCCATCTCACAGCATTTCCGCCGTGATAATACCATTGTCCTACATTTACTCCTCTGGCAGATGAACCCCCCGAAACATCTAAAGCCTTATCTTTATTGCTTACGGCTGTTTTTATGGCATATTCATTGCCTCCCAAGGATTCGAAATAGAATTTCTGCATATTTTCATCTTTTTTATTGTTAATAAAAATATTGGCTCCGTTTCTGTCGGCTCCGTCTTTTACTTCCAGTGACATATTATTGTTTGCGGATGACGTTATCCGATACCAACCGTTTTCTACCGTTGCCGGCTTAAGATGTTCGATTGCAGGTATATTACTGTCCGAAACTTTATTAAGTATCCATTTTTGTGTATCTACATTGATATAATTCCACGTCCATATATTTGTTCCGGGAGTTGTCTTTGCCCCCGTAAGGTCCAGAACAATATCTCCTTTATTATATGGAAGTATGGCAGATTTCAATAAATATTTGCCGTTATTATCCTTATAAAGCTTCCAACGTACCGCATTACCGCCGTAATATCTCCACTGACCTACATTAACTCCGGCAAACGGACTCGCACCTGATACGTCCAAAGCCTTTGTCTTATTACTTGCAGCTGTTTTTATGGCATATTCATTATCCCCCAGTGACTCAAAATAAAATTTCTGACTGTCACTGTTACTTTTCCTATTACCGAATACATTGGCACCGTCTACATAAGATCCGTCTTTAACATCAACGGCCAAATTACTGTCAGCCGCAGATGTTATCTGATACCATCCATCTTCCACGGTTGCCGGTTTAAAAGAATCATCAAAAGTATAATCTGTCTTAATGAGTTTCCATTTTTGAGTTTTCGCTCCGTAATAATCCCATGTCCATACATTTGTTCCCGGAGTTGTCTTTGCTCCCGTAATATCAAGTACTTTGTTTCCCGTAGAAGATTCAAATATATAATTTCCATCTTTGTCCATGTAGATTCTCCATCTCACCGCATTGCCGCCGTGATAATGCCATTGTCCTACATTTACTCCTCTGGCAGGCGATCCTCCGGAAACATCCAATGCCTTCTCTGTATTGCTTACGGCTGTTTTTATTGCATACTCATTTCCGCCCGGTTTCAAATTATTAATAAAAAATTTTTGGCTGTTGCTGTCACTTCTCTTATTGACATATACATTGGCGCCGTTTACATTAGCTCCGTCCTTAACTTCAAGTGCTAAATTACTGTCGGCTGCCGATACTATCTGATACCAACCGCTATCCATAACCAATAAAGATAAATCAGATGACGTCTGCAATTCATTCAATTCTATTTTCGAAATATTTTTTTCTTCCGTACTTACATTGTCGTTATCTGACTGTAATTCACCGGCATATGTGCCGATTGTTCCGACACCCGAGGTAACACCCAATGAAACTACTCCGCATGATAAAGCGATTAATCCGCTTTTTATAAAATGTTTGATTTTTTTCATGATAAACCCCTTAAAATTAATAAATATAAATAATCTTTTAATATAATTATACATCAGAAAAAAAATATTGATTAAAAAAAAACAAAAAAAAGGAAGCCATACATGGCTTCCCCTACCAAGCGGAGAAAGAGGGATTCGAACCCTCGCGCCGGTTTCCCGACCTATACCCTTAGCAGGGGCACCTCTTCGGCCTCTTGAGTATTTCTCCTTAAGAAATAATGCCTTCAATTTGAATGCAACATGGTTATGCTATCAAAATGATTATACTTTGTCAACAACTATTACCCAAATACGGATAAAATACATTTTTCGGCAAATAACCTGTATCTGCAAAATTAATTTATGTTTTATCTTATTAAAACATTAACATATTTACTGTATACATTTTTGTGTTAAAATCTAATGTATTGAGTTTTATATTTTAAAAGTACAGAAAGGATTCACTATGAAATATTCAGATATCCCTTATAAAATTATTCTTGATGAAAAGGAAATTCCCACACAATGGTATAATGTCCGCTCAGACATGAAAAATAAACCGGCACCACTCCTTAATCCGGGAACATTAAAGCCTTTAACATTTGAGGAGATGCAGCCTATATTCTGCGATGAACTTATCAAACAGGAATTGGACGACACTACGGCATACTTTGATATTCCTACTCCTGTTCAGGATTTCTACAGAATGTACCGTCCTTCACCTCTTATTCACGCCGAATATTTGGAAAAGGCTCTCGATACCCCGGCTAAAATTTTCTACAAATATGAAGGATCCAATACATCCGGAAGCCATAAACTTAACTCTGCCATTGCACAGGCTTATTATGCAAAAGAACAGGGACTTAAAGGCGTAACAACCGAAACCGGTGCAGGACAATGGGGAACCGCTCTTTCAATGGCTTCTTCATTTTTCGGAATAGACTGCAAAGTATATATGGTTAAAGTTTCTTATGAACAGAAGCCTTTCAGAAAAGAAGTAATGCGTACATACGGTGCAAGCGTAACCCCTTCTCCGTCCATGGAAACTGAAGTGGGAAGAGCAATAAACGCGGCACATCCCGGCACTACAGGTTCTCTCGGATGTGCCATTTCCGAAGCCGTTGAAGTTGCAACTAAATCAGAGGGCTACAGATATGTACTCGGAAGTGTTCTTAACCAGGTTCTTCTTCATCAGACAGTCATAGGTCTTGAGACGATGACGGCATGTAAAAAATATGATATAAAACCGGATATTATTATCGGCTGTGCCGGCGGCGGCTCTAACCTCGGAGGACTCATCTCTCCTTTCGTTGGAGAAAAGCTTCGCGGCGAAGCGGATTACAGAATTATTGCCGTTGAGCCTGCTTCATGCCCTTCTCTTACGAGAGGTAAGTTTGCATATGACTTTGCGGATCTCGGAAAAGTATGTCCTATGGCCAAAATGTATACATTGGGTCATGACTTTATTCCGTCAGCTAACCATGCCGGAGGTCTTCGTTACCACGGTATGAGCCCTGTTGTTTCTCAGCTCTATCATGACGGCATTATCGAGGCCACATCTGTTGAACAGACATCCGTATTTGAAGCTGCAACTCTCTTTGCACGTACGGAGGGAATCCTTCCTGCCCCTGAATCAGGTCATGCAATAAGAACCGCTGTCGACGAAGCTCTTAAATGCAAAGAAACCGGAGAAGATAAGACGATTATATTCGGTCTTACCGGTACGGGATACTTCGATCTTGCGGCATATGCTCAGTATAATAACGGCACAATGACGGATACGGTTCCTACGGATAAGGATCTTGAAGAAGGATTTGCAACCATTCCCGATGTAGAATTATAAAGAGGAATTCATGAAAAAAAATAAAATTTATTACATTATATCAGGATGTATATTTGCATTCTTTGTTATTTACACAATTATGGTGTCTGCAGTCGGAGTAAAGCCCCTCGGTGTAAACGGTACAAATATAGGATTTGCGGATATTAATATTAATTTTCACAATATGACCGGACTGCATCTCGATATGTATGATCTTACCGATAAGTTAAGTATTATAATATATGCACTGATGGGAATGTTTGCGGCTGTTTGGGTAATTAAGCTTTTTATGAAGAAATTTGATAAAACAATATTTATGCTGGGTATATTGTATATTTTATTGTTTATTTTCTATTTCATATTCCAAAAGATTATTATTAATTACAGACCGGTACTTATTGACGGCGCCATGGAGGCTTCATATCCTTCAAGTACCACCATGCTTGCAACAACGGTACTTATTACAGCCATAATGGCATTCTTTTATCTGATAAAATCAAAGATTATACGAACCGTATTAACTGTTGCTCTCATTGCCTTTGCGGCATACATGGTAATAGTAAGAATGACATGCGGCGTACATTGGCTTACGGATATTATCGGAGGTCTTATTGCAAGTGCCGGTTTTATATTCCTTTATGCCGGTTTTTGCACATCAGTAAATAAGACAAAAAGAAACGGAAGATATTACAGATAATTAATAAAAATATATCTTATTTAAGAATACACAAACTATAATAAAAACGGATTTGCAGAAATAATTTATTTCATCAAATCCGTTTTTTATGTTCTTATATATTAATAATTCCGATAATTATAAATCATTTATTGAATATTATTCTTTACATATCCACATAAGTATATTTATAATCTGCTCTGCATTATACATTGCGATTTTATATGTATCACTTGACAGAGAAACCTGTCTGTCCAATACGTATATCGGAAGTTCAGGTCTGTCGTTTAAATTGGTTTTTATTCTTATGAGAATCTCGCTGCAGCTTGCCGTATCGTCATTTTTTCCCGGCATTTCCGTATAAAATGCAAATACACCCGTATCCTGAGCTTTGTTATCTCTTCCTCCTTCGGAAATTACATTTCCGTCTTTTAGCAAAGTATAACCAACTACCGAATCAAACGATATAATATCATCGGGATCCACATTCGGTACATTCTTTACAAGACCCGAAAGATACGGAATAGTAAGCTGTTTACTTTCATTATCTACAAATAAAAACGAGCCTGATTTATTGGTTACGTTAAATGTATCCGCCTTATCTGATTTTTTTTGTATAAGTTCTTTTAACGCTTCATCAGAATAATTTTCGACTTCTTTTTTATGGCGCATAATTGCGGACTTGCCCGCACAGTCATCACATATATAAAAATCTCTTGTAATTTTATTCTTATTAAATGCTCCGAGTTCTGCACCGCATACACAGCATTTTATATCTTCTTTTATTTCAATCACTTCTCCCGTATTGGAATCTATGATCTCTCTTTTCTTTTTAGGACTGAATAAACCCATAATTATCCTCCTTTTCTTATATTAAGTGAAAAATTATCCACAATTTTAATATATAAATCACACTGTAACCGTATATGTTTATTTTAACATATAAAATAAATATGATATATAAATAAACGGATATCAATATGCATCCTTAAATATGGGGCATATTAATATCCGTAATTTTTCATATTATTAATTTTTGTTTTTACGTTTTATCATATAAACCGACGATAATATTGTTACGCATGACGCTGCCGCAATTATGGATATCCACAAAACAATATTTGAATTATCCCCCGTTTTTACTGTATTCTTAACGGCTTCATTACTTTTGATAAGTTTAATGTCATTTTTATTTTCCTGAGTTGTACCTCCGGAATTATCTTTATCTTCAGTTTTGTTATTTTCATTATCGGGAACTGTTTCATTTTCATTATTATTTTTTACCTGAAGTGTAAAAAATATTCCCTCATCTCCCTCAGGTGATATAAAATCTCTTCCTTCATCAGACTGCTTTGCTTCCCATTCAAATTCAAATACTCCCTGACGGTTATTCATGGAAGCGACTGAGTGAAACATACCTCCGGATGCGCCTTTTACGGTATAATATTCTCCCTCTTTGGCATTATCGCTTAATTTAATTCCCGGAACGGTTATTTTTAATACATCGTCACATGCATATACCGCCTGCTCCAACTGATAGAAATTGGTTATATTATCGGTATTTAATGACATTATAACCTCTATGGTATCTCCCACAACCTGAACATTGCTGACTGAAAATGTAGATGCTCCGCCTTCGAATTTAATTTCGTCCGGAGTAGGAATCTTTGTGAATTCCATTCCTTCCGGAAGAGTCATTGAAGCATAAAATTCCGACCTGAGGTCACTTAATTTAATCTGTTCCTTATCTAACTGATTTGAATTGGTATTGGCTATTCTTGAAAGTTCCTTTTTTACCGGGATTGTTGTATATGTTCCGGTAAACGAATATACTCCTCCGGCTTTTGCCTCAAAAACCTTATCATGTTCCGTATCGTCACCGATAAGTATATCTCCTTCGGTAAAAACATTTTCACCTGTAGGAATTCCCGGAACAAATTCGGTAGTCAAAAGATTTACATTTGATCCCGTAAGACCGACACTTGCCGAAATCCATCTTCCGTATCCTATATTTCTTTCAGACGGGGTAACCGAAGATACATACTGTGATGAATCCGTTCCCTCTTTTGCTTTCCCCGTATAATTTATTTTAAATGCAACCACGGCGTCTCTAGGCTCTGTTTTATAACTTTCCACGGTTTCCTTAACGGTTCTTACCGTCGGATCCTTACCGCCGGTTATAAAAACTCTTACAACAAATACATTATCCGTATTTGATATCAGCTTTGTATTAACTATTGTTGCGGTGCTTGCATCCTCATATGTTCCCGAAAATCCTTCCGGAAGCGTGACCGTAACGTCAACATAATTATTATTGTCTAATATTGTATACGCACCGCCGAGATAACTCTGAGCTATTTCAAGCAATCCGTTTATTTCATCAAGCATATCAGACTGATTAAAAGAATATGTCAATGTTCCGGAAACATCCGTATCTTCATATACTTTGTTTCCCTCATCAACTTCAACTTTACTTACGTTTGTTGTTTCTCCCGAAAATGAAGCATTGTAATCTGCAGCTTTTACATCTGTTTTAAATCCTGTTATTCCGATGACGGCTGTTGATAAGGCTGCAAAAAGAACAATAGCACTCTTTACCGATTTTTTCACATAATTTTCCATATTTTGCAATCCCCTGACTATATTAAAAATTAAACATATTTATATATCTGTCTTAAATATAGCAAGTAATTAAAAAGCAAAATATTAAATTACCTAAAATGCCGAATGAATACTTATTTTGTATATTTTTTTATATTTGTAAAATATAATAAAATGATATTTCTCATTCTTCGCACGATTTTCTGATTCATAACACATAAAAAAATCCTGCCGAACGGCAGGATTTGAGAATGAAAACTTTACACTATAAATTCTTTGGGGAAGAAAATAATAGTTTAATAACTACCGCTTTAAATAGCACGAAGGAGAAATGTACATATTTACCCCGGTAGTATAAAGTTTGGGAAATATCATCGTCTATGGGATATTCCGATGATACCGTTGAAGTGTAAACACTTCACAAACAAATATATTTATTATAAATATATTCGTCTGCTTATTAGGGTAGTTAGATAGTAACATCATAATTTATGATTTTCCATTTTTTTACCCAAACTGTAAATTAAGTACCCGAATTGCGTTTATATTTGTATTATTTGAATATATTACATATTATCGGCACATTCGTCATATAAATTTCTTCCGCCGGAGTCGGTTGCAACTATAACCGGGAAATTCTTAACCGTGAGTTTTCTTACGGCTTCCGGTCCCAGGTCTTCATATGCTATTACCTCGGAAGAAGTAATACATTTTGAAAGGAGGGCTCCCGCTCCTCCGACGGCAACAAAGTATATACATTTATTTCTTTTTATTGACTCCGTTACTTCGCCGGACCTTCTTCCTTTTCCTATCATTCCGATAAGTCCGTTATTTAACAATGTAGGCGTATATTTATCCATTCTTCCGCTTGTGGTGGGACCTGCCGAGCCTATTACCGCTCCCGGTCTTGCAGGAGTCGGACCCAGATAATATATGGTTTGGTTTCTTATGTCGAAGGGGAAAGGTTCTCCCTTTTCGTATGATTCCGTCATTCTTTTATGGGCCGCATCCCTTGCCGAATAAATTACTCCTGACAGGTATACCACATCGCCTGCTTCAAATTCCTTTATGTCATCTTTTGAAAACGGAACATTTAAATATCTCTCCATTATCATATCTCCCTGATTTTATGTCTGTTAACATGACAGCACATATTTACGGCAAGAGGCATACCCGCAATATGAGTGGGATATGTTTCAATATTTATGCCGAGTGCCGTATTTTTTCCTCCCAGTCCCGCAGGACCCAATCCGATTTTATTTATTTCGGTGAGAAGTTCTTCTTCAAGTTCGTCAACATATGGCTTTCTGTACGGAGAAGACGATTTCCCGTCAATATTTCTTGTAAGCGCTCTCTTTGCAAGTATGGCCGCCGTTTCAAAATCTCCTCCGATTCCGACTCCCACGATAAAAGGCGGACATGCATTCGGTCCCGCATCCCTTACTGTATCCAATATTGTTTTTTTTATTCCTTCAAGACCGTCGGAAGGTTTGAGCATGAAAATACGGCTCATATTTTCACTTCCGAAGCCTTTTGGAGAAACCGTTATTTTAACTTTACTCCCGGGAACTATATTCATATGTATTATTGCCGGAGTATTGTCATTTGTATTTATTCTTTCAACCGGATCTTCCACAACGGATTTACGAAGATAACCCTCTTTATATCCTTCTCTTACTCCCCTGTTTACGGCTTCAGTCAGATCTCCTCCGAAAAAATGTACATCCTGTCCTATATCCAGAAATATAACTGCCATTCCCGTGTCCTGACATATTGGTATCATTTCATTTTCGGCTATGTCCACATTTTTATGAAGTTGATTCAGAACCGATTTCCCTACTTCTGAATTCTCTGTTTTTTCTGCATTAAATAATGATTTTTTTATATCACTTTCAAGATAGTAATTTGCTTCAATACACATTTCTTTAATATTTGACGCTATCTCGTTTACATCTATTTCTCTCATACTTCCTCCGAAATTTTAATTATCTGAATTATATATGCTGAGAACGGTTATTTACAAAGTATATTTAAATATATAATAAAACCGCCCGGTATTATATGTCCGGGCGGTTTTTACAACAAATTAATTAAGATAATTAATCAATTTTCATCAGATTCGGATTTATCCGAAATATCATCTTCAGATTCTCCGTTTATATCGTCAATTTTGGCAATTGCCGCAACTTTAATATCATTTTCCAAATTAATTAACTTCACTCCCGTGGTAACTCTTCCGTTAATCGAAATGTCATTACACTTGATTTTAATGATTATTCCTTCGTCTGTTATAATCATAAGTCCCTGAGAGTCGTTAACCAATTTGAAACCTACAAGATTGCCGCTCTTGCTGACTATCTTATAGCACTTTACGCCTTTACCTCCGCGTTTTTGAGGAGTAAATTCACTTATTTTTGTTCTCTTTCCGAATCCGTTTTCCGAAACCAGAAGTAAATAATCTTCTTCATTTCCGTCAGAGGCAATGTTTGGAGTTATCTGCATGCCTATTACATGGTCATTTGCCGAAAGATTAATTCCTTTAACGCCTCTTGCGGTTCTTCCCATTGAACGAACATCATTTTCATCAAATAATATGCACTGTCCGAGCTTTGTTACAAGAATTATTTTCTTCGTTCCGTCGGTAACTCTTACACCTATAAGTTCATCATCTTCCGAAAGAGTAAGAGCTCTTAAGCCGTTTTTATTGATATTGGCAAATTCCATAATATTGGTTTTCTTAACGATACCGCTCTTAGTAGACATAAATAATTTATTCTCGTCGCTGAGAACATCTTTATTTACCGGAATAATGGCGCTTATTTTTTCATCCGGCATAAGATTAAGAAGATTTATTACGGCAGTACCTCTTGATGTTCTTGAACTTTCCGGAATCTGATATCCCTTTAACTTATATACTCTTCCCTGGTTGGTAAAGAATAAAAGAGAATCGTGAGTCATGGTTGCAAATAATTCTTCAACATAATCATCTTCAACGGTTTGCATTCCCTTAATGCCTTTTCCGCCGCGCTTTTGATTTTTAAAATTATCCGAACTCTGTCTCTTAATATATCCGAGATTGGTTCTTGTAATAATAACGGGTTCGTTCGGAATAAGATCTTCATCCGAAAAATCGGTTATGTCCGAATCGATGGCCGTTCTTCTTTTATCTGAATATTTCTCGGATATTTCAGTTATTTCTTTTCTGATTACGAGAAGGAGCTTCTTTCTGTCATTTAAGATTTCTTTATATTCTTTAATCTTAGCCTGAAGTTCTTTTAATTCATCTTCTATCTTTTCTCTTTCAAGTCCGGTCAAAGCACGAAGTCTCATATCTACAATAGCCTGAGCCTGAACTTCGCTTAATTCAAATTCTTTGATAAGACTTTCTTTTGCAACGGATACGTTAGCCGAACCTCTTATTATACTTATTACTCTGTCGATATTATCAAGAGCCGTTATTAAACCTTTTAATATATGAGCTCTCTCTTCGGCTTTGTTAAGATCATACTTTGTTCTTCTTGTAATAACATCTTCCTGATGAGCAAGATAATACTTCAACATCTCAAGAAGATTTAAAACCTTAGGTTCGTTATTAACAAGTGACAGCATTATAACGCCGAATGTATCCTGGAGCTGCGTATATTTAAATAATCTGTTGAGAATAACATTTGCATTAACGTCTCTTCTGAGTTCTATTACTATTCTCATACCGGTTCTGTCGGATTCATCCCTGAGAGCCGTAATTCCGTCAATTCTCTTGTTTTTTACAAGCTCTCCGATTTTTCCGATAAGACGCTCCTTATTAACCATATAAGGAATTTCCGTAACAACTATTCTGTTTTTTCCGTTATCCATCGGTTCAATGTCTGTTACGGCACGAACAATTATCTTTCCTCTTCCGGTTCTGTATGCCTGCTCAATACCTGAACGTCCTTTTATTATCGCTCCCATAGGAAAATCAGGTCCTTTTACAATATCCATGACTTCATCGATGGTTGTATCCGAATCATTTTCAACGATGTTATCAATTATCTTTACCACGGCTCCTATTACCTCTCCCAGATTATGAGGAGGTATGTTGGTTGCCATACCTACGGCAATACCTGAAGTTCCGTTAACAAGAAGATTAGGATATCTGGCGGGAAGTACATTCGGCTCTCTTTCCGTTTCATCAAAGTTAGGAACAAAATCAACTGTATCCTTGTTGATGTCGGACAGCATTTCCATTGATATTTTACTTAATCTGGCCTCGGTATAACGCATTGCGGCAGCTCCGTCACCGTCCACGGAACCGAAATTTCCGTGACCGTCAACCAGCGGATATCTTGTTGAAAAATCCTGTGCAAGTTTTACAAGGGCGTCGTATATAGATGAATCACCGTGAGGGTGATATTTACCCATTGTATCACCTACGATACGAGCACATTTTCTGTGTGGTTTATCAGGACCGTTATTAAGCTCTATCATTGAGAATAATATTCTTCTCTGAACAGGCTTAAGACCGTCTCTTACATCAGGAAGGGCTCTCTGAGCTATTACGCTCATTGAATAATCGATGTAATACTCTTCCATAGTCTTTTTTATATCTACATCGCTTATTTTATCAAAAATGTGTTCATCCATAGTAATCTCCGTTAAATATCCAGGTTCTTAACAAATTTGGCGTTGGCCTCAATAAACTCTCTTCTCGGCTCTACCTCATCTCCCATAAGAGTTGAAAATGTAATATCCACGTCAGATTCATTATCTTCATCCATGTTAACTCTAAGAAGAACCCTTCTTTCGGGATCCATAGTCGTCTCCCAAAGTTGTTCCGCATCCATCTCACCGAGACCTTTATATCTTTGAATCTTATTATTCTGATCTCTTCCGAGTTCATCCAGAATACTCTCAAGTTCTCTGTCATCATAGGCATATCTGACTTTTTTATTACGTTCGACCTTATATAAAGGCGGCTGAGC
Source organism: Howardella ureilytica (assembly GCF_054657495.1). NCBI lineage: Bacteria > Bacillati > Bacillota > Clostridia > Eubacteriales > Howardella > Howardella ureilytica. The sequence goes on along the minus strand of NZ_BAAHYP010000003.1, from coordinate 95,017 downwards.
AAGATATACATGACCCTGTTTAATAAGTTCCGGCATAAATCTATAGAAAAATGTCAACAGAAGCGTAGCAATATGAGCACCGTCAACATCGGCATCCGTCATAATTATTATTTTCCAATATTTAAGTTTGGAAATATCAAAATCTTCATGTATTCCCGTACCGAATGCCGTTATCATTGTGAGAATTTCCTGATTCTCCAATACTTTATCAAGTCTTGCCTTTTCAACATTCAGAATTTTTCCCCTCAAAGGAAGAATTGCCTGAGTTGCTCTTGTTCTTGCGCTCTTTGCCGAACCACCGGCAGAATCTCCCTCAACGAGGAATATTTCGCAATTTTCCGGATTTCTGTCAGAGCAGTCGGCAAGCTTACCCGGAAGTCCGCCTCCGTCAAGGGCACTCTTTCTTCTTGTAAGATCCCTTGCCTTTCTTGCAGCCTCTCTTGCTCTCTGCGCAAGAAGTGATTTTTCACATATAATTTTGGCAATATTCGGATTTTGCTCAAGATACAGAGTAAGTGATTCCGTAACCACCGAGTCAACTGCGCTTCTTGCCTCCGTATTACCGAGCTTGTCCTTTGTCTGTCCTTCAAATTGAGGGTTTTCTATTTTTACGCTTACAATGGCTGTTATTCCCTCTCTTATGTCTTCGCCGGAAAGAGACGCTTCATTGTCTTTGATTATTTTATTTTTCTTTGCATAATCGTTAAATGTCTTTGTAAGAGCATTTTTAAATCCCGTAAGATGCATACCGCCGCCGGGCGTATTGATATTATTGGCAAAACATTCAACATTTTCCGTATATCCGTCGTTATGCTGAAAAGCTACTTCTACCTGGAGAGGTACTTCCACCCTTTCATCTTCTTTCATAACTTCAAAGTACTTAGTTCCCTCAAAGTATATTACATCGTCATATAAAGGCTTCTTACTTCTGTTGAGATAACTTACAAATTCTTTAATACCGCCCTCGTAGAAAAATACTTCATGTCTATATCCTTCAAAATCGGCGTCATTTACGTCATTTGTTCCTTCCTCATTTTCGGAAACGGCTTCTTCGCCGTTAATACCCATAAGAGTTTCTCTTGCATAATCATCGGTTTTTTCCTGAAAAACATCCGAATAAACATCATCGTTATGTTCTGATTCTTCAATATCCGTATATGTATTGTTTTCTTTTTCGAGGGCCGCGCTTATTTCTTCATCGGATCTCATATCCCTGATTGTTATCTTAAGTCCCTTTGTTAAAAAAGCCATCTCTCTTAAACGACGGCGAAGAGTATCATACTTATATACCGTGGTTTCTGTAAAAATAGACTTATCGGGTAAAAATGTTACCTTGGTTCCCGTGTCTTCAATGTCACATTCCCCGATTACGGTAAGTTCGGTTTGAATCTTACCCTTTGCATATCTCTGTTCGTAAATTTTTCCGCCTCTTTTTACATTTACAACGAGCCACTCGGACAATGCATTGACAACAGATGCTCCTACACCGTGGAGACCTCCGGATACTTTATATCCTCCTCCTCCGAACTTTCCTCCGGCATGAAGTTCCGTATATACAAGTTCTATCGCCGGTCTTCCTGTTTTGTGGTTTATGTCTACCGGTACTCCTCGTCCGTTATCAATTACGGTTATGGAGTTGTCTTTATTAATAATTACATTTATCTCTGTACAAAAACCCGCAAGAGCTTCATCTACCGAGTTATCTACAATTTCATAAACTAAATGGTGTAATCCACGTTCGGATGTACTTCCGATGTACATTCCGGGTCTTTTTCTTACGGCTTCAAGTCCCTCAAGGACATCTATCTGATCGCCCCCGTATTTTTGTTCAGCATTATTTGCCAATATCAACACCTCCTATAATGTACTCCGTTTTACAACCTTTCCGTTATTAACCTCATAAATGGTACCTTCCGACATATCAGATATATTTAATTCATCATATCCCGTACATGTTATGACTGTCTGAATATTCTTAATGTTAGAAAATAATAATTTCTGTCTGTTCTCATCCAATTCAGATAATACATCATCAAGAAGAAGCACCGGGTCATCGCCGGTCTCCTCTTTTATCATGCTTATCTCGGCAAGTTTGGTACTTATTGCCGCAGTTCTCTTCTGCCCCTGAGATCCGAATACTTTAACATCCATATCATTTATATAAAATGTTATATCGTCTCTATGAGGTCCGAAAGATGTTAATCCATACTTTAAATCTCTCTGTCTGTTTTCCGAAATTTTATCAGCCAGTTCATCAGCCCTTGTATTTGGATTATATTCCATGCGAAGACTCTCTTTTCCGCCTGTAATATTATAATGTATTTCGGATACAATTTGTGATAATTTTTCTATATAAACGAATCTGTCTTTTATAATTTTTTTTGCATAAAAGACAAACTGCTCATCCAATATATCCAAAAGAGTTATATCACCGTTACCGTGAACGTCACGGTTTTTCAGATATTTATTCCTGCTGTCCAATATTTTATTAAAGTTAACCAGGTTATTATAATATATTTTACTGACAGATATCAGTTCACTGTCTATAAAATCTCTTCTTACGGCCGGTCCCATTCTTATGATATCCAGATTTTCCGGAGAAAATACCACAACATTTAAAATCCCTATAAGTTCTCCGAGATTTTTAACAGGAAACTTATCTACCGCAATTCCCTTCCTTGCCGATTTTTTTATATGTACGTCTATTCTGTTCGAAGTATACTTTTTTTCAACAATAAGCTTTATATGTGCATCGTCACATTGATTTAAACCGTCAGTAAATCTTAAAAGCTCTTTATCCTTTGCGCCTCTGTATGATTTTGCGGCGGCGCACATATATATTGCCTCCAATATATTGCTCTTCCCCTGAGCATTGCTGCCGTACAGTATATTTATTCCGTCGCTTAATTCTAATTTTAAATACGGATAATTACGAAAATCTTTTAACTCGATTTCTTTAATCTTCATCCCTTATAACCTTAAAAACGGTTCCGTTAAATTCAACAGTCTCACCGCCGTATAATTTGGCTCCCCGTCTTGTATCAACTTCTCCGTTTAATTTAACATTTCCGGACTGTATTTCCGTTTTTGATTCAGCTCCGTTATATACAAGTCCCGCAAGTTTAAGAGCCTGTCCGAGTTTTATAAACTCTCCGGTAAAATGTACTTCTTCCATAATTTAATCCTCAATAAAGTTAACAGGTAAAATAAGATAAATATATGATCCTTCTTCATCTCTTATGAAACAAGGAGACATTGCATTGACAAATGTCAATGTAACGGTTTCGTCATCTATTACTTTAAGGGCGTCAAGTAAAAACTTTGGATTAAATCCTATCTTTATATCCTTACCCTCTTTTTCCGTTTCAACTTCTTCCTTACCTTCACCGAGAGTTGATTTTACGCTTAAAAGAATGTTGTTATCCGTTATATTGAGAATAACAGGTCTTTTATCACTTTCTTTTATAAATATCATCTCTGTATCAATGGCGTCTATAAGGGATTTTCTGTTAACTTTAAGCTTTGTTTCATAGTCATTTGATATCATTTTATTGATATTAAAATAATCTCCCTGAATAAGTCTTGAAACCACTCTTGTACTGTTAAATTCAAACATTACATGATTATCCGAAAAATATATTGTTACGGTCTTGTCGTTATCCGCTTCCAGTATTCTCTCTATTTCATTAAGAGATTTGCCGGGAATTATTACATATATATTGCCGTCATATTCAACATGAAGATTTCTTATTGCTATTCTGTGACTGTCCAGTGCAACTACTTTAAGGTTATTATTCTTAACTTCAAACAATTCTCCGGTCATTATCGGATTATTGTCATTAGGTGATAATGAAAATTTAGTTTGTTTGATAATATCTTTTAATTCCAGCTGTGATATTGTAATGCTTATATTTTTTTCAACTTCCGTTAAATATGAAAACTCTTCTGAAGGTAAACCGTTTAATCTGTAATTTTTTCTTTCACATGTAACCGTAACGATATTTTTATCGTCAGACTCAATAGTTATCGGCATATCCGGAAGTTTTTTTACCAAATCCGAAATTATCTTCGCGTCTATTGCAACGCTTCCCTTTTCAATAATTTCTCCTTCCACGGTAGTTTCAATACCGAGATCTAAATCATTTCCGGTTAATTTTATGCAGTTTGATTCGGCGTCTATTAATATACATTCAAGTATATTCATTGTTGTTCGTATCGTTACTGCTTTTTGTACTATATCAACAGCTTTTACAAGATTATTTTTTTCAAAAACTAATTTCATGTGAATAACTCCTTTCGTCTTATACAGACAAGAATTCATATGTATATATATATTATTTTCAGTAGTCGTAGTAATAGTGTGTGTGAATTAGTGGATAAGTACATCAAATGCAGAAGTTATGCACATTTCGTGAAAGGATAACTGTGTTTATTCACATTGAATATTATGTGCATGAGTGTGAATAAAAAATTCGGTAAAAGTTATTCACATAAGTTATTCACATTTATCACCACTAAATCACAAGTTATTCACATATTTATATGAATAACTTTTTAAATCACATATTAATTAGGATCTATCTTCTTTATAAGAATATTAATTGTATTTTTAAGATTTTCATCCGTCAACAATTCTTCCGTTATGGTCTTTGCCCCGTGAATAACGGTTGAATGATCTTTTTTTCCGAGTTTTTTTGCAATATTAAGAGCCGGTTCCTGAGTCATCTGTCTGCATAAATACATAACTATCTGGCGCGGTTTTGAAATATTGGCATTTTTTTTTCGTGAAACAAGATCGTCTATCGTTATATGAAAATGCTCCGCAACTATTTCCATGATTAATTCAACATTTACTTCTCTTTTATTATTGGAAGAAATAAGATCCTTTAATGCTTCCTGAGCCAATGAGAGGGTTATGGGAGCTCCGCTTAAAGATGCAAATGCCGAAAGATTGTTAATTGCTCCCTCAAGTTCACGTATCGAGGATTTAACATTGCTTGCGATATAATCCTTAACGTCTTCCGGAATTACAAGTCCCTTTTTCTTTTCTATCTTACTGTCAAGAATCGCTCTTATTGTTTCATATGTCGGAACCTGAATGTCACATATGAGACCTTCCGAAAATCTTGTTCTTAATCTGTCTTCAAGTGTTGAAATTTCACTCGGCGGTTTATCGGAGGTAATTACGATTTGTTTGTTGTGCTGGTATAAATCGTTAAATGTATGGAAAAATTCTTCCTGTGTAGATTCTTTACCTATAACGAACTGTATGTCGTCTATGAGAAGAACATCTACATTTCTGTATTTTTCTCTGAATTTTTCTACATTTCTGTCTCCGATTGCTTTTATGATTTCATTTGTAAATGTTTCCGAAGTAACATATAAAACTTTAAAATCAGGTCTTGTATCTATAATATGATGCGCTATTGCCTGCATTAAATGAGTTTTACCGAGTCCGGCGCCTCCGTGAATAAACAAAGGGTTATATTCGGTTGCAGGTTCTTCCGCAACAGATACGGATGCTGCATGTGCAAATCTGTTATTTGTTCCTACTATAAAATTATCAAAAGTATAGTTTGGATTGAGATTTCTTGCATATTCGCTGTTGTTTGCCGCAGGTTTTGTTTCGTTTACGATATTTTTGTCATGGTTCGATATATCTGATGCGGAAAGTATTTTCAGTGTATAATTTTTACCGAGAGTATCATTTATACTGAACTGCAAGGGTGTAAGATATTTTTTCTTTATGATGTTTATTCCGACGGATTCTGTCTCTTTACTTACTATAGTAACAACATCATTTTCAACGCTGTAAATTTCCAGAGGTTTTATCCATGTATTATAAGATAAAGAACCTATTTCGAAATCTTTTTTGAAATTTTCAATAATTTCATCCCATTTAGATAGTAATTCATCCATTATTTAATTCCTTAAAAGCTGTTCAATCGCTAAATTGAATACAAATAGCAACTTAATAGGGGTTAAAAAATGTACATATCATACATATAGCTATAAAAATATACGTACCGATATGCACAAGAGAGTTAATATACACTTTTTTATCTTTTACGGCAATTGTGAAATATAAAAAATTTCAACAAAAAAAATGTGAATAAGATCACAAAAATCTGACTGAAAACAAAATAAATCACATTTTTATAATATGTGAATAAAAACATATACACATTTTATAATTAATTTTTGAGCATACAAAAAAAACAAAAAATAATTATTTTAAGCGAAATATACTCAAAAATTTTAAATAAAAATGGCTTATTTGTATGATTATTCGTATAATAACACCTATAAATCCATAAAATTCATAAATTTATTTTGTACTAATAATACATTAGAAAATAAATTTTTTCAATGATATTCACATATTTCACATAATTATTCACATAGTTATCCACAAAAATTCACAAAATGTGAATAAAAATGTGAATAATTGTGATTATAGGTGAATAAATAAATATATAGGTAAAAACGGTTGACTATATACCCATATTTACTTATAATGTGATACGGTATTCTCTAAAAGTGTGTAATTTATTACAGTGCGTAAGATTTCGATAGTCTTGACAGAGAAATCTGTATTAATAAGTCGGTTATTATCCGCGCAATATTCTGTAAAACGGAGGTGAGTTTAATAATGAAGATGACATTTCAGCCAAACAAGAGAAAAAGATCTAAGGTTCATGGTTTCAGAGCAAGAATGAGCACTTCAGGTGGAAGAAAAGTTCTCGCAGCTCGTAGAGCAAAGGGCAGAAAAGTTCTTTCTGCATAATCTTATTGAAAGATGTAAGCAGATGAATAATTCATCTGCTTTTTCCTTTATATAAGCAATCGTTACTGTTAATTTTATTATTTTTGTTATTTATAACGATAAAAACCATATGAAATATTCTGATTTTGAAACAATAAAAACCACATTTGAATTTCAAAATGTCTATAATAACGGTGTTTCTTTTGCCAACAGAGATTTTGTAATGTATGTTGCAGCTAATCAATGCGGTAAAAGAAGACTGGGAGTGTCGGTCAGCAAAAAGATCGGCAACAGTGTAATAAGACACAGACTTTCAAGATTAGTAAGGGAGGCATTCAGACTTAATGCATCCAATGTAGATGAGGATATCGACATAGTTGTAATAATCAGATCTCATATGGTAGGTAAAGGATACAGGGAAGCCGAAAGCTCAATGTTACATTTACTCAGAAAGCATAATATTATAAGTATGTGATTGAATTAAAGGAGAATATTGCATGAAGAATCCATTGATTGCAGGTATAAATTTGTATCAAAAAGCGTTTTCTCCATACAAAGCAGGAAGTTATTGTAAATATTATCCTACCTGTTCCGAGTATGCTAAGGAAGCGATACAAAAATACGGAAGTTTAAAAGGAACTTCCATGGCAATGAAAAGAATATTAAGATGTAATCCTTTTTCTAAAGGAGGATATGATCCCGTTCCATAAACTAATTGGAGGAAATTGTTTTGGGTAATTTTTTCGGTACAGTATTTAGCCCTATCGGTTCAGGTATAGGCTGGTTAATGAACCTCATTTTTGAGGGCATCAACGCTATTGGAATAGGAAACGTAGGTTTGGCGATTATTTTAATTACGATTATCATTAAGGTCGCTATGCTTCCTCTTCTTATGGGGCAATTAAAACAGGCTAAATTAAGCAGATACATGTCTCCTGAATTAAGAGCAATAAGAGCTAAATACAGAGGCAGAAGAGATGAAAAATCTTTGTCGGCAATGCAGGCGGAGACAAAGGCATTATATGATAAATACGGTGTTTCTCAGACAGGCGGATGTATACAGTTGCTCATCCAGATTCCTATTCTTTTCTCACTCTATAATGTTTTGAGAAATATTCCTACGTATATCGGCAGAATTAACGGCCTTCTTACGGGAGTACTTACAGGAAGCAACGGTAATAACGGTATTATGAGTGATCCGAACTTTATCGATACAATGAATAACAACTTCGGCGGAGTAGATTGGTCAAATACGAGTACGGCAATTAATGCGCTTAACTCATTTACGTCAGATGCATGGAACAAGCTTGCAGATCTTTTCCCGGCTTACAGTGACAGTATTCATTCAACATCGAGTACAATTCTCGGAATGAATAATTTCCTTGGACTTAACGTTACCATAAGCCCTAACCAGATACTCGGAGTATATATACTTATTCCTATTATAGCTGCGGTAGCACAGTTCTTCTCCGGAAGACTTTCACAGCAGTCAACGGGAGATCCTTCTACCGAAACAACTGCTAAGATTATGATGTTCATTGCACCTATAATGACAGGTTTTATCGGATTTACGGTTCCTACGGGTCTCGGTATTTACTGGATTGCCACATCAGGCGTACAGATTGTAATGTCATACTTTATCAATAAGCATTATGATAAGATCGGAGCCGAAGAACTTATAAGAATTGCTTCTGAAAAGAAAAAGAAGAAACTTGCAAAGAAGGGTATCGATGCGGAAACTCTTGTTAACAATGCCAATATAAGCACAAGACATATTAAGAGATCGGGTTCAGGTCTTTCATCATTTAAAGATATGAATTCGGCGGCATCATCCAACCAATCAGACACTTCGGGCAGGAATAAAAATAACAAAAACAACGGTAACAGAAATAACAAAAATAATAACGGTTCAAACAACAGTCAGGGGAACACGGAAAATACTTCGGCAGAAACCGAATCCGGTTCGACTTCGGGTGAATCCGTAACAACGGAATCAAAATCCGACAACGGTAAGAAAAAAGGGCAGGAAAGCGGTTCTCTTGCAGCAAAAGCATCTCTTGCCAATAACAATAATAAGAAAAACAAAAAATAATTCGAGAGAGATTAATTATGTCAATTGAGAATTCTGAAAAAAATAAACTTACTAAAGAAGAAGTTGCGAAGAATGCGTTATCATTTTTAAAAGGTTTTTTTGAAAATACCGAAGATAAGGCAGATATATCCTATACTTATGATGAAAAAAACGAAATATTGTTTTTTAATATAAATTGCGGAAATACGGCTCAGCTTATAGGGAAAAGAGGATCGACCATAGATTCGCTTCAATTTATTACAAATATTGTTGCAAACAAAGGAAACAGCCATAATATAAGTATAGTAATTGACACACAGAACTATAGAGAAAAAAGAAAAGCAAGTCTTGATATTTTGGCAGACACGGTAGCAAGGAAGGTTATCAAACAAAAGAAAGATACGGTACTTGAATCAATGAATCCGTCGGCCAGAAGAATTATACACAGGGCTTTGGACAATGTTCCTCATATTGTCACAGAGACAATAGGCGAAGAACCTAATAAAAAAGTGGTTATAAAATATGTAAATTAACAAAAACCGTGACAAAATTCTTTTATATTTTGTCACGGTTTTTATATGTTTTATTATTTTTACATATTTAATTTTATATTAAGAGTTAAAATACATGATTAGTATAATTATTTGTAAAAATAATAATTAAGCATCAAACAGTGTATTTAATGTAATTACATGGTTTTGACCGTGACAAATATATAATTTATAATAGAAAAGTTAATTAGAATTTATTACAGAAATATTGTATGCGATGTTTAATAATTATTCTGATAAATCATTGCATAGGTACATAAGGATATAAAAATGAGTGATACAATAGCAGCCATATCGACGTCTTCCCTGGGTTCGGGCGGAATAGGAATAGTCAGAATAAGCGGAGATGATGCGATTAACATTGCGGATAAAGTATTTATAGGGAAAAACGGAAAGAAACTTTCAGATGCTGAAACTCATACCATTCATTACGGTAATATCAGAGATGAACATGACAATATTGTAGATGAAGTGTTGGTTTCCGTTATGAAAGCTCCTAACACATATACAAGGGAAGATGTAATAGAGATAAACACACACGGAGGTAATCTCGTTACGGGTAAGGTATTGGAATGTGTGCTTAATGCCGGAGCCATAGCCGCAGAACCGGGAGAATTTACAAAAAGAGCATTTTTAAACGGAAGAATAGACCTTTCAAAGGCTGAGGCCGTTATAGATATAATTAATTCCAAGACAGAATTTAATCTCAGAAATTCCATGGGACAGCTAAACGGCAGATTAACCCGGGAAATAGATAATCTCAGAGACACTATATTGGATGAAATAGCTTATATGGAAGCAGCCATGGACGACCCCGAAAACATACCCATGGAAGACCATCTGGAAGACTTAAAAAATACGGTAAATAATCTTATAAAGAGAATAGGAAAACTAAAAGATACATACAAGGAAGGAAGCCTTCTCAAAGAGGGGATAACAACGGTAATTGTAGGAAAAACCAATGCGGGTAAATCGTCATTGCTTAATTTGCTCACCGGCGATGAAAGCGCAATCGTAACCGATATAGCGGGTACCACAAGAGATACCGTAAAGGAACAGATAAGCCTCGGGGGAATTCTTATTAATCTCGTGGATACGGCCGGAATCAGAGATACCGACGATATTGTTGAAGCAATGGGAATAAGGAAGGCAAAGGAACATTTAAATGATGCGGATCTTGTAATATATGTCGTTGATTCAACGGGGAATATGGGAGATGAAGACAGGAAAATAATTAATCTTCTGAAAAATAAAAATTATATTGTTCTTCTTAATAAATCAGATATGAATCAGACCGTAACTCCGGAAGAACTGTATAAGAACGGAATAGACAAAAATATTCACATAATAAATTTTTCAACCGTAACCGCCGACGGATTGGAACAGTTGACCTCCGTTATAAAAGAGATGTTTTCTTTAAACGATATATTGATAAATGATGAAATTGTAATTACAAACAGCAGACACAAATATTTGCTTGACGAAAGCATAAAAAGTCTGAATCTCGCGCTGGACGGCATTGATGCGGGATTCAGCGAAGATCTTATAAGTATTGATATTTATAATTCATATATTGCGCTCGGTAAGATTTTGGGTAAAGAAATAGAAGATGATCTGGCAGACAGAATATTTGAAAAATTTTGTATGGGAAAATGATTAAGGGGGAAAAATGTCTAATATAGAGGAATATTATGATGTAGTAGTTGTCGGAGCGGGACATGCCGGATGTGAAGCAGCCCTTGCAACATCAAGACTCGGGCTTAGTACCGTATGTTTCACCGTAAGTGCGGATGCAATAGCAATGATGGCATGCAATCCCAACATAGGAGGAACTTCAAAAGGGCACCTGGTAAGAGAAATCGATGCATTGGGCGGTGAAATGGGTAAAGCCATAGACGATACATTTATACAGTCTAAAATGTTAAATGCATCAAAGGGACCGGCGGTACATTCTTTAAGGGCTCAGGCTGATAAAGCCGCTTATTCAAACAGAATGAGAAATGCAATGGAAGCCGAAAAAAATCTTGTTATCAGACAGGGTGAGGTTTCAGAGCTGATCGTTGAAAATAAAAAAATTACGGGTGTAAAAACCGTTTCGGGAGCCTTATATAAATGTAAGTGCGTTATTCTGGCTACGGGAGTATATCTTAAAGCCAGGTGTATATTCGGAGATACAAGTTATAATACGGGACCTAACGGACTTATGGCCGCCAATAATCTTACAAAATCATTAATCGATAACGACATTAAAATCAGAAGATTTAAAACAGGTACACCGGCAAGAATCGACGGCAAAACCATTGATTACTCAAAAATGACGGAACAGTTCGGAGATGAAAGGATTATTCCATTTTCATTTTCCACGGATCCTGACACTATACAAAAAGAGCAGGTGTCATGCTGGTTAACATATACAAATGAAGAAACCCATAAAATCATTATGGACAATATAGACAGATCTCCTCTTTACTCAGGTGAAATTGAAGGTACCGGTCCGAGATATTGCCCATCCATTGAGGATAAGGTAGTCAGATTTTCAGACAAAAACAGACATCAGATATTTGCAGAACCGGAAGGTCTGTATACTGATGAAGTGTATCTCAGCGGTCTTTCGTCTTCAATGCCGGAAGATGTGCAATATGCCATGATAAGAACAATTGCAGGTCTTGAAAACGCCAAAGTCGTAAGAAACGGATATGCCATAGAATATGATTGCATAGATGCAACACAATTAAAACCTTCTCTTGAATTTATCAATATAGACGGACTTTTCTCCGCCGGACAGATAAACGGAAGTTCAGGTTATGAAGAAGCTGCCGCACAGGGTCTTATGGCCGGAATAAATGCCGCAAGAAAGATATTTAACAGGGATTATATAGTTATAGACAGATCGGAAGGTTATATAGGGGTTCTGATTGATGACCTTGTTACAAAAGAAACACAGGAACCTTACAGAATGATGACTTCAAGAGCCGAGTACAGGCTGCTTCTCAGACAGGACAACGCAGATATAAGACTCAGGAGAATCGGATATGAGGCGGGGCTTATAAGTGATAAGCAGATTGAAGAACTGAACAATAAGGAAGAGTTGATAAAGGCGGAAATCGAAAGGCTTAAAAATACATATGTGGGTCCTTCCAAAGAGCTGGAAGAAATATTCAATTCGGTAGGCAGCGAGCCTATAAGTAACGGTATGTCCATGGCCGATTTAATAAAGAGGCCGGAACTTAATTATGAAATACTTGCCCCTGTTGACGGGGAAAGGCCGGAACTTCGTGAGGATATCAGATTTCAGGTAAATGTTCAAATTAAGTATGAAGGGTATATTGCAAGACAGCTTAAGCAGGTAGAATCATTTAAAAAACTTGAAAAGCGCCTCATTCCGGAGGATTTTGATTATAAAAGCGTATACGGATTACGAATCGAAGCAGTACAGAAACTTGATAAATACAGACCTGTATCCATAGGACAGGCAGGCAGAATATCAGGAGTGTCGCCTGCGGACATATCAGTACTTTTGATTGCTTTGGAACAGTATCTGAAAAATTCTGAAAAAAATAACATGAAATAACATATAATCCGGATATTAAACAGGGAGATGAAATGTGCCTTTAATAAGAGCATGTTTCACGTGAAACATTATGAAAGAAAGAATAGATTTAAACAGTGTCGAAACGGAAGAGCTGGTTAAGATTGACGGACCTGTTTCGGGAGCGGAGAAAGAACTTGAAAGTAAGCTCACGGAATACGGATATACCGATACATTCAACATAATAAAGAAATTCCGCAAATACTATAACATTTTAATTAAGTGGAATAATGTAATGAATCTTACGGGTATTACGGAATATAACGAGGTTGTTGAAAAACATTTTACGGACAGTATTGCCTTTTTTAAGGTATATGGGGAGCTTAAAAAAAAGGGAGAAATTCCGCAATTATCCGGAAGCTTGCTTGTTGACATAGGTACGGGAGCGGGATTTCCGGGAGTTCCCATTGCATTGGTTGACAGTGAAATCAAAGTTACTTTAATAGATTCGTTAAAGAAAAGAATAGATTTTTTAAATGCCGTGATAAATGAAACCGGTATCACAAATGCGGTTGCCGTACACGGAAGAAGCGAAGATCTGGCTCGGGATGAGATGTTAAGAGAAAGGTTTGATTTTGCCGTTTCAAGAGCCGTGGCCGCAATGAATACGCTTTCAGAATATTGCATTCCGTTTGTAAAAACCGGCGGATACTTTATAGCATATAAGACCGGAAACAATAAAGATGAGATAGAGTCATCGGTAAAAGCAATAAACATGCTCGGCGGCAATATAGATGAAATAATAAAAAGCAAAGTGGAAAGTCTTGATTATGACAGAGAATACATCTGCATAAAAAAGACGGAAAAAACCAAAAAGAAGTATCCGAGAAAAGCGGGAGAACCTAAAAATAATCCGTTGTAAATGTATTATAAGTAAACGGGAATGTTACAGGCAAAAATCAAACAAGAAAATTAAATAAAAAATAAATAAAAATTATTTTATAAAAATCCGTTTTAAGCGATTGATAAATATACGGGAACAGGAAAATCCGAATTTCCCGCATAATATCCCGCTTTTAACGGTTTTTTTTAATTAAATTTAAAGCATATTATTTTAGTATGGTATTAGAAAAAAAACAATTTCTGGTTCTATTAAATACAACTTTTTTCGGATAAAGTGATATACACAGACGGAAACAGATAACAAAGTTAACCGGTCTGATAATGATAAAAATAATGTTTTAATGTTTTATTATTTTATTGTTTAAGTTATTCGGATAGGAGGAAACTGTTATGAAAGCTTTTGCTATGTTAAAAATCGGAGAAGCAGGTTGGATAGAAAAAGAACGTCCCGTATGCGGGCCGCAGGATGCAATATGTAAACCGCTTGCGGTTGCCATATGTACATCTGATATTCATACAGTGTATGAAGGCGGCGTAGGCGAACGTTTTAACATGGTACTCGGACATGAGTGCTGCGCTGAAGTAGTTGAAGTCGGCGAACTTGTCAAAGACTTTAAGCCGGGAGACAAAGTTCTTGTTCCCGCAATTACACCGGACTGGAACTCACTTGAGGCTCAGGCAGGATACTCAATGCACTCAAACGGAATGCTTGCGGGATGGAAATTCTCCAATCACAAGGACGGAGTATTCGGAGAGTACTTCCATGTAAACGATCCTGACGGAAACCTGGCTTTACTTCCTGAGGGAATGAGCTATGAAGACGCATGTATGTTATCTGACATGGTTCCTACAGGTTTCCACGCAGTAGAGCAGGCTGACGTTCAGTTTGGTGATACGGTTCTTGTTATAGGTATAGGGCCTGTAGGACTTATGGCTGTTGCCGGTGCAAACTTACGAGGAGCATCAAGAATAATAGTTGTAGGTACACGTTCCGTATGTGTGGAAGCTGCAAAGGGTTACGGAGCAACCGATTTTATAAGTTATAAGGACGGTTCCATATCCGAACAGGTAATGAAACTTACAGACGGCAAGGGCGTTGACAGAGTATGTATTGCCGGAGGTACTGTAGCTACATTTGAAGAAGCCGTTAAAGCTCTTAAGCCGGGCGGAAAAATCGGCAACGTTAACTACCTCGGAAAGGGTGAATTTATTACCATTCCTCGTGTAGAGTGGGGCGCAGGTATGGGTCATAAGGTTATAAGCGGAGGACTTATGCCGGGCGGAAGACTTCGTATGGAGAAGCTCGGAGCTCTTATTGCTTCGGGAAAGCTTGACGTTTCACCTCTTTCAACGCATGTATTCCACGGTTGGGAGCATATTCCGGAAGGCTTGGAAATGATGAGAAATAAGGCTGATAATTTAATTAAGCCTGTAATCATACTCGACTAATGTGAGTGCTTATAATACTACAACAGAGGGAGGAGGTTCAGATATTGAAGATTTTGGTTGTATCGGGATTTTTAGGTTCGGGAAAAACAACATTTATAAAGACCATGACTGAAAAAACGGGACAAAATTTCGTTATATACGAGAATGAGTATGCCGGAAGCGGCGTGGATACCGAGAGACTGAAAGAGACCTCTGAACTCGAAGTATGGGAATCGCTGAATAATTGCGTATGCTGCAGCGGAAAAACGGATTTTGCCGAAGATATTCTTACAATATCGGGCACCGTGGATCCGGATTATCTTATAGTTGAACCTACGGGGGCGGCGAAACTAAGCAGTGTTGTAAACAACATCAGGGCAGTGGAATATGACAGAATATCTCTGTTAAAACCTGTTGTAATGGCAGATCCTCTTAATTATGCGGAGCAGAAGAAAGAATTTTCGGACATACTTACAGATCAGATCAAAAATGCAAGCAGTGTTATAATATCACGAAAAACATCGGATCCTGAATTAATAAAATATGTAATTGATGATATAAAAACAATAAATCCGAATGTTGATATTATCAGTGAAGATTATTCGACAGCTGACTCTGAATGGTTTATGAAGCTTTTGGATGACGGAAGTATTTCAGACAATTATCCGAAGGATTATTCGGATGAATCGGAAGAATTGGATAAAATCGTTTTGCGGAACATAAGTCTTTCGTCCCCATCCCATCTTATCACATTCCTTAACTCTCTTATATACAGGGATATGGGGTACGCGGTTCGTGCAAAAGGGTCTTTGAAATGCGGAAATGAGTGGATTAAGTTTGATCTTGTGGGAATGAATTGGTCCGTTACGGGCGATTCTGAAAGGGATGAATCTCAATTCGTAATCATAGGTAAACATTTAGATAAAGCGCAAATAAGAAAAAAGCTGCAAGGAAGTCCGCTGGAAATAAAATTAAATATGTCAAATACAAATAAAAGTTCGAAAATAATAAAAATGCTTCCCGCATAACAATGATAATTTAAAAGAATAAAAAGATTCGTTTTGAAAAAAGCTTCGCGGAGTTTTATTCCGCGAAGCTTTTTTATATTGCGCCGTTTATTATCTTCAAAACTACGTTGGAGAATGTTGTGGCTTTTTCCAAATGAGGGAGATATCTTGAATTATTAACCGTAATTACATGTGTTGTATTATTTAATTTTTTA
The DNA here is from genome assembly GCF_054657495.1 of Howardella ureilytica. NCBI lineage: Bacteria > Bacillati > Bacillota > Clostridia > Eubacteriales > Howardella > Howardella ureilytica. The sequence continues at coordinate 78,547 of NZ_BAAHYP010000003.1, read as the reverse complement.
AATTCTTCTACGATTTCTCTCCTGTCAGGTTCATCATAACCGTTGATTATATAAATATTATCGATTGAAGGAATCAGTTTTTTCTCCTTAGAGAAAAGGAAACCGTTAACCAGGCTGGAAGATAAATATTTATTATTGGATCCGCCTATATGCGAATTTTCGTAATATATACGATATGTATCCCTTTTAAGTTTTCTGTTTCCTTTTGATATTTGAGAGCAGGCCTTAATATATGCTCCGAGTCTCGAAGTATATATATTATACATACTTGTTCCCGCTATCTGAAAATTCATCATATTTTTGATAAATTCGTCGGATTTATCCGGCAGTTTATCAATAGCGGAAGGAGCAACGGGGGCCGAAAGAATAACTTTATTAATAAGAGCCGGCTCATAATATTTTAATTGAATCGCTATTGCGGAAGAAAGTCCGGATGTAACTATATCTGTCTTTTGACGTATTACTCTTTTTATAAATGCTCCGATAATAAGCTGATACAAATAAATTGTATATGTTATGGGATCTTTTTCGGAGTGTCCGCATCCCGGGAGATCAACGGCATATACGGTATGTTTTTTAGACAGTTTCTCCATGGTTTTATTCCACTCATAGACAGATGAAAAAGTCGATATGTCGTGAATCAGAAGGATAGGGGATCCGGATCCCTTCTTTATATAGTTAACAGTTGTGTTTTTATATGTAAAATCATATTTCACATAATCGCCCGTAAGTTTATTCTTTCTTGCCGTTTTGAATATCATATTGTTTATACCCTTTACAACCAAGAGGGCAAGAGCGGTATCAATCAGCAGTGTGGTCGGTCTTAATTTTTTCATGTTTAAAATTCATATGTTTCGCATATGACTGTAAATAAATTGCCGAATCATATGCCATATGTCTCTCCTTTCACTGTATTGTACTCAGTGGATGTCTTACAATCCGCAATCATATACGTAGTATGCCAAGACAGCCGATTACATAAGAAATTATACCATAACGGGCATAAACATATTATTAATATTTTAAGAGCAATGTATAGAATTTTCTTTTGCATATTTATAAAAAGGCAAGACTAAATACATAAAATATATTATAATGTTTCACGTGAAACATTATAATATATTTTATGTATTTGTGTTATATCTTTGAACCGTAGATTTATAACGACGGTTCGCGGGAAATTAATTCCGCATAGTTGAAAGGGCGGTAATATGGGCAAGGTAATAGCTGTTACAAACCAAAAGGGCGGTGTCGGAAAAACGACGACATCCATTAATTTAGCTGCATGTCTTGCAGATAACAGAAAGAAAGTTCTTCTTATAGATATAGATCCACAGGGTAACGCAACTTCCGGAATAGGTATAGAAAAAGATAATTTAACATTCAGCATTTACGATCTTATGATAGGAAAATGCGACATGGATGAAGTACTTATCAAAGCTTATAATCACAATTTGGATGTGCTTCCCGCAAACATGAATTTATCGGGTATCGAAATAGATCTGATAGACAGAGCCGAAAGGGAATATGTATTAAAAAACATAATAGACGATGTTAAAAAGAATTACAATTATGTAATAATCGACTGTCCTCCGTCTCTGAATATGCTTACAATAAATGCCATGGTTGCGGCTGATTCCGTTATAATTCCCGTTCAATGCGAATATTTTGCCTTGGAAGGTCTTACACAGCTTTTAAAGACACTGGATCTTATAAAAGAAAAACTCAACACTTCTTTAAAGGTGGACGGTATAGTATTTACAATGTATGATTCAAGAACCAATTTGGCAAATCAGGTAGTTGAAGATGTCAAAGAGAATTTACATGAGCATGTATTTGAAACAAAAATACCGCGTAACGTGAGGTTGGCGGAAGCTCCGAGTTTCGGTCTTACAATAAATATGTATGACGATAAGTCTACGGGTGCCGTGGCATATGAGGCGCTCGCAAAAGAAGTAATAGCATTGGATAAGAAAAAATAATGCAGAAAGGAATACGGCGCCGTTTATACCTTATTTGAAATATTTTAAGGATGTATAACAGCGCGTTTATCGGTAATTGATATATGAGTACTGTCAGAAGAGGTAATCGCGGGCTCGGAAGAGGACTCGGCAATCTTATTCCGGTTTCGTCGGATGAAGAAACAGAAAATCCCGTTAAGGCAGAGTCAAACGGGGAATCCGCAAAGGATGTTAAAAAAAGTTCTTTAGCCAAATCGGATAAAACAAAGGCCGGAACCATGGCATCAAAATCGGGAACAAAATCAACTGATAAAGCCGTTCCGTCGAAGACAGCCGTTAAAACAAGAGGTAAGACCCCGACCGTAAACGGTCAGGTATATATAAAAGTCACGGACATAGAGCCCAATAAAGATCAGCCGAGAAAAATATTTGATGAAAACGCTCTTACGGAACTTGCACAGTCCATTAAGGAAGTGGGAGTAATACAGCCGATAGTAGTACAAAAAAACGGTGAATTTTATAAAATAATAGCCGGAGAGAGAAGATGGAGAGCTTCAAAACTTGTCGGACTTAAGGAAATACCGGCCGTAATCAAAGATTATTCGGACAAAGAGGCGCTTGAAATCGCTCTTATCGAAAATATTCAAAGAGAGGACTTAAACCCCATAGAAGAAGCTCTTGCCTATGACGGACTTCTTAAGGATTATAAAATAAAGCAGGATGAATTGGCTTTAAGGGTTTCCAAGTCCAGATCCGCAATCAGTAATTCAATAAGGCTTTTGAAGCTTGATCCGAGAGTTATGGAAATGGTATCCGAAGGAAAGATAAGCAGCGGACACGGAAGGGCACTGCTCGGAATCAGAAACAAAGATCTGCAGTTCCAAATTGCGTCCGAAGTATTTGAAAAAAATCTGAGCGTAAGAGATATCGAAAAAAGAATAAACGCTCTCAGGGAAAACAAGCCTAAGAAAGAGTATGATTCTTCGGAGACATTTATATACAAAAAAATGGAAGACGAGCTTAAAGAGAGGCTGGGAAGCAGGGTTATAATCAGAAGAAAAGACGAAAATAAAGGAAAAATCGAAATAGATTATTCTTCCAGAGAAGAGTTTGAAAGATTATATGACTTATTTAACGGAATAAACAGAGCATAGTTACTAAAATCGGACGATTATCGGTCGGACGGACATATTTTTTATGACATAATTGGGAAAAGAAGGGATATTGTAATGATTGACATTAAATTAATTCGTGAAAACGAAGATTTGGTAAAAGAAAATATCAAAAAGAAGTTTCAGGATGAGAAACTTCCTCTTGTGGATGAAGTTAAGGAACTTGACATAAAGTTAAGAGACATACAGACAGAGGCTGACGGACTCAGAGCAGAGAGGAACAAAAACTCCAAGCAAATCGGCGCATGCATGGCCAAGGGAGATAAGGAAGAGGCTGAAAGACTTAAGGCGGAGGTTGAAAAGAATGCCGGCAGATTAAAGACTCTTGAAGAAGAAACGGAAACAATAAGCGGCAGAATCAAAGAAATCATGATGACGATACCTAACATTATCGATGATGTTGTGCCTATCGGAAAGGATGATACGGAAAATGTCGAAAGACAGAAATTCGGAGATCCTGCGGTTCCGGACTTTGAGATTCCTTACCATGTGGATATAATGGAAAGTCTTAACGGAATTGACCTGGATGCAGCTGGAAAGGTTGCGGGAAGCGGATTCTATTATCTTATGGGGGATATTGCAAGATTACATTCGGCAATTCTTACATATGCGAGAGATTTCATGATTAATAAAGGCTTTACATATTGCGTGCCTCCTTTCATGATAAGAAGCGCAGTTGTAAACGGCGTTATGAGTTTCGGTGAAATGGATGAAATGATGTACAAGGTGGAAGGAGAGGATCTCTACCTTATAGGAACAAGTGAACATTCAATGATAGGTAAATTCATCAACTCCGCAACGGAAGAATCCAAGCTTCCGCTTACACTTACAAGTTATTCTCCATGTTTCAGAAAAGAAAAAGGCTCTCACGGTATTGAAGAAAGAGGCGTGTACAGAATTCATCAGTTTGAGAAACAGGAAATGATAGTTGTATGTAAACCTGAGGACAGCAAAGCATGGTTTGATAAATTATGGAATAATACCGTAGAATTATTCAGAAGTATGGATATTCCTGTAAGAACTCTTGAGTGCTGTTCAGGAGATTTGGCAGATCTTAAGGAACGTTCAATCGACGTTGAGGCATGGTCACCAAGACAAAAGAAGTACTTTGAAGTAGGATCATGCTCTAACCTTGGAGATGCTCAGGCAAGAAGACTTAACATAAAGATAGTAACTGATGACAATAAGAGATATTTTGCTCATACTCTTAACAATACTGTTGTGGCATCTCCGAGAATGCTTATCGCATTCCTTGAAAACAATCTAAGGGAAGACGGAAGCATAGTTATTCCTGAAGTTTTGAGACCTTATATGGGAGGTCAGGACAAGCTTCACAAAGCATAAATATAATCAAAAAAGTAAAACGGGCTTATATATCGGTTTAATTACACTTTATACCGATGCATATAGGCCTGTTATTTATTTGCTTGACAATAAATAATATTGTTCCTATAATTGAACAGATTTTAAAGATGTTTCCGTAGCTCAGCAGGATAGAGCGACCGCCTCCTAAGCGGTAGGTCGGGTGTTCGAATCACCTCGGGAACACTGATTGCAAAAGCATGGAAGATTTCATTTGAAATTCTCCCATGCTTTTTGTTTTATCTGATGATTTACGGATTCAATCAGAGGACTGTTGATAAAGCGGTGCTTTTTGAAAGGGAAAAGTCAGGATAAAGCCGAGAGCACATCTTTCCTGGCAGAAAATTTTGTGGGGTGACTTATATATAGAATGAGTAAAAAATTGAAAAATGTTGAATTAAGTGATATTTTAGTATAAATATATTAAATATATTGAACTAACTTAACGCTTATTATAAAAAAGAAGAGATAATTAGACTAAAAAACGGTTAAGTCTAATTATCTTGAGAATATTAGAACCGGCGACATTTAAGTATAAAATGACGAAAATCATTGAACTAATAGATAGGAGTTCCGATATGAATTTTGAAGATATTTACCAGAACGTTCCGAAACCTCATATTCCGGCAAAGTTACCGTTAGAATTAAGTCCCATATTGTTCGACAAAGACATTATTCATCTGATTTCAAAAGCAAATAATGCAATGGGAGCTTACAGAGGATTTCTTATAAATATTATAAATCCGAAACTCCTTATTTCTCCGTTGATTTCGCAGGAAGCAGTCCTGTCGTCTAAGTTAGAGGGCACACATGCTACAATAGAAGATTTTATTAACTATGATGCAGGTAATCGGGTTTCTGTTTCTAAAGATGAAATGAAAGAAGTAATGAATTATAGAAGCGCAATATTTTATGCATTAAAAAATATGTCTACGATGTCGGACAATTCAGAGGAAGAGCTACATAAATTGCCGTTATGTACACGTTTAATTAAGGAAATGCATAAGATACTTCTCGACAATGTACGAGGTAAAACAAAATCTCCCGGTGAATTTAAAACAGAGCAGAACTATATCGGTAGTGCAAGTGCAATATCATTCACACCATTATCTCCTGAATTGACGCCTGAGTACATGGGAAATTTAGAGCAGTATATTCATTATGATGAAGTGGATTTACTTGTTCAGGCAGCTCTTATACATTGTCAATTTGAAATGATTCATCCTTTTAAGGACAGAAATGGGCGTATTGGACGATTATTAATACCTCTTTTTTTGTATTATAGAAATATGTTGCCGGTACCGACATTTTATATGAGTGCTTATTTTGAAAAAAATCGTTCTTTATATTTAGAGAAACTTTCTGCCGTATCTAAAAATAATGATTATGCCACATGGATCAAATACTTCTTGGAAGGAGTCGTAGAACAGGCTGAGATCAATACGCAAAAAGCGAAAGCTATGCTGGATATATATAGTAATTTTAAGGAAGTTTGCATTTCTGATATGAGTTCTAAGTATGCGATAATGCTTTTAGATGAGATATTTAAAAGACCTGCATTCAAGGTAAGGCAAATACAGGACAATATTCCGGCAAGTAAGGGGACATTATATAACATATTAGATGAGTTTGTAGCGAAGGGAATCCTCAATAAGGATGAAAAGGTAAGAAATACAACTTATTTTTGTTCTGCCATATTAAATATATTAGAAGTTTGAAATAAGTTTGGACATAAAAATTTATAAATAGGAGATATAAACTGATTGCAAAAGCATGGAAGATTTCATTTGAAATTCTCCCATGCTTTTTGTTTTATCTGATATTTCCGTTGTTCATACTGAAATATTACCGGATTGAATGTGTACGTGCTTGTTTCTTAACTTTATTCGTTTTAGAATCCGGATTGAGTTTTGTTAATTCTTCTCACTTGCAAATGCAACAAAACCAAGCTGCTCTTTATGCTTACCGAAGAATGTAAACATTCTCTCGAAAAAGTCTGCATTTTCTTCCTTTAAGGCATTTGAAAGTATTTCAAGCGTCCTTTCTTCCCCTTTGTCATGCTTCATTCCGTCAGGATCAAGGAGCGTCATTTCTCCGTCTTTTTTCGTTACACTAAAACCTTGTGTTTCAAATTTCTCTGTCCAGTCAGTTATCGTCAGAGGTTCCACGTTTACATTGATTGCGCGGCTGATGCCGGCTCTGATGTTATTCTGAATATCCTTGTCATCCGAACGGATACAGACATCCTGAGTAAGCAGCAGTCCGCCGGGTTTTAAAACACGGTGATATTCAGAAACAGCCCTATCCTTCTGATCTCCGATTAACATTGTAAGCATTGCTTCGTTAATCACAATGTCGAAGCTTTCATCCGGGAACGGGAGCTCAAATGCGCTTCCTTGTACCAATGTGATATGGTTTTCCAAATTGTGTTCTTTTACGTTATTCTCCGCATTCTTTAAAGCTTCACCGTCAAGATCAAGTCCGGTAAGGCTGCAACCGTACTTTTCGGCAATCTGAATCAATGTTGTTCCCATATTACATGCGACTTCAAGAATTTTTGTATCCGAAGTGATATCAGCCTTATTCAGCAACCATTCCGTCGCATCAATTCCGCCGGGACGAAGCCTTGTCTTCCCCATTCGTGCAAGAAATGTGTGTCCGGGTTCATGAGCGTGCTTCCTTCGTTCTTCTTCCGTTTTTGTATTATTTTCATTCGAACCGGTTTCTGTTCCGGTAACGGCAAAGCCGTTCTCCGCAAGCGCAAACATGATTTTATCCATCGGGATATTCATTTTCTTTGAAGCCTTCAAAACAGTCATATGTGAACCGATTATTTTTCTCATAAGGGGATTGGCCAAAGGCTTGAATCCAAGATCTGAAAGAATTTTTATAAGTTCCGGGTAATCATTGCAAAGCGCGGCAACATTTTGTGAAAGGTCGATTATCTTTGCCATTTTTTCCCTCCTGTCTGAAATATTAATTTTATTATTTTCTGTTCCGTTATCCGTAGCCGTTGAATTTTATATGTGAAAATATTTATATGGCTAATAAAAATAAGCCTGCAAAAACAGCTCATTTTATCGGAACCATAGCTAGTTACCATATGCTAACTAAGTTAGCATATGGTAACTAGCATGTCAATATTTGTTATACAATGTCATTATCGGGTATGATTTTTTTATAGTCGGTTTTCCGCAATTTTCAGGTATTTCTAAAAGGGAAAAATTTTACATTAGACAATAAGACCGTAATTTATTATAAAAATTTAATATAAATATGAGATTTTATGATATAAATTCGATATATTGTATAAAACACTCTTGTCAAAATACCTACTAAATAAGTATATTATATATTATCCAATTTACTTATATATTACCGATAATGACCGTAGAGGGCGGGTCAGCTTCGTATGACAGGATTCGGAAGTAGGTTTGATATGAGAAAATACATACCCGCACTTTTTACCGTGCTTATTATTGTGGCAATGGTTGGCACATCGGAACTGATACATGAGAAAGAAGTTATCTTTCCTGAGATAGCGGCCATTGCTGTCGGCGCAATGCTTGCACCAAAATTTACATGGAATACAAGTAAGCTTAGAATATTTATTTTTATTATGCTTGCGGCGGCAATCGGAATGCTTATAGTATTTATCGGACCCGGACCGCTGTGGCTTCAGATGATAATAGCTTTTTCCGTAAGTCAGCTGCTTCTTGCATATTCAGGGACAAGTTTTGCGCCCATGGCTTCGGCCGTTGTTCTGCCGGTTATGCTGCAAACGAGAACGCCGATATATCTTTTATCCGCTTTTATTTTTACCGTTGGAATATTGCTGCTTCGCATTGTTTTGGAAAGGCTTAACATACGGGAGCCTGTTACCTATAACAGATTGGGTAAACCGGAAGGCAAAGAAGAATGGCTTTTTATTTTGAAAAAGATTGCGGCATCATCAGCAATGATTATCGCAGCGGTTTTGCTCGGTTGGCCCTTTGCTGTTGCTCCTCCGATACTTGTTGCGTTTACGGAATTTGCGGAGAAATCTTCAAAAGCACGAAGAAAACCCGTTAAGGTTGTAATTTTGATATCTGTATGCGCTGCGGTCGGGGCAATGTCAAGATATTTATTCACAATGACATTAGGGCTTCCGCTGACATTGGCGGCACTTATTGCGGCAGTTGTTATTATTGCAATTATATACGGTTTCGGCATGTTTGTTCCTCCGGCGGGAGCCATGGGAATACTTGCCATGCTTGTGCCGGAAGAGGTTGTGCTTTTTTATCCGGTTATGTCTCTTGTCGGAACGGGAATATTTATGGTTCTTGCCAAAGCATTTTTCAAGAAAAAGAAAAAGGCGGATTAAAATAATATATTAGAATATTTTCAAAACGGATGAATGTAATGCGGTTTTGTCGGTTATCTATGTGGCAATGATTATTTGTTTCACATGACAATTAATGAAATTCGCTTGCAATTTCATCCGTTTTGTATATAATAAAGTACATAATATATTTTACACAACACTATTTTGCGAAATCAATTATTTCAGATATAAACATGAATTTATTTAAAGGAGTACGAATATGAATATTTATGATTTTACCGTTAAAGCTCAGGACGGAAGTGATGTATCATTGGCAGATTACAAGGGCAAGCTCTTACTTGTGGTAAATACTGCAACCGAATGCGGACTTACACCTCAATATGCGCCTTTGCAGAAGATTTATGAAGAATTTAAAGATCAGGGATTCGAGATACTTGACTTTCCTTGCAACCAGTTTTTAGGTCAGGCTCCGGGAACCGACAGTGAGATTAATGCATTCTGTACAGGTCGCTTCGGAATTACGTTCCCACAGTTTTCAAAGGTGGAAGTAAACGGCGAGAATTCGGCTCCTTTATTTAAGTGGCTTAGGGAAAATACGGAATTCGGAGGCCTTGACGATTCTCCTCTCGGCGTTGCCATCGCTGCCGAAGCGGAGAAAATGGACAGTGATTATAAGAACAACAGCAACATTAAGTGGAATTTCACAAAGTTCTTAATTGACAGAGAAGGCAACATCGTTAAGAGATTTGAACCTACGGATATTGACAATGTAGCTGATGAAATTAAAAAGCATATTTAATATATTTTGAAGATATATTTACATTAAATTACATACAATCAGAGCACTTTTGATGTTTTTATTCACACAGGTTATTCAAATTTTATATAAATCAATGATTGACAGTTAAAATTCTTAGTGCTACGATAACACCATCATATGACTGACGGATTTGTGGAGAGTACCACATGGAGTATGATCGTGATTTAAGCCGACCGTCTGGGCAAAAAAGCCCGGACTGCGTCGGCTTTTTTTATTGTTTGGAGGATAGGTTTTGGGTTTTATTCATTCTGTTGAATCAATGGGACTTGTTGACGGACCGGGGATACGTACCGTTATATTTCTTCAGGGATGTCCATTAAGATGTGTATATTGTCACAATCCCGACACATGGAAGATATGTGATAAAAACTCGGATGAGTTTACTCCCGAAGAACTTTTGAGCAAAATTCTCAGATTTAAATCTTACTACGGAGCCGAAGGAGGAGTTACATTTTCCGGAGGAGAGCCGTTGATTCAGGGGGATTTTCTTAAGGAATGCCTGAGATTGTGTAAAGAGAACGGGATTAACACATGCATAGACACTTCCGGGGCGGGCAACGGTGATTATGAAGATATTTTAAAATATACGGATTTGATTTTGTTCGACGTGAAACATTTTACAAGAGACGGATACAGGAATATAACCGGTGCGGAGATTGATAAAGCCGAAGAATTCCTTAATGTCTCTCAGAGGTTAAATGTTCCGCTTTGGATAAGGCATGTGGTTGTACCGGGATTAACGGACGGAGACGAACATTTTAAAGAATTGGAAAAATATCTTGAGAATATAAACAACATCAGAAAAGTGGAACTTCTGCCGTACCATGAACTGGGTGTTCACAAGTATAAAGAAATGAATATACCCTACGGACTTGAAAATATTTCTGCATTGGATCCGAATGATATTGCGGAATGGAATGAAAGACTTAATAGAACCTGTATTAAAAGATAATCATATTTTGGAGGTACTCAAATGAGCATTGATGTAAACTGCAGCGCATGGAGCGGATTCAGAACCGGCGAATGGAGACATTTGGTTAATGTAAGTAACTTTATTCAGAAGAATTATACGCCATACACGGGAGACGATTCTTTCCTCGCTCCGATTTCCGAAAAGACATCTAAGGTCTGGGCAAAAGCAAGGGATCTTATTGTGGAAGAAGTGAAAAAGGGAATCATCGATGTTGAAGTTGATGCCGTATCCGGAATTGATAATTTTGAGCCGGGTTTTATCGACAAGGAAAATGAAGTAATAGTAGGTCTTCAGACAGACCAACCTCTTAAACGTATCGTAAACTTATACGGAGGACTTCGTACCGCAAAGTCTGCGCTCGAGCAGTACGGATATGAACTTAATCCTGAGATTGAGAAACATTTTAAATTATACAGAAAGACTCACAACGAGGGTGTATTTGATGCTTATCCGAAGCGCACAAGACTTGCAAGAACAGCAGGCCTTCTTACGGGACTTCCGGATGCTTACGGCAGAGGCCGTCTTGTCGGTGATTACAGAAGAGTTGCGCTGTACGGAACGGATTTCTTAATTGAAGAAAAGCAGAAAGATCTGGATATTCTTGACGGTCCAATGACAGACGAAAGAATAAGACTTCGCGAAGAGGTTCAAATGCAGATTCGCGCTCTTAAGGAAATGACAAGCATGGCGGCAAAATACGGCTGCGACATAACGGCTCCGGCAGAAAATGCAAAAGAGGCCGTACAGCACTTATATATGGCTTATCTTGCGGGCATTAAGGAGAATAACGGCGCAGCAACAAGCCTTGGCCGTACTTCAACATTCCTTGACATCTATATCCAGAGAGATCTTGAAAGAGGACTGATTACGGAGGATGAAGCTCAGGAATTAATCGATCAGTTTGTAATTAAGCTCCGTTTGGTTCGTCATCTTCGTACGCCTGAATACAATGAATTGTTCGGCGGAGATCCTACATGGGTTACGGAGTCCATCGGAGGTATGGGGGTAGACGGAAGAACACTCGTAACCAAGAATTCTTTTCGAATCCTTCATACCCTTACTAATTTGGGTACGGCGCCGGAACCTAATCTTACAGTTCTTTGGAGCCAAAATCTTCCTGAAAACTTCAAAAGATACTGTTCCGAAATGAGTATCAAAACAGACTCAATACAGTATGAAAACGACGATATTATGCGACCTATGTACGGAGACGACTATTGTATCTCATGCTGCGTATCGGCAATGGCCGTAGGTAAGCAGATGCAGTTCTTCGGAGCCAGAGCAAATCTCGCAAAGAGTCTGCTTTATGCCATTAACGGAGGCGTGGATGAAATTAAGGACATAAAAGTTGTTCCGGATATTGAAAAGGATAACGATGAAATACTTGATTTCTCAAAGGTTATTACTAATTATAAGAAGGTATTGTCGTATGTTGCGGAATTATATGTTGATACAATAAACATAATTCATTACATGCATGATAAATATGCATACGAAAGCAGTCATATGGCCCTGCATGATACTTTTGTGGAAAGAATCGCAGCATTTGGCGTTGCCGGGCTATCAATAGCCGTAGACTCACTTTCAGCAATTAAGTTCGGAAAGGTGAAACCGATTAGAAATGAAGAGGGAATAGCCGTAGACTTCGAAGTATTGGGAGATTTCCCTAAGTACGGAAATGACGATGACAGAGTAGACGATATGGCAGTTGAAATAGTTTCATATTTCTCTGCAGAGTTAAAGAAACATCCTATGTACAGAGATGCAAAGCATACACTTTCCGCACTTACGATTACAAGCAACGTAATGTACGGCAAGAAAACGGGATCAACTCCGGACGGCAGAAAGGCGGGAGAGGCATTTGCTCCTGGAGCTAATCCTATGCACGGCAGAGATATGAACGGTGCACTTGCATCACTTAACTCAGTTGCAAAGATTCCTTACAGAAACGTATGTCAGGACGGTGTATCAAATACATTTTCCATTGTCCCTAATGCGCTTGGCAAAACGGACAGTGACAGAACAGCAAATCTTGTTTCAATCCTTGACGGTTATTTCGTTCAGGGAGCTCATCATCTCAATGTAAATGTGTTAAACAGGCAACTTCTTCAGGACGCCATGGAGCATCCGGAAGAATATCCTACACTTACAATCAGGGTATCAGGCTATGCGGTAAACTTCAGCAGACTCAGCAAAGAGCAGCAGCTTGAAGTAATAAAGAGAACATTCCACGATGCAATCTGATACGGAAAACATTAAAACATAACCTCAATAAAAACGAAAAGCCCGTTACATGTAAAACGGCAAAATATGATTAACAGCAGTAAAAACAGGGTTCAAAACCGTTAATCAAAATTAATAAGTAAAAATATAAGTAAAAATATAAGTAAAAAAGCAGGACGGCGGTACAATGTTTCACGTGAAACATTGTACCGCCGTCCTGTATTCGGGCGACAATCTGCGGGAAATCATGAATCATTGATCTAAAATTCCGTATTTCATAAATCACCGCTTATTATTTCAACAGCATCATCCTCAATAAGGGTTTCACAGTGTTCCCGAATATACGGTATCTGGAGTTTATCCGAATGAAGAAGCGTGCCGTCTCTCATAAGAGCGGCAATACAACTGTTGAATGCCGAAATGTCAGGCGCCGATGCCGATAATATAAGAATATATTTATTTCTGGGCGTAAGGTACAGCGAGCTTGAAAATCTTGTCTTATCCCATGAATTAAGCCTTTTTATGGCATTTTCAATATCCTTGATCGAATTGAATTTGCCGCCTACCGTCTTTTTGTAATTACTCTCTTTAAGCTCTTCCATTTTATTCTTCATAAAATCAATTTTATCAAGAGCCGAATCTGATGAATTTAATACGGTTCCAAGTTCGTCTCCGATATTTTCCAGGAAATCAAGATAATCTCCCAGTCTTATATCGCCGTCGGTTTCATCGAGTAATTCATTCGGAATACTTTCTCTTAATCTTGAAAATGTCTCTTTGAAATTGGATGTTATTGAGGAAGTATCGTATTCCTCCTGCTCGCTTTCAGGTTTTTGAAGTTCGGAAAGAGCGTCCTCCGCTGCCTGATTCGGATTTACGTTATTTAAGCGGTCGTCGTCATAAAGGCTGTTCAAAGAGAAAGAGCGGAAGGAGTTATCGGAAAACATGTCGGAGTAGTTGTTTTCGTTATTTTCGATAAAGTCTGTCCCGTCATTTTTATTTATATAATCTGAATTCCCGGTATCTGTTGTATCGGTACCGTTCACATCATCGTTAAGTGAATCGTTTATGGCTGTTTTATTCACACTGCCGGTAATTGAGCCGGTTACGTTGAAATTATTAACGTCAGCGGAAGATAATCCGGCGGCACCGGGAATAAACAGACCCGGAGTTGAAAAATTCACTATATTTCGGGAATGTTCATTTACGGCATCTTCATATCTTTTTCTTGCTTCGGCATCGGAGTTAATGTATTTTACGACCTCGCTTGCTATATATCCCTTTGCGGATGACAATTCCTCAGTCAGATACAATTCGATATCTTCTCTTGATATATACTCTTTTATGATATTTATAAAATCGGTCTTGAAATATTTATCTGAATCTTCTGACAGCGAGTCGGACAAAAATGAGACAACAAGTTCAAATATTAATCTCTGCTTCAGCTTTTCGACACTGTCTGAAAGATATTCGGTAACTTCGCTTAAAACCCGGTTAAGATAATTATATGCACCTGCCGTTGAACTGTTTAATGAATATCTTAATGTCGCTCCGTTGTATTCCGGAGTAAGATCTATATATTCAACGCATTGAACGGGAAGATTATATTCTTTTGCAATTTCATCGCGAACCCTAAGCGTCAAATCAAAAAAATTCTGTACGGCTTTATCTTTGAGCTTTTCATCGGTAACCGCATCTTCGTTTACGTTTAAACCGTATTCTTCAAGTTCGGAGCTGTTGAGAAAGCAGGTAACTTCGTTTTCTGATATTTTATTGATTTTCATATATGCACCTTTATAAGATAGTATAATGTTTTAATATAGTTATATTATTATAAGACTTTTTTGTATTGTATGCTTGTCTTTTTATTAATATAATTAAATCCCGACGGATTTCCCCTTTCTCCGTCGGGATTATGCGATAGGAAATCACATTATAAGTGATAATTAACAGGTGCGAGCAGCCATCTTTTCACAAATAATTAATCAAATAAATTAAAACTTCAAAATGTGTCATTATATTACTGAATACGATTATAAGTTGGGAATATGGTTTATTAAGGAATATAATTATTATTGAATATGTGAACAGATTAATGTCTTTAGATCGGTATCTGCAATTTATTGTATTAATAAACGGCAGATAAATATTTTTAAATTAAAAAGGGTATGAATGTCGCATAATACCGACATTTATAAAATGATAAACATAAATGGGGATACATCACCTCCGGTGATGACTGCCTGTTTGTAATTTACCACAATCGAACAAATTTTTCAATAACTTTATTTATGGTATACTTAACATAAATCGTAAATATTAAAATACATTTAAAATAAATTAATTCAACGTGAAATAATGCGCCTTATTATGTGACTTGCATAATAAAGCGTCAGACATATCAAAACGAAAATAACACATATTAAAACTAAAAAACACGGAATAATATATTTGGAGAGCGTCATGGGTGACAGATACAGAACCGGCGGAAAATACAAAAAAAACGGCAAAAAGAAAGTTATCATAGGCATGGTTTCCGCAGCGGCGGCCGTTATAGCCGTTGTCGCGGTGTTTTTTGCGCTTAAAGGAAACAATAATGAGAGGATGGATCCGGTTAAATATTTTAAACAGAATATTAACGGAGAAAATGAGACAATATTAGTGTCTGAAGGTAATACGGATGACAGTTTAAGAGGACTTAAAAAGAACGGTACGATTTATATTCCGCAAAAATATGTGGCGGATAATATTGATTCAAGGTTTTATTACGATTCGGAATCATCCTCGGTGCTTTACACCGACGGGGTAGGGACAATGGTCCTTGCTCCGGGAAAGACGGAATATAAAACCACGAACGGTGAATCAAAAAATGCCGATACAGCTCCGGTTATGGAAGAAAACGGAACAATATATATAGATATGGCGTTTATCAAGCCTTATGTGGACGGAACACTTGAGAGCTTTGACAACCCAAACAGAGTTGTTTATCTCAAGGGAGACACATCATCGGAGGTTAAGTCAGACGATGTTGTAAGATATTATGCGGGTCCGAAGAGTGACATATTGACAAACGTATCATCCGGAGACAGAGTTGTAAGGCTTGAAGAAGAGGGAAATTATACAAAGGTTCAAACTAAAGACGGATTTCAGGGATATATAAGAACTTCGTCTTTGGGAGATGCCGAAAACGCACCGATTAAGAGAGCGGATATTGACAGAAATAATCCTCACAAGAAGTTTGACGGAAATATAAGCCTCGGATTTGTGCAAGTTACAAACGATGCGGCAAACAACAATGTATTATCAACGGTAAACGATACAAAGGGAGCCGTAAATGTAGCAGCTCCCACATGGTATGCATATGCCGACAGCAACGGAACGATAAGTGATTTATCATACGAGGCGGTGGTAAGCTCACTTCACGATTCAAATGTTCAGGTGTGGCCTGTCGTAAGTGATTTTAAGTATGATGTTGACGTGGAGAAGCTGTTAAGCTCCAAGAGACTCAGACAGAGAATGATAAACCGTCTGGTGTCGGATGCGGTGGACATGAACTATGACGGTATAAATATTGATTTTGAAAAAATAACAAGTTCAAGCAGTGACGATTATCTCCAATTTATCAGAGAATTATCATTGGAACTGAGAAAGAACGGTAAATATCTGTCCGTAGACGTCTATCCGATAGAAATCTATAATGCATTTTATAATCCGGAAGAAATAGGCAATTATGCGGATTATCTTGTGGTTATGAACTATGACGAGCACTATAGCGGTTCCGAAGAAGCCGGTCCAGTATCATCAATGGGATTCGTAAAGAGAAATCTTGAAAGACTGAGTCAGCACGTTTCTTCAGAGCAAATAATAAACGCTCTTCCTCTTTATACGAGACTTTGGAAGGAAAGCAACGGCAAGTTAAGCAGCGATGCCGTAAGCATGGTTGAATCACAGTCGATAGTTAAAGAGTCTGGAGCTTCTCCGGTATATGACAGCGATGCGGGAAGCAACTATATAGAATATAAAGACAATTCGGGAGCCACATGTAAAATGTGGATAGAAGACAAGGATACTTTGGGAAAGAAGATAGATTTGACGAAAGATAACAACGGCGGAGGCAACACCAACGTGGCATATTGGAGACTGGGTCTTGAAGATGAAAGCGTATGGCAGGTTGTAGGTGAAAAGCTCTTCTCTTGGGGTAATCAATGATGGATACAATATATGAGAAAATCACGGACGATGATAATAAAAATGACGAAATAATCAACAGAGCGGCGGATATTCTGAAGAATGGCGGACTTGTTGCGTTCCCGACGGAAACGGTTTACGGAATAGGCGGGGATGCATTAAACCCGGAAAGCAGCAGAAAGATATACAAGGCCAAGGGCAGACCGAGCGATAATCCCCTTATAGTACATATAGGAAACAGGAATCAGATAGACGGCATTGCGGAAGAGTTCCCGGAGAAAGCGGAATTGCTTGCGGAAAGATTCTGGCCGGGACCGCTTACCATGGTATTAAAGAAAAAGTCATGTGTACCGCCTGAAACAACGGGAGGACTTGAAACCGTCGCAGTCAGAATGCCTGCCCATAAAGTTGCGAAAAAGCTCCTTTCGTCAGGCATATACATAGCTGCTCCCAGCGCCAACACATCGGGCAAGCCAAGTCCGACAAAGGCAGGATACGTATATGAAGATCTAAACGGCAGGATTGACATGATCATTGAAGACGATACGGTAAATATCGGGGTTGAATCCACAATCATAGATATGACAAAGGATGTACCCGTGTTGCTTCGTCCGGGACATATAAGTCGGGAAGACATAGAGGAAATAATAGGGCATATAGATGTGGATAAGACCATAGCCGGAGTCGATAATTATAAGAAAGTCGATAAAAACACAAGGCCTCTCGCTCCCGGAATGATGTACAGGCATTATGCGCCGGATGCCTCGCTTGTCCTTGTGGATTCGGATAACAAGGGCGGCCTGTCCGTGGCGGAGAATATTGTAAAGCTTTCCCTGGCGGACGCTGCCCGTAATAAAAAAACGGTTATATTGACTACGGATGAGAATACGAATGTTTACAGGAAACTGATATCGGAAGCAAATGTGCCGGAGAATGGAGTTTTGTTCATAAAATGCGGTGAATTTATCAAAACTTTATCAGATATTAGTAACAATATTTTGATTTATGTTGTATCATTAGGAAATAGGAGTGATCTCTCGAGTATAGAACACAACCTGTTTACGGCGCTCAGATTATGCAATGACATAGAAGCCGGGAGTATATACTCGGAGACATTTGACACAGATAATCAGGGATTGGCCGTTATGAATCGTTTGATTAAGGCGGCAGGGGATAAAATAATTAAAGTATGAATGTAATTAACAGAATTGTATTCGTAAGTGAAACGGACACGGATATAGGGCCCATGGCTGTTACAATTCTTGAAAAGCTGCTTGATTTAAAAGAGAGAAAGCTTATTGTGGAATCGAGAGGTTTAATAGTTTTGTTTCCCGAGCCATGTAATTCCAAGGCCGTTACTGTTGCCAGGGAAAGACTTATGGATATGCCGAGCCATTTTTCAAGACAATTGACGGAGTCGGATTTTTCGGAGGATACGGTTGTTCTGACTGTTAATAAGGATGAGAAGGATCGAATATATCGGGACTTTGAAAATGCAATTAATGTTTTTACACTTTCGGAATATGCCAGAGTTCCGGAAAAAGAAATTCCTAATCCGATAGGTAAAGATGAAGATGAATACAGGCTGTGTTTTGACGAATTATACAGCGTTGTATTCAAAGTTGCGAGTGAATTAAATGAAGCAGACAAGAAGGAGAAGTCATGATTATAGCAATAGGAAGCGATCACGGTGGTCTTAAATTAAAAACGGAAATAGTTAATCATCTCAAAGAGAGAGGATTTGAAGTGTCGGATAAGGGATGCAACTCGTTTGACTCATGCGATTATCCGGATTATGCGGCGGCGGTAACGGATGCGGTGGTCGGAAAAGAAGCCGATTTGGGTATCCTTGTATGCGGTACCGGAATAGGAATGTCAATGGCTGCCAACAAGGTGCACGGAATAAGAGCCGCACTTTGCGGAGACTGTTTCAGTGCACAGGCAACAAAAGAACATAACAATGCCAATGTATTATGTCTCGGAGAAAGAGTTACCGGTCCGGGGCTTGCATTAAAAATTGTGGATATATTTGTTGATACTCCGTTTTCAAATGAAGACAGACATATTAGAAGGATAGATAAGTTTGATAAGTGATAAGAGATCGGATTACATTACATGGGACGAATATTTTATGGGTGTTGCCAAGCTGTCTGCACTCAGGTCGAAAGACCCGCATACACAGGTCGGAGCATGTATAGTAAGCGATGACAATAAGATATTGTCCATGGGTTACAACGGGCTTCCCATAGGTTGTTCCGATGATGATTTCCCATGGGTAAGAGAAGGTGCGCCTTTGGAAAATAAATATTTATATACCGCTCACAGCGAACTTAATGCCATTCTTAATTACAGGGGCGGCAATCTGGAAGGGGCCAAGATTTATGTTACGCTGTTTCCGTGCAATGAATGCACAAAGGCAATCATTCAGGCGGGAATAAAAACAATAGTATATGAGAGAGACCTGTATCCGGATTCGGATTCCGTTATTGCGGCAAAGAGAATGCTCGACGCGGCAAAGGTCAGATATTATATGTATAACGGTTCCGGCAGAAAAATAAACATGGAATTGTGATTAGGAGGACATTTTGAATATTCGTGACAGACTTGCAAATATTAATTCGGTTCTTCCGATACTTGTATTTGCCGAACTTATATATTTGGCGGCAGGGGAAATAATCATATTATTTACTCCGCTTGATAAGCTTACATGTATGATCGGGTTTGCCATCGGAGTAGGACTTGCAATGTTTTCATCCATACAAAATGCCGTGATGTTAAACAGGACCGTAACTGCGGAAAAGGTCACAAGGAGCGGCGTTGTATGGGGATACATAATCAGACTTGCAGTGTTTGGAGCGGTCGTGGCCATAGCTTTCTTTACGCGGTTTGCCGATCCGGTTGCAATTCTGATCGGACTTTTGTCCGTACAGGCAGGCGTATATTTTGTACCGTTTGTTAAAGGAAGATCCGCTGATAAGAATAAAACAGATGAGAATAAAATAGATGAGAAGAAGCTATAAAAGTTTATATAGAAGGATGAACAAAGGACAGGGTAAGAACGGCAAAAGAAAGTCGGTCTTACTGGTCCTTATTTTAATTATTGCGGCCGTTGCGGTGACTGCGATATTTTTATTTAAAAGCAACATTATTAATTTTGCAAGAAAAGACGGAATAGTTGCGGTTGCGGGAGAAGTGAACATTGAAACCGCCGAAAGGAACCCCACGGTTACCTTTAAAACCGCCAAGGGAAACGTTTACAACAAAATAACCGGCGTATCGGGAAATGATTTTACGTTTGAAAAGGACATAAATACATATTCGCCGCTTGATACCGACAGAAAGCAGCGCATAAGTATAGATGTTGATAAGAACAGCATAAAAAGTATTTCATATGAGGTGAGAAAGATATCAGACGGATCCCTTATGGAGAAGACCGATGTCTCATATACTTCAAACGGCGGAAATACGGATGCGGAGCTGAATATAAAGAATCTGCTCAATCCCAATGAAAAGTATCAGCTGCAAATAAGGGTGGAATATACGGATAAAACGCTTTATTATAATACTCTTATCGAAAACAGAGGTTCGGCATACCTTGATGAAAAAATAGCGTTTGTCAATTCCTTTAGCGACAATATATATGATTCCGCGAAGGAAAAAGAGGTCTTTTCATATCTTGCACCCAAATCGGGAGTTGATATAACAAATTATGCCGTGGCGGACATATTTTCGCCTACATCGCTTGTTACGTGGAATACTTTAAATCCTAAAAAAGTTTCACGTGAAACACCGACAGTGATTGGCGTGGATGACAATTCGACAAGGATGACCATGAGTTATCCCATATCCTTAACGGGATCGGACGGCAAGGAAAAGAGAATTGTGGTAAATGAGTCATATACGGTAAGGATGATGGCAAACGGTAAGGTAAATCTTATTAACTATCAGAGAAGAGCCGAAGAAACATTACTTCCGGACTCGGTAAGCGTAAGCAATAACTCTTTGCTTTTAGGATTTAATTATTCGTCGGAGGTTGAAGGAAGTTCAAGCCGAAACGGCAGATTTACCGCATTTAAAAACGGCGGAAATCTGTGGCTTGCGGATAACGGAGGAAAGCTGAGCGAAATATTTACATTTGACGTAAATGAATCAAATAACAGTGATTTGAATACCACCATAAAGGTTGACGATAAGGGATATATACAGAGCTGTGAAAGATCATACGGAATAAATATAATAAATGTCACGGATGACGGAAAGGTTACGTTTGCCGTATACGGTACGCAAATGGCGGGAGAACACGCCGGCGAAACGGGTATTGCGTTATTTAATTATGACGGCAGTGTGCTGAAAGAGGTTGTATTCGTTAAATCAAACGCAAACTTAAACGAATTGAAAGTGCAGGCGGAATCAAGTTATTTAAATGATAATAACCTGTACTATGTAGTATCGGGAAACACCATGTACGCAATTAATACCGACAGCCATAACTCCGACGCAGTACTGACCGACATTCAGGATGGTAAGTTTTCGGCAAGCGGAGACAGATCCGTTATAGCATACGACGGAGCCAAAAACGGTTCGGGGTATGTAACCGAAATTAAACTGTATAACCGGAACAGGGAAACGGCAAATACGGTTACGGCGGGAGAAGGCGAAACCGTAAAAACAATAGGATATATAGGCAGCGATTTCGTATACGGAGTAGCGGATGTATCCGATATAATAGATGACAAGGTATATTTTAAGAAATTTATAATTATTGACGCCGAAGGCAATCAGGTAACTTCTTATGAAAGTAACGGTATGAGATATGCCGACCCTGTCATAAGTGCCAACGACCTGTCCTTTGACAGGTATAATAAAAACGGCAATACATATAATAAAATCGATAATAATAAACTGATTGGAAAAAACATGGCGGGAAGTGCCGGATATACCGTATCATTTGACGCCGGAAACGCGTCAAATACATACAGAAAGCAGCTGTATATGACATTTACCAACGGATTAAACTTCAGCGGCAACGCAGACGCCGTTAAAAAATGGAAATACATGCAACCGGACACTGCCGTATTAAATAATAAATAATCACATTACTGCGAGGTGAATATGTCGGATAAATCGGAAAAAGGTAAGTTTAAGAATTATATAAAAATCAGAGGAGCGTCGGAGCATAATCTTAAAAATGTGGATGTTGACATCCCGAGAGACGCGTTAGTGGTTCTTACCGGACTTTCGGGTTCCGGAAAGAGCTCTCTTGCGTTTGATACGGTATATGCAGAGGGGCAGAGAAGATACATGGAATCGCTGTCTTCATACGCAAGACAATTCCTCGGTCAAATGGAGAAGCCTAAGGTAGAGTCAATAGAGGGACTGTCTCCTGCCATATCAATCGATCAAAAATCAACCAACAGAAATCCCCGTTCAACCGTGGGTACCGTGACCGAAATATATGATTATCTCAGACTGCTTTATGCAAGAATCGGTATTCCGCACTGTCCTAAATGCGGAAGAAAAGTGGAAAAACAGACAGTAGATCAGATGGTGGACGAGATTATGGCTCTTCCGGAGAGAACAAAGATACAGATTCTTGCGCCGGTGGTGTCGGGGAGAAAGGGAGAGCATCAGAAAGTATTTGAATCTGCACGAAAGTCCGGATTTGTAAGAGTTATTGCAGACGGAATACAGTACGACCTCAGCGATGAGATAAAGCTTGATAAAAACAAAAAGCACAACATTGATATAGTTGTGGACAGACTTATTATCAAAGAAGGACTTGAAAAGCGATTGACGGATTCAGCGGAGACCGCTCTTAAACTCGCAAACGGCGTAATGGATGTGGATGTTGCGGATTCAGATAAATTGAAATTCTCTCAGAGCTTTGCATGCGCAAATTGCGGAATAAGCATAGATGAAATAGAGCCGAGAAGCTTTTCGTTTAATAATCCTTTCGGAGCATGTCCGGACTGTTTCGGTCTCGGTTTTAAAATGGAATTTGATGAAGACCTTCTCATTCCGGATAAGAATTTAAGTATAAGCGAGGGTGCGATTGCGGCAATGGGATGGCAGTCCGCAACGGATAAAAAAAGCTTCTCCGGCGCAATACTTGCAGCATTGGCGGAAGAATACGGATTCAGCCTTGAAACTCCGTATAAGGATTATCCCGACTCCGTAAAGAATATTATTATTAACGGAACGGGAGGAAAAGCCGTAAAAGTAAAATATCAGGGACAGAGAGGATTCGGAATATATGACATTAAGTTCGAAGGCCTGATAAGAAATATGGAGCAGCGGTACAGAGAAACCGCCTCCGATACGATGAAACAGCAATATGAAACATTTATGAGAATCACGCCGTGTAAATCATGTAAGGGGCAGAGATTAAAACCGAGTTCATTGGCCGTAACCGTTGCGGATAAGAACATATATGAAATGACGACGCTTCCGATAGAGGATTTGGCGGCCTTTATAAAGAGTATAAATTTTTCGGAAAGGGAGCTGTCAATCGGCGAAGAAATCATAAAAGAGATAAATGCCAGACTTGACTTCCTGATAAATGTGGGGCTGGATTATTTATCACTTTCAAGATCGGCGGGGACTCTCTCCGGGGGCGAGGCTCAGAGAATCAGACTTGCAACACAAATTGGTTCGGGACTTGTGGGAGTTGCATATATACTGGATGAACCGAGTATAGGTCTCCATCAGAGAGATAATGATAAGTTAATAGGCACACTTACGCATCTTAGGGACCTTGGCAATTCCGTTATTGTGGTTGAACATGACGAAGATACCATGTATGCGGCGGACTGGATAGTGGATATCGGTCCCGGAGCGGGAGAACACGGGGGAGAAGTTGTTGCGGAGGGAACGGCAGAGGATATAAAGAAAAACAAAAACTCCGTTACAGGCGCATATTTAAGCGGCAGACTTGCAATCCCGATTCCGGATAAAAGAAGAGAGCCAGCCGGCTTTATAAGCATTAAAGGAGCCAAAGAAAATAATCTTAAAAACATAAATGTTGACATTCCTCTCGGCGTTATGACATGCGTAACAGGCGTATCGGGCTCGGGCAAAAGTTCTCTTGTAAATCAGATATTATATAAGGCGCTTGCAAAAAGCCTTAACAGAGCGTATACGATTCCGGGAAAATATAAAGAAATCATAGGTACGGAAAATCTCGATAAGGTTATAAATATCGACCAGTCCCCTATAGGAAGGACACCGAGATCCAATCCTGCCACATATACGGGAATATTTGACATAATAAGAGATCTTTTTGCGGCTACCACAGAGGCGAAGGAACGAGGATATAAAAAAGGCAGATTCAGTTTTAATGTTAAAGGCGGAAGATGCGAGGCATGCTCCGGTGACGGAATAATCAAAATAGAGATGCACTTTCTGCCGGACGTATATGTTCCGTGTGAAGTATGCCACGGAAAAAGATATAACAGAGAAACCCTTGAAGTTAAGTACAAGGGTAAAACAATTCATGATGTGTTGAACATGACGGCTGAAGAGGCTCTCGAATTCTTTGAAAATGTTCCTTCATTGAAGAAAAGAATAGAAACTATAAATGAAGTGGGTCTCGGATACATAAGACTCGGGCAGTCTTCCACCGAACTTTCGGGAGGTGAGGCACAGAGGATGAAGCTGGCGGCGGAATTGGCAAAGAAGAGCACCGGAAAAACAATATATATATTGGATGAGCCTACAACGGGACTGCACTTTGCGGATGTTCACAAACTGACGGATATATTGCAAAAACTTACGGACGGCGGAAATACGGTTGTGGTAATCGAACACAATCTGGATGTGATAAAAACGGCGGACTATATTATTGATATGGGTCCGGAAGGCGGAAGTAAGGGAGGCACCGTGGTATGCGCGGGAACGCCGGAGGAAGTGGTAAAGGAACCTGAGAGTTATACGGGTAAATATTTGAAAAAATATTTAACACGATAACGGTTTTAAAAATGCTTACAGCAGTAAATTAAATAAGAGCATTTAGGCATATGTTTATGTGCAGATGTGCAATTGAATGATTTTGCAATATAATATTATGTTATAAAAAATCTTGCAAAAAATTAAATTAGTTGTTAGATTTATAAAGCAAAGAAACAGGAGATTTGACAACAATAGGAGGAACACAAATGTCAATCGTAAGACCGGATGATATGGAAAGAATCAATACGCCTGAACTGGCAAAAAAGTTTATCGAAGAGCAGGTAGTTAAGATTAAAGAGCAGGTTGGAGACGGTAAGGTGCTTCTTGCCCTCTCGGGCGGAGTTGACTCATCGGTTGTGGCCGCGCTTTTAATTAAGGCAATTGGCAAAAATCTTGTATGTGTTCACGTTAATCACGGACTTCTCAGAAAAGGGGAGCCTGAGCAGGTAATAAATGTATTCGGAAAAGAATTAAACGCAAATCTCGTATATGTTGACGCGACAGACCGATTTCTTGACAAGTTAAAGGACGTTGCCGATCCTGAGGAGAAGAGAAAGATAATCGGAAATGAATTTATTGAAGTATTTGCCGAAGAGGCAAAGAAGCAGGAAGGTATCCAATTCCTTGCACAGGGCACTATTTATCCCGACATTCTTGAAAGTGACGGAATAAAATCACATCACAATGTGGGGGGACTTCCGGAAGAACTTAATTTTGAACTCGTTGAGCCGGTGGCACTTCTCTATAAAGATGAAGTAAGAACGGTCGGTAAGGAACTCGGACTTCCCGATTCAATGGTATTCCGTCAGCCGTTCCCGGGACCGGGACTCGGCGTTCGCTGTCTCGGTGCGATTACAAGAGACAGATTGGAAGCCGTAAGAGAATCAGATGCCATTCTCAGAGAAGAGTTTGCAGCAGCCGGCCTCGAAGGCAAGGTATGGCAGTATTTTACGGTTGTGCCTGATTTCTATTCGGTAGGTATAACGAAGGACGGCAAGAGAAGCGACGCGTGGCCTGTAATTATCAGAGCTGTTAATACAACGGACGCCATGCAGGCTTCCATAGAGAGAATCGATTATGACGTGTTGGATAAGATAACTCAAAGAATTACTTCCGAGGTTGAAGGTGTTAACAGAGTATTGTATGACATAACACCGAAGCCAACGGGAACGATTGAGTGGGAATAAACCTAGAGTGGCTTAGAGGTTGGTATAACAAATCAAGTATTTTCAAGGCTTGGAATCATGTTAAGAAAACATGATTTCAGGCCTTTTTTGTGTCGTGATACGATTATGATACTGTTTTTCTCAGAAAAAACTGTATCGGAATTATTCCAGAATAAAGTCCAAATCTGTTTTTCATCTTTTATTTTTCACAAATTATAAAATTTCAAACTTTTTTGCTCTCATTTAGTAATGGGGATTTTTTCAACCCAAATGTATTACGTAACAGGAAATAGTACGTAAGCGGAGGGCAAAAGATATGTTTGAATGCAGAACGTTTATATCAGTAAAAGAGATCTGTCAGGTATTGAGTGTTTCCGAATCAAAGTCATATGCAATCGTTCGTGACTTAAATAAGGAACTTTCTGATAAAGGCTACATGGTAATTCCGGGTAGAGTAAGCAGAAAGTATTTCGAAGAAAGATTCTACGGAGTTGATTCATTTGAAAAGGAGGATGAAGATGGCAGTTTATAAAGATAAGAAGAGAGGCACTTGGTATGTGTCGTTGTATTACACCGACTGGACGGACAAGCATGAAAAGTTTGAAAGGAATTATGTGTTCCCTTTTATTAATATAGTTCCGGCGATTGTTTGGAGTATTCCGATTCATCAAAAACTATTTCCGGAAGCTGGATTTTGGATAGTGGCAATATATATGGTCGTGTTTATTGCTCTATATCTGTATGTGAGTTTAAAACCGGTTATTGCAGCTGCGCCGTGTGTTGCCGGAGTGCTGATTTATACACTAACAGCATGGATACCGCTGAATCATATTGGAAACAATGTGGTGAGAATCATTTTAAAAGGAATAGCTCTGATTATCGTTGTTCTGGTTGAGTTTGCTGTCTGGATCGATGCAACGCTGCCGTGGTTACAGGAAAAAACGTATAAACCGTCGATTAGAAGAGTGGATGAATAGAATATGGAAGATGTAGGAGATACCAGTACTGTTGAGTGCTGGTATTTTTACTTTCACTGATGAAGGGTGATAAGGTTATCGAGGTTCGAAAATGTATCAGCAATTTCCTCTTGCTCTTTCAAATCTTTCGGCAATCTGATTTCAACTGATGATAACGATTTTTGACTCACGCCTTTTGCTGTTCCGCCACTAGAAAGTGCTGTCAGATATGCAAATACAGTTGGTGTTCGTAGAACAGTAGCAAGGAAGTTTTCTGTCAAAAGATTATCTTTAACATCAAGTGCTATGACTCGCTGGCTAAGTATATAACGCCTATTATCAGGCACTTGCGCAACATTTCCCATTGGAGCTTCTGTGGTAAAAAGAACCTGTCCTTTATGTAGTTCATTACCAGTCATCCACTTATCGTACAGCTCCTGATTCCCATAATGAACATCCTGATTGAAGTCTATATATCCGTCTTTGACATTAAGAGCAGATAGCGCCAAATAGCCTTCTTCGCTCCAATCCATTCCTAGTTTTTTTGGAGTTCTGCCTCTAAAATCTGTGATATTTTGAATACAATCAAGTAACTTACGCTGTTCCCAAGAATGTGTTTGATTTTGTTCGCATTTGAGAATATAAATAGAATAACTATTAATTACAACATATAGGTGGAGAATGTATGGAATATAAATCAATTCGAGAAATGGCGGATGAATGGGGAATATCCAAAAGGCGTATACAGGTGCTATGCTCGGGAAACAGAATCGAAGGCACAGTAAGAATAGGTTATTCGTGGGCAATTCCAGCAGATGCCAATAAGCCTGAAGATGCAAGAATAAAGAGTGGAAAATACAGAAAAAACAAGAAGAATGATGACAAATCATAATTGGTTTATAGGAGGGATTACAAGATGTATGGAAAAGCTATTGAACTCTTTCTTGTAAATGGCTCAGCAGATAGTTTGACAACAGCGGAATTATCAAATTGGAATGGAAAAGCCATTAAGATACCAAGAACGGAGATTACAGGTTGTGACCGGGATGACATCAAAGGTGTCGGGGTTTACTTCCTTATGTGCCAGGAAGATGACGGTGCAGATTCTGTATATATCGGAGAGGCAGAAAATGTATTAGACAGACTCACTCAGCATCTTAGAGATTATCAGTTCGGCAAAGAAAAGTATTACTGGAATACGGCGGTAATTTTTGTTGGTCGAGACTTGAATAAAGCCTTGATCCGATATTTAGAGAATCGTTTTGTTGAGATTGCCAAGGACTGTGGCAGATATTCGATTCTGACAAAGAATACATATAAGAACACGGTACTGAAGGAAGCTCAGATTGCCACAATGGAAGAGTTTATTGATAACGTGAAGATTCTTATCAATACCCTTGGATATAAGGTGCTTGTTCCTGTTCCGAGGGCTACGGATGATACGGTTTACTTATATTGCAAGGGCACGGAGGCAAATGCAAAAGGATTTGTAAGCACTGGTGGTTTTACAGTTCTGTCCGGATCGAAAATATCCGATCATACAGTGCCGTCTTTAGAGACAAAGGGAAAAGGATATTTTAATCTGAGAAATACTCTTATCAAAGAAGAAGTGATAAAGGATGGGGTATTCCAAAAGGATTATGAGTTTAGTGCTCCATCCGCTGCATCGGCTGTAATACTTGGACATACATCAAATGGTAATGTTGATTGGAAAACCGAGAACGGAACGAAATTAAAAGATTTGTAGGAGATGTTTAGATTGAAGTATATAGTAAAGAAAATCATGGAACCGGATTACGGTTGTGAGGAGCGTCCGGATGATTATGTGGCTATGGACAAAGTCTTATTAAGAGATGAAAACGGGTCTGAAATTGATATGGAGATTGCTGATAAAGAATTATACAGTAAAGATATCAATGAAGGAGATTGGGTATATTTTGATCTAAACAATCAGATTTTTAAAGAGCAATAACTTTTGGTCCAATGGACCAGAAGTGGACCAGGGGAAATAATATTGATGGATAATAATTTCATAGAGGAATTGCTTAATCATCCATATGAAAAAAAGAGTATTAAGTCATTAAGAGGTGAATTCTGGATAGAGGAAGTCTTTACAAATAAGAACGATCATATAGATGGTGAAATACGTTGTGGCATTCAGGGAGACGATTTTTGGCATGGAAGTGTGGAGGTTTACATAGACATCGAAAAATTTGAAAAAGAACATTATGCTGGATTTGGTTATTTAGAAGTTCCCTCAAAGATTGGTAATCAAGGAATAGGTACAACACTTATGCTTACCGCTATTGATATTATAAAGACTTTTAAGGAGTTTTATTCGGTAGGAGAAATAGTGAGAGTAAGTGGCTGGTTATCTACGGCGGATAAACAGAATGGTAATTGGAATAAGTCTGTTCCTCTTTACGAAAAGGTAGGGCGCTTAGCAAATGTAGAAAGATACTTTACTATCAAAAATGATGAAGAGCATTATACAGCGGAAGACTTCCTGCGTATATCAAATGACGATGGAAGTATTATTTATTTGATTTAAGTAGGAGGTGAGGATTTGCCTTTTCAGATTATTAGAAATGACATAACAAAAGTAAAAGCAGATGCCATAGTAAATACAGAAAATCCGAACGTTGCCGTTGGTGATGGTGTTGATTCTGCCATATATAAAGCTGCCGGAAAGAAAAAGCTTCTTGAAGCACGTAAGAAGATTGGTCTTTTGATGCCGGGTGAAGTAGCAATCACGGATGCATTTGATCTTGATGCAAAGTACATCATTCATGCAAGTGGTCCTTGGTGGACGGATGGAAGTAAAGGTGAGGAAGAGTGTCTTCGTTCATGCTATGCGAAGGCATTACAGTTGGCGAAGGACTATGGATGTAATTCCATTGCATTCCCACTTCTTGCCACGGGCACATATGGTTTCCCGAAGGAGCTTGGCATACAGATTGCTGTTGATACTTTTGCGGCTTTCTTAGAAGATAATGACATAGAGATTACGCTTGCTGTGTTTGGTAGCGAGGATGTTACTGTTTCTGGTAAGCTTGTAGAAGATGTTGCCAGCTTTGTTGATGACGGCTATGTAGAAACAGCTCTTGCTGAGGAATACCGAAATGATAACTATCTGCGCGAAAAGGGAAAACGGCCAAAGAGCAGAGTCGGTGCTTCATTGCAATCTTTCCATATGCCATCATTCCTGCGAAGAGAAAACAGGGATGAGGAGGAATATAGTTTTGATGCGCTTCCTTTAGAGGAAGAGGCTAAGGAAGATAAATCACCGGATGCAGATATGATGCAATCATATTCTGCAATGGAAGAGCCTTCGGTTATGATGCCGGAGTATCTTAAGCCGGTTTCCTTTGAAAAGAAGTCAGAGTCTTTGGAGGATGCGTTAAAGGAAATCTATACGGATTCTTTTGAAAAGCATTTACAGCAGCTTATCAATAAAAAGGGGCTTAAAAACTCAGAAGTATACGCAATAGCGAATATTTCAAAGCAGTATTTCTCAAAACTTCTTAAGGGGCAGGTAAAGCCTTCAAAAGAGAAGATGCTTGCACTTGCTGTTGGGTTGCGCCTTAATCTTGACGAAACGATAGATTTTCTTAGAATAGCCGGGTACGCGTTGTCACCGATATCGCAGACCGATAAGATAGTTGAGTATTTCA
Organism: Howardella ureilytica; assembly: GCF_054657495.1. Classification (NCBI taxonomy): domain Bacteria; kingdom Bacillati; phylum Bacillota; class Clostridia; order Eubacteriales; genus Howardella; species Howardella ureilytica. The sequence continues at coordinate 47,781 of NZ_BAAHYP010000003.1, read as the reverse complement.
TAGAGCACGAAGACTATAACGTCTTAAAAATAGATATTGTATTGTTTGATTATGGGCTGGATCCATTGTCAAATAAATAAATATGAAAGGTCGCCTCACGGTTGACCTTTTTTTTTGCCTACGGTTTATTATTACATCACAACAAGGAAATGCCTTATTGCAGGGAGGTCAGTAATAGAAAACGGAGGTAAAGGATCATGAGTAAAGGATTAACGGAAATCGTTTATATTTTGGATAGAAGCGGATCTATGGGAGGGCTTGAAGCAGATACCATCGGTGGTTTTAATTCCATGATGGAGAAGCAGAAAAAGACCGGTGAGAAGGCATATGTATCTACAGTGTTGTTTGATGATACCTGTGAAGTGCTACATGATAGAGTGTCGATTGATAAGATTAAGAAGATGACGGACAAGGAGTATTACGTTCGCGGATGTACAGCACTTCTTGATGCTGTAGGTGGAGCAATCCATCACATCGGAAATATTCATAAGTATGCCAGACCTGAAGACCGTCCGGAGAAGACCATCTTTGTTATTACAACAGATGGTATGGAAAATGCCAGCAGACAGTATTCTTATGATAAGGTGCAAAAGATGGTAAAGCGCCAGCAGAAAAAGTACGGCTGGGAGTTTATTTTCATCGGAGCTAACATTGATGCATATGCGGAAGCTCAGCGTTTTGGAATCAGAAAAGAGCGTGCCGTAAATTATGTGCATGACAATATCGGAACTGCTACAGTTTATGAAGGTGTATCTAAGGCAGTGTGCTTTGCGATGAAGGCAAGTTCTGCGGAAGATATGGAGGATTGTCTTAATGATAGTGGATGGGAAGCTCCAATCGTAGCAGATTATCTAACTCGTGGAAATAAGAAGAATGGGTGTAAGAACTAATGGCTATTAAGGGTGCAGTATTAGGCGATATATTGGGATCTCAGTATGAGTTTAATCGCCCGAAGAATCTGGACTGGAAAAATATACCGCTTATCATAGATGATAAAGCTAAGTTTACGGATGACTCTGTTATGATGCTTGCCATAAAGAAAGCTCCGGTGGAAGATAATGATTTAGTTGAAACAATGGTGAATGTTGGTCAGCAGTATCCGTTCTGTGGATATGGAGCAAAAATCTTTAGCTGGATCAATGGGAAAAAGCATCAGCCGTATAACAGTTGGGGCAATGGTTCTGCCATGCGGGTTGCTTTTGTTGGAGATTTCTACGAAGATTATGATGAAATGCAGGCGATGGCAGCTAAAACGGCTGAAGTATCTCATAATCATCCGGAAGGAATCAAAGGCGCTGTTGCTACAGCTACATGTATCTGGATGGCAAAGCGTGGTAAGTCTAAGCAGGAGATATATGATTATATTTTGTCGGAATATCCAGTAGATCTTTATGAGTACAGCATCGGAAATAGTCTGGATGATATTAGACCACGTTATAAATGGAATGAAAGCTGTCAGGGTTCCGTTCCGGCTGCTATGCGATGCTTTTATGAAAGTACGGATTATGAATCGTTCATGAGAAATATCTACAGTTTGCCGTGTGACAGTGATACATTTGGAGCAATCGCAGGTGGTGTTGCGGAAGAGTTTTATCATGGATTTGGAGATATAGATGCGGAAGGCATATTAAAGAAGCATCTAACAGATGACTTGTATGAGATATTGATGCGATAAATTACATATGTTTACTGTAGGTGACGGCTGTGCTAAGCTGTCACTTGCGAAAAGGCTCTCTATTCGGGTTTTGATACTCAGGTATGGTAGCCTTTCTTTATGCCTTTTTGCACAGCTGTGGGTTCCTGCAGCCAACTTAGGAGTAAAGATTGGAGGGGGGGTAACTTTTGGTCCAGTGGACCGAAAGTGGACTAAGATGATTTTAGGGAAGGCTACCCTAAAGCGGGCGACATAGGAGCACGGAATTTTTGCCTAAAGGGTTGTAACTTTAGGCGTATACTGTTAATCACTCTATAGGATGACCCACCAAAGAAAGACCAAAATGACCGAAGGGTGGCAAGCATTGATTTTACTGGAACCAAGACTTGGCGAAGCAGAAAAGAAAGCAATTTATGTGAAGTGACAAAAAAGGACTCACCAACACATAGCGGAGATGAAAAAGCTAATCAGTGGCGGAAGGTTAGCAGGCTGAAATGCCTGTTTTTTTATTGCCCATTTAGTAATGAGGATAATTCCAACCCAAATGTAAGGTGTAGGAACAAATATTAATATTTAATTGTTTGGCCAACAATTTGTTGGCGGAAAGATGAGGTCGAAATGATCAAATTAATTGTTTTTGTTCCTTGTCTGTCTTTATTGACAGGAGGGAACTATTATGGGCACAATTAAATCTGGACGTGTGTTAAATACTCGAGGAGCAGCTGGCTCAGCGAGTCAGTTTTCGGTAGTTCATTCTAATGAGGGGGCATATACGAAGCCGCAAAAGAATGACCATATTCGTTTGAAGAGCGGAGGTCATGGGCAAGCTGGAATGAATGAACTTGATAAGTATGGGATATGGAAAGGTGTTAGGGTTGGAGTTATAAAAACTCATGGTCAAATTGGTACGATTTTTCCAGATTCTAAACAACCAATAAAGAAAGGCGGTAAAAAATAATGGATATAAAAAGTTTTCGAGAAGTAATAAAGCAGCGTGAAGAAACGGATAATGAATGGGATTATGGTATTGAGCAGTGCTGGAAAAAGGAAATTGAGATACTTTCTGAAGATATTCCTTCAACAATTGAGTTCCTAAAAAATGAATGTACAGCAGACGAGTATTCTTGGATAAGCGAAGTTATCGTTGATGTGGTGGATAAAGTGCCAAGTAAGGAGCTTGTACAATGTTATACAGAACTTATGGCAAAGTTCCCAGAAGAGTGCCAAAAGTATAACATTAAAGGAGTTATAGAGATTTGTGAGGGAATACTCAAATGGGAGGAAGAGAATGGCAAAAAATAAAGAAAACCTTGTAGATGAGGGATTTAGAGTATCTCTTGTTGAAACAGCCTTTTTTGATGGAAAATTTGAAATTCCACATATCGATGCTCCAGACAAAATTATTATTCCAAATGGTATGGTTCCTTTCTCAGTAAGAGAAAGGAGCCAGGATAAAAAAGATTTCGTGTGTTTTTATGAGTATGATATTAATTTCAGAGATATACTAACAAAAACAGAAGAATACGTTGATGAATTAAAACAGTATCCGGGAATCATTACACCTGACTGCTCACTTTATATTGACGCACCGTTGTGTGTCCAAATAGCAGATATCTATTTGAATAGAGCAGTAGGACATTATTTGCAGAAACAAGGGCTATATGTTATTCCAAATATTCGATGGGGAGATGAAAGGACATATAAAGAAGAGTTTCTTGGTGAGAAAGTTGCATTTCAAGGTGTTGACAAGCATAGTATTGTATCGGTTGGTACATATGGGCAGATACAATCAGCTGAATCAAAAAGATTCTTCAGGGAAGGCCTTTCGGAAATGATAAAAGAACTAGAACCCGAGGTTGTATTGGTGTACGGTTCAATGCCTGATACAATATTTGCTGATTTTAAAAAGACAACTAAATTTGTTTCATATCCTGATTGGACTACACGGATGAAAAGTAAATAAGTTTGAAAAGCCCGCAACCCCCGGTATTTATAGGGTTTGCGGGCTTTTTGCGTTTTGCGAAATAAAAATGATGAACAGTTAGTGGTTTGCATGTTGAAAAAACGAGGCAGAAGTAAGTCAGACAGTGCTTTTTGTATCTTTATTTTCGAAATCCATACAGGACACCCATTGTTTAAAAGACTTTTTAGCGGAAGTATAAGATGTGCAAAATCATGGATGAATAAAGTAACGATTATTCAGATATTTATCTTCCGGAGAGTAGGTTATAAAGTCGTTTGCCAGGTGAGGATCAAATATGTGAAAAATGCCGCAGTGACGGGCTTTACGTGGTGTAAAGCCCGTCACTTTGTTGTTTACAATCTTTGCCATAATGCATAAAATAGCTATATAACGGATTATATAATTTTCGGTAAATGATGACCGGAATTATTATAATTGAGATATATGCGGAAGGCTTATGAGAATCAAGCACATAGCTTGGGAATGGGGCATTTAAGATTTAGGGAATACTGATAAAGGGTGATTATATGGAACCGAATTATTCTGTTCTTCTGTGTAATCAAAGCATGGAAGAATATAAAGATAAAATAGATACATGGCTTCATAGAGGAATAAAGGTTATTTGGTTTGGAGATGCCGAAAGCGTTGCATCTCTAAAAGATGAATATGGGATTTTTGCAAAAGAATTTATTTTGCTTGCATATGAAATTGATATAAAAGAGAAAAAAGTCATTGCAGACGGGGTTGATTCCGAGGACTTTGTTGAAAATGTCCTCGGAAATGCATGTCCGTTGTTCAATTCCGCACAGTATTTAGTGGAACACTGCGATGACAGGAAGCATATTATTGTACAGGCGTCGGCAGGAACGGGCAAGACCACTGTTATGATTGACAGAATAATGTATTTGCTTCACATGCATCCTGATTTACATCTGTCAGAAGTTTTTATGATTACTTTTACAAATGATGCCGCAAATCAAATGAATCGAAAATTGCAGGATGTTTTAATGCGCAGATACAGTCTTACGGGTGAAAAGAAATATCTTCGATGGATAGAAGAACAGTCCCAAATGAATATTTCAACCATCCACAGCTTTGCATATTATATGTTGAAAGAATACGGAATCGGAGAGGGATTTACCAAGAATCTTTCTATACGGAGCTTTCAGTATGAGCGTAAGGAACTGATTAAAGACGTTATAGATGACACCATAGATTCAAATAACAAAGTCGTTGACCAGTTAGGAGTACCTTTTTATAGAGCTAATTCCATGGTTAATGATTTTTGGAACGGTTTTTCGAAGCTTGGAATATCTCACAGAGATATCGGTAAAATGGATTGGGGAAATGCCGTTGATACAGATTCGGAACCTTTTCAGAACGTAATGACAGGGATCATTAATCGCTTGGATGAGGAATACTTTGATATCAAACGTAAGAATGAAGCTATATCCGTTGATGATATTATGCGGGATTTACAGGAAGTTTTACAGAGCGAGGTTCTTCCGAAACCGGATATTACAATGAAGTATCTTTTTATAGATGAGTTCCAGGATTCGGATTTATCTCAGATTAAGGTGGCATGTTTAATGATTAAACTGCTTAAGCCCGTCCTTTTTGCTGTAGGTGATGTCAAGCAGAGTATTTACAGATTCCGCGGTGCTATAGAGCAGGCTTTCATTGCTTTGAAGCGTGACATGAAAGAAATGAACATTGAATGTCCGGTTGAATTTACACTTGTTAATAATTATCGTACTTCGGCATCTGTTTTGAATAAGATGGATGACTACTTTAAGGTATGGGGAAGTATGGGTAAACTTCCGTACGCTAAGCCTGCCGTTTCGTTTAATAAGGAGCCCGGAAGAATCAGCATGATACACGGGGAGAGAAAAGATATGGCTGATAATCAGATTGCACAGATCGCAAGTCGGGAACTTGATGCTTTGATAGAAAGAGTTGAAAACTCCGGTAAAGAGGCAAATGACAAAACCCGTGTCGTGATGTTGACAAGGTCGAACAGTGAATTGAGACAACTTGCCGGAATTTTGCGAAAAAATAAGATTCCGGCTGTAATAAAACGTGACGGAAGCTTCTATGCGAGTGAAGCCGTAAGGGATTTTTACATTATGGTGGCATCATTTATGTTTAGCGATGAGCCAAAGTATATCTTCAACTTCCTTTTAACACCTTATGCCGGAGAAATTGATCCGATGAATTTAAATGATATGGAATGGCTCCATGGGGATCGTGATAATCTGGTTTCATATCTTAATCATTTTTTGGAACAGACTAACTGGAAAAAGTATCATAAGGATTTGCGATTAAGACCGGTTCTTGCGGTTTTAAAGGATATTATCGACGGAGAATCCGTAATCGATAATTATATACTTAACGCAAAGGCAAGGATGAAATCTGACGGCTGGGAAGAAAAACGCTGCAATGCAGCTGCTTTTGCGAATGCTCTCCAGTATCAGGCCAATCTGGAAAAACTGACGGAGATCCTCCAACATAATCTCGGAGGTGATAAAGTCAGTATTTATTACGTATATGATTTTCTTAAAGTTAATATTGCAACAAACCGTTCCGAAGTAGAGGCGGATATTGTGACAAATGACGAGCAGGCAAAGAGTTTGTATAAGTCCTTGCTGTGTATGACTGTTCATAAATCCAAGGGGTTGGAATTTGATACAGTAATCATTCCGTATACAAACCGTACATTTCCTACGTGGGAGCAGACGGAGATTATTATAGATCCGGTTGCAATGAGAGTCGGCTGGAATTATACGGGTGATAAGGAAAATAAGAACAGGCAATGGAAATATCCGGCCATGCGCAACAGTTTGTATAAGGAACTTAAAGAGCTTGATGCGGAAAGTATTAAACGTGAAGAAACAAGGATTCTTTATGTTGCAATGACACGAGCCATTCATAACTTAATTTGCATTGTGCCGGATACTAAGAATGAAAGAACCTGGGCAAGCCTGATAGAGGAGGTTGGTGTTGATTATGAATAGAGAGATTTATACCTATACCGATCTTACAAAACTTAAAGATAGTAAGTTGTTTTCTGAGATTAAACACTATCCGCAATTTACGGTTTCTTCGGACTTAAGAAAAGGTTTGACGGGAACCATGGAAACAGATCGTGTTGACGGCATGTTTACCGGAGATAAAGATGTAAGAATTACAGATTTTCGCAATCTTGTTCAGGCTATGAATAAGGATTTGGGAACGGATCAGAGTAAGTTCAATGAGATGGTTATTCTGTCCGAGTATATCAGGCAAAGAATATCGGAGGCAGGTCAGAATAAAAAGGAAATAAACTGGTTAACCGGATGTATGCGTAATATCGGATCACTACTTGCGGATATTGATTTGATGGAGTTGGCAGGAATTAAACCGGAGGATATCTCTACAGACGGAGACAGAAATCTTGAGCTTATGCTGGATGCCTGGAATTATCTCGCAGAGCGTGATCCGACCATAACAACATTCCGAAAGACAATGTCCGTGAAATATACGAAATCAGAATGGGAGCCGATTCTGAAAGAGGCATTTAAGTCGAAGAAATCATTTTCCAAGGCGGATAAGCTGGTTTTTCACGGCTTCTATTACATCACTCCGTTGCAGGAGAGGATAATGTGCCTTTTAGAAGATGCAGGGTTTAAACTGATCTTCCTTTTTCCATACGATGAAAGATATCCTTTTGTGTATGAGATATGGGATGAAACATATTCGGAATCAAGAGGATATCCGACAAAAGATAAATGGCATATGGAAAAAAGCAATGAAACCGACGTCTATGGGGATATCTTGGAAGGAAAAAAGAATGTTACCGTTCCTAACAAACTCAGAATTAAGGAATATGCATCCGTTATGGAGTTTGTTAATGATGTGAAACATATTCGCAGGGAAGGATATTCAATTTACTCACCGGATAGTATATCCGCAAATAAAATCCTGAAAGATTATTTTCCGGAGGCATACGGCGAAAGAAATATTCTCTCATATCCCGTGGGACAGTTTGTCGGCATTCTAAATCGGATGTGGAATGATGAACGACAGACGATTGTTCTTGATGAGAAGAGCCTGATTGAGTGCTTTTCATCCGGATGGTTATCAGTGAAAGGGGTTTCCGGAAGACAGTACATGCAGGATTTGACATATGTTTTACCTTTTTTTGAAGGATGTAATACCGCCGATGAATGGGAAAAGCGTATTGAATTACTAAAGAATATAAGACAGGGAGCAATAGAGCCGTTTTTAACAGAGCCCGATGCGGATGAATCTGTTTCCAGATGGCAGGAAGCAATCGGTAATCCGATGGCGAACTTCAGCGTGTTTGCCGTAGAGACAGAGAAACTGGATGTCATTTTGTCGCTTATACAGCAACTTTTAAATATGGCAAATAAGTTGTTTGGAAAGAATCAGGTGATTCGGGTGTCAGATCATATAAAGAAATTAGACCGTATTCTGAAAAGTCATGAGATTTCCGATGAGATGTATACAGAAGAAAGAGCTCTTGTTGAGGATATTTTTGAAAAGTTGGGACAAGAAAGTGACTTTGATGCAAAATGTGCACCTGCGGATATTTCCAATGCTCTTAACATCTTCATATGCGGAAGATTTGATGAAGGTGAGATTCAAAGAAACAGGGTTGGAATGGTTTATCCGATATTTCTTGTGGATGCAGCATGTATAAGGAATAAGGGCAAGGTTCATGTCTGCATGTGCGATATGAATGCCATGCCGGGCGGAAATAAGGAATATGTGTGGCCGTTGACTTCTTCGGTTATGCACAAGTGTTACGAAAAAACACATAATCATTTGATCATTAACCTGATGCATATAATGGAATCAACGGCCCATCGTAATCGCTATTTTATGTACAGTGCATTGAAAAATAAAGATGTAACAATTTCGTGGATAAGCAATGTCGGCGATAAAATGTTAACGCAGTCTCCGTATATTAAATTGGTATGTGAAGCAACCGGAATTGCTGCAGAACCCGCAAAACGGAACACGGTAACATTCGCAAGAGTTGCAGAATCTCCATATGGTGCGGGAAGAACAGAAGAATATGACAATGAAAGAACACCGTCGGGAATTATCAAAGAAGCTCAGATGGCATATGCACTTTGCCCTATGAAATATACATTGGGATATATTCTGGAGAAGTTTCCGACATATCAGTCGGAATTTCAACAGAACTATGCACTGAATGCCTTTATTTCGGCTATATATAATCTTATGAAAGGTAAGGGAGTATCGGTAAATCAGGTTTATAAGAATGTAATGGATTTGTTTCCGGGACTTCGTAAAGTTGAGAAACGACAGGTATATGATTACATATCCTATGATCGTCGGGAAAATGACATGGATTACAGCACCCGAACGGAGTGCGGAGGTTACTTCTATACGGATGAGAGGCTGAAGATTCATTATCCGAATCAACAGCTTCGTGAGGCGGTCATCGGAAGATATTGTAAGCTGTTAACCGATGACGGGAGAAAAGGAATGAATCTGTATGAAGTAATGGAAGCGGGAAGCGAAGAAAAATTGTATGGAAGAAAAGATATAGTAAGAAGGGCGTGTATGTTCTGCCCGCATGTGGATTATTGCAGAAATGCGATATATTACGGAGAACGGGAGAACCTTTATGATTAATAAAAAGTTTTGGGAAAAAATTGCGGAAGAGTAGAAAAAACCGGATGACGGTATCATAATACCGAAACCGGATACAGGCGGTGTTTCAGATATCGATCCTGATGCGGTTTCATTTGGGAGTACCACAGATGCCGAAATCAATGATATTTTATCTGATTTGGGACTGGATGATATTTAACGGGGCAGAAGGAGTGACATGGCTGATAAGATATATGATGTTTATCACCGAGAAATTGAATTAACGAATGAGCAGCAGGCGTGCCTGAAATATACGGGAAAGAGAACTCTCATGGTAAAGGGTTATGCCGGCGCCGGAAAAAGTCTTGTATTGATGGCAATCGCTCAGAAGTATCTGGAAAAGTACGGTAAAGACGCAAAAAATAAGGTGGCTGTTTTTACATACCAGAACACTTTGGTATCCACGATGCGCGAATTTTTGCAGATAAACGGGCAATCTGATGGAAGTGTGGTTGTAAGTACTATAGATTCATTTATCAAAAATATATATGATTTTCTGGTAAAGTCAGGGATTGCACCCAGGAGAAAATATCCGTTTTATGGTAAAAGCGGAGAGGAACGGCGCATCAAAAACGTGGAAAAAGCGTTAAGCAAACATCAGGCAAAATACGGCAAACATCGCTTTCATGATGTTAATCCGGAATTCTGGCTGGAAGAATTTGATTGGATGAAAGAAATGAATGTCTGGACGGACGATCTTGATCATTACCTTATGATACCTCGAAAAGGAAGGGGCGGTAAGATTCGAATGAGCCCTTCAGACCGTGTAACGGCATATCAGATTTTTACATATTACTGTGATTATTTGGCAAAGACAGGTCAGGGTGACTGGGCGGATCAAACTCTGTTTTTGGTGAGACATCCTGAGCTTATTCCGGATGAATTTAAATTTGAACATATTTTAATCGATGAAGCACAGGATTTATCCTTGGCTCAAATGACAGCTGCCATGATGTTGTATAAGAAAGATATGATTGTTGCGATGGATATGAACCAGAAGATTCACGACAGATACTGGACTCCTAAATTGCTTGGAATCGATACGACCACGAAGAAACTTACAAAATCGATGAGGACAACCGTTCAGATTGAAGCACTTGCAGAGTCAATAAGAAGTAAAAACGATGAGAATCTTTCGGAGGATGATAAGGGTCTTAGAGTCTTACCCGAGAGAGAGGGGAAGATGCCTAAGATTGTTCATTTGGCAGACAAGGCAGCTCAGCAGAAATATGTAGTTAATCTTGTTCAATGTTACCTTAAGGAAAATCCCAAAATCACAATCGGTATTATTGCTTCAAAAAACAAACAGATAAAAATTTACGCTAATTGGCTCAGCTCCGCAGGAATAAGGTATGAGCAGATAACCAAGGACACATCTTTTTCGATGGCAAAGCCCGGAGTCAAGGTTGTATCTGCTTTCGGAGCCAAGGGATTAGAGTTTGACTGTGTGATTATACCTATGTTTGCGGAAGGGTATTTCCCATATAATTACAAAACGGATGATCCGGAAGAGATGGAGGATTTCTTAGTCAAAATGAGAAATCTGGTATATGTATGTATGACCAGAGCAAAACATCTTTTGACAATAACATTTTGGGGTAAAGAAGGGTCAAGATTTATCGGAGAAATGGATTCGTCTTTGTATGAATGGGAAGGAGAACCGTTTGATACATCTGTTAAAAAGACCGGAAGAACAAATTTTGCAAAAACAGCAGTATCCCCTGTTTCGTCTACGGTTACGAATAACGAATCAAAACATGATATCGGGGTAAGCCGTAATGATAATGACAGTCTTTCGTCTTTTTTGACATCTAAGGGATTAGAGGTCATTGATAAAAGAGATAAGGGCGGATATTTGTGGGTTGTAGGCGACAAGGGACTTGGTCCAACGCTGAAAGAGAGTAAAAGCAGGTTCAAAGCTCTGTGGATATACAGGGAAAAAGGCGGAGGTGCCACGAATTATAAACCGGCTTGGTATACAACCAGTCCGAAGTAAAGAGGTGCGGGAGCTGTGGGATTTATTGATTATCATGGTACAAAAGAAAGCAGATATACGGAAGTTCTGGATTATGCAAGGGCTCAACAGCAGGAAGATCTGAAACGGAAGCAGAATATTAAAATAAAAAAGTGGCTTGACGAACTGACCGGAAACGGCAATATGTCAGATATGAATATACATGAGCTTCTGAAGACGGTAATTGTAAAATATAATGACTTGCTGAAATTGGAAGGATTACTTGATTGGGATGCATCGGAGATGCATGGAATTTCAACAGATAAGCTGTGGAGAGATTATACACTTGATTTAATACGGAGACATGTAGATTCGTTTCATATGGATGTGCACAGGAGAAATAAGCATTTCGACGCTTTTGTTATAAAAATTTTCAAAATCGGTAATCTTGAAGAGGCAGAAGAGTTTTTTCAAAATATATCGGATATTCCGAAATATAAAAAATACTTTACGGAGTGTTTTGATCCAACGTGGAAAGATCGGCAGTTCTTCAAATTCCTTAATAAGGTTTGCGGAAAAGATAAGAACAGACGTGATACTTACGGAAAATTCTTAGTTACATATCGGATGTTGGGATTAAGTATGGCGCTGTATTTAAACCAAGCCGTACAACCGCTTGATGACGGATGGATTCTGCAGGAAACGGCGGAGTGGAACGCTCTTACGGATTTGGAAGAAAAGTTACATAACGGTACACTTAACGGATTGGATTTTAGAATAATCAAAAATCCTATTGATAATGCAACCGTGGAATCGCTTCAAAACGATGCAGGTCAGACACGGGATGAGACAGCTGACAGTCAATTGTCAACTGTCCGACAATCAAAGTTAAGGAAGGATGAATTTAAATCATATTTGGAGAAAGCAGATATTCCGTCTTATATAAACGCGAGCAGACTGCTTTTGGAATGTGATTTGTCGGAAGATATAAAAAACAATTATGAACAGTTGATAAGCAGAATGACGGTGTTACAGGATTCTGTCAACAAATTTGATGAAATATATCATGCGGATTTGGATCAGTTTAAAGAATATTTTGCACCTGAGACATTGCGATTAACTGCCACATATTTGGACTACCTGGCGGCAGGACCGTCAGAAAAGATTTTGTGTGAAATCAGTGAAAATGTCCTGATTGCGACAAGAAAGTTACTGCAGGCAGTAAATGAAAAAATAGATGAAATTTATAAGTTTGTAACTATTGATGCCAATGCGGAGGCGAAAGCTCTTGAAGCGATAATGAGTCAATGCGGATATGTGGATTCTGAATATAAGATAAAAAGTACGGAGGAGATCAGCTATGAAAAGCACGAGTGAAGATATAATGAATACTGATGCGGAAAAGGTGAAGACACCGACATTGACATTGAATCCGGAAGAAACGGAACGGGATTTCCCGTTTGAGGAACCGACTTTGGAGAAAACCGACGCTGCAGGAATGTCATATGGTTCATCGGCCTCAGCCGGTTCAATAGATGAATCCATGCTTTCGGAAGAAGAGAGGAAGCAGGTGGAGGAATTTGCAAGTCAGATAGATATTTCGAATGTACGCACGGTGAATTCTTACGGAACCGGTGCACAGAAAGGTATATCGACATTTTCATCATCAATTACGGGAAATGTAAAGACTAAGGAATTCGGAGAAGTAGGTGACAGCCTCAGAGAACTTCGCTTAGCAATTAACAGTACTGTTGCTCCTCCGAAGAAGGGGTTCTTTGGGCTGTTTCAGAAGGGTAAAGCAAAGGTTACTTATTTGATATCTAATTATGAGAGTGCCGAAACTAATATCCGTAAGATTGAAAAAGATCTGCAAAAGCATCAGCAGAGACTGACAAAAGATGTGTATGTGTTTGACCAGATGTATGATATGAACATTGAGTTTTATAAAGAATTGACCATGTATATTATTGCAGGTAAGAAGGCTTTGGAAAAGGCAAAGGCGACAAAGTTGGTTGAACTTAGAGAAAAGGCAACACAAACACAGGATCAGCTGGATGTTCAGTTATATAGGGATTATGAGGATGCCTGTAAAAGATTTGAAAAGAGGATATTTGACTTGGAAACTACAAGATTAGTATCTATTCAGATGGCTCCTCAGATTCGTTTGCTTCAAAATGCAGATCAGGAAGTTGTGGATAAACTTCGTTCGGATGTAATTAATACCATTCCTCTTTGGAGAAACCAGATGGTTTTGGCTCTTGGTATCGAGCATACCACCAGAGCTTTAAAAGCCCAGAGTGCCATTGATGAGATGACTAATGAAATGTTTATACGCAATGCAGAGACGTTAAAACAGGGTGCCATTGATGCTGCTAGTGCTTCAGAGAGAGGCATTGTTGATATTGAAACTCTCCGTAAGGTGAATTCTGATATTATTACTTCCATCAATGAAGTTGTTAAGATTCATGAAGAGGGTTCAAAGCACAGGGCAGAGGCGCAGGAAGAACTTGTAAAAATAGAAGATGAGCTTAAACAGGCACTTCTGGAAGCCGGGAGCAGATGATTAACCATGAAGAAGAGAAGTAGGGATTGATTTGCTGTAAAAGAAATAAAAGCGATTTTTCTTATTTTCATTTTAAACCTGCCGCCGAAAGTATTACTTTCGGCGGCAGGTTCATTTTTATATCATGTACTATTTTTAATTTTACTGTCCTCTTTCTTCCATTATAATCCTGATTTCATCCGGATTTATGCCTACCATCGCTTCTCCCAAATCTTCTGAAAGTTCGGCTATCAGGTTTGCGTCATTATAATGCTTAACGGATTGCACAATTGCATGAGCGCGTTTAGCGGGATCTCCGGATTTGAATATACCGCTTCCCACAAATACTCCCTCAGCTCCAAGCTGCATCATAAGCGAGGCGTCGGCAGGAGTGGCAACTCCTCCGGCGGCAAAGTTTACGACAGGAAGCTTTCCGTTATCGTGAACATATGACAAAAGATTAAAAGGAACCTGAAGAAGCTTTGCCTGTTCGAACAGTTCGTCTTTGTTAAGTGAAACAACATATCGGATTTCGGAATTTATTTTGCGAATATGTCTGACAGCCTGTAAAATATCGCCTGTTCCGGCTTCTCCCTTTGTTCGAATCATTGACGCCCCTTCACATATTCTTCGAAGTGCTTCCCCCAGGTCGCGGGCTCCGCATACAAAAGGAACTTTAAACTCCGTTTTGTCTATATGATATATATCATCGGCAGGTGATAGAACCTCCGATTCGTCAATATAATCAATTCCGATTGCTTCGAGTATCTGTGCCTCGGCAAAGTGGCCTATGCGGCATTTTGCCATAACCGGTATACTTACGGATTTCTTTATTTCTTTTATTATTTTCGGATCGCTCATTCTTGATACGCCTCCTGCTGCTCTTATATCGGCAGGGACTCTTTCAAGAGCCATAACGGCGCATGCGCCGGCGGATTCCGCAATAACGGCCTGTTCCGGGGTGGTAACATCCATTATTACGCCTCCTTTTAGAATGTGCGAAAGATCTTTGTTTAATTTGTATTCTGTTTCAGTCATAATATATACCTCCTTGTATTCGGATGACATCGATAATATAATAAATCTGACTATAACAAAATGTCCAAAACAATATATTTTTAAATGTCAGATAAAGGAGTTTATATGATTACATATGATTTTGAGAAATCTGACGGACCGCTGTATTTATATATTTATAAGTGTATAAAAGACGACATTATTTCGGGAAAACTGAAGTCCGGGGAGAAACTGCCCTCCAAGAGAGCATTTGCCCGCAACAACGGAATAAGTACCATTACGATTCAAAATGCATATGACCAGCTGGTTAGTGAGGGGTATATATTTACGATTCCCAAAAAGGGATATTATGTTGCCGATATTATGAAAGATATTTATACGGCACCGCAGGCGAATATTTCATTTGACATTAATGTGCCGCGGGAGGATCCGAATGTAATATATGATCTTTCGGATAACGGAATAAATCCGGATAATTTCCCTTTTTCCGTATGGGCAAAAGTTTCAAGACGTGTAATGTCCGAAAAAAAAGAAGAATTGATGAAAATATCTCCTTCGGGAGGGGTAAGGGAGCTCCGTGAAGCCATTGCGGCCCACTTGCTTTCCTTCAGGGGAATGCTTGTGGATCCGGATCAGATTATTGTCGGGGCGGGCACGGAATATCTGTACGGAGTGATTACTCGCCTTCTTGGGAAGGATAAAATATATGCCGTGGAAAATCCGGGATATACGAAACTTCTGAAAATATACAGTCAAAACGGGATACAATGCGGTTTTGCGTCAATGGATGAGAGCGGAATAACGGCGACGGAGTTAAACAGGCTTAAGGCCGATGTTGCGCATATATGCCCCAATCACCATTTTCCTACGGGGATTACCATGCCTGCATGTCGCAGACATGAAATATTGGCTTGGGCAAATGAAAAAAAAGGAAGGTATATTATAGAAGACGATTATGACAGTGAATTCAGATCTCAGGGAAAACCGATACCGACGTTTTTCTCCATAGACGGATGCGGGAAAGTTATATATATAAATACTTTTTCCAAGTCGCTTTCACCGACGGTTCGTATAAGTTACATGGTTCTGCCGGTTCACCTTGTCAATAAATATTATGACACGATGTCATTCTATTCATGTCCGGTTTCGAATTTCGAGCAGTATACATTAGCGCGATTTATGAATATGGGATATTTTGAAAAACATATCAACCGTATGCGGCTTTTTTATATGAGGCAGAGAAAGGGAATTATGGACGCCGTAAGAAAAGGCACATTGGGAAAGTACTGTACGATTATTGAAAATGATTCCGGACTGCATTTTTTGATGAAAATAAACAGTGACATTCCGACGGAAAAAATATCAAAAATGTTATATGACAACGGCATAAAGATTAATTCCCTCGGTGATTACCGTTTATCCGGCGATAAATTTGAAAATGATTATTATATTATAAATTATTCTGTACTTACGGCGGAGCGCGTCACAAAAATATTAAAAATCATCGAGGAGCGCATTATTATCGGAAATCGGGAATAACCGCATGTATATTATATTTGCACGATTAACGGTGATTAGTTGACGGCGTTTGGCGAAAGTTGTACGATTTTAAAAAATTAATAAAAGGATATTAATATGGCGGTTAAAGGAGCAGTCCTAGGAGATATATTGGGATCTCAATATGAATTCGGGAGACCGAAAGAACTTGATTGGAAAAATATACCGTTGCTTAATAAGAAATCAGCGGGATTTACGGATGATACGGTTATGACTCTTGCCGTTAAAAAGGCGATTAAATACGGAAAAGGTTTTGCCGATACAATGGTTGAACTGGGAAGGAAGTATCCCGACAGAGGGTACGGACCCCGTTTTTTCGATTGGTTTACGGGAGATAATCATATGCCGTATAACAGCTTTGGTAACGGATCGGCCATGAGAGTATCATTTGTGGGAGAATATTTTGACGATTACGGTAAGATGCAGGAAACAGCGGCAAAAAGCGCTGAGGTATCTCACAACCATCCGGAGGGAATAAAAGGAGCTGTGGTTACGGCAACATGTATATGGCTTGCAAAACACGGAAGTGATAAAAAGGAAATATATGATTATGTATTGTCCAATTATCCGGCGGGAGAGTATGAGTACAGTATATATTACTGTCTTGATGAATTAAGAAGCCGTTATACATGGAATGATACCTGTCAGGGTTCAGTTCCTGCAGCCATGCGATGCTTTTATGAAAGTGAAGACTATGAATCCTTTATCAGAAATATTTACAGTCTCGAATGCGACAGCGATACATTCGGAGCAATCGCCGGAGGAGTCGCGGAGGAATATTATCACGGATTCGGGAATATAAATGCTGACGGGATACTCAGGGAATTTCTTACGGATGAATTGTATGGTATTTTATCGGAATAAATGAGAAAGTATTGGTAAATTATTATCAGTGGTAATGTTATATTGCCGATGAGTATTGACATAAATGCTAAAAACGGTTAGTGTTGGCTGGTATTGATTATAAGTTATGTTACATAAAAGGAGATCGATTATGAAACTTGTATACGCATCAAGAACGGGAAATGTTCAAAAGTTAATAGACAGACTTGGTATTGAAGCTACCAAAATAGAAGACGGCTCAGAAAAAGTCGACGGAGAATACCTTCTTATCACATATACTGACGGTAACGGAATTATTCCCGAAGTTGTAGAGAAATTTATAGAAGGCAACAGAGACGGTCTTATTGCCGCTGCCGTAAGCGGAAACAGCGAGCGCCATCCTGATACATTTTGCGACGCCGCAGACAGACTTTGCGCAAATTACGGAACTAATATCGTTGCAAGGTTTGAAGGAGCGGGCGACGAAAAGACAGATGCGGCAATTATTAAGGCTTTAAGATAATTGCTTTTTACATTTTTAAAATTCAAAAACGGTTTATTGTGCAGCCGATAATATATAAAAAGGATGTTGCCAAACAGGCAGCATCCTTTTTATATTAAGCACTTATTTAATTATATACGAATTAACTATTTCTCCGAAATACATGGTGTGGTAATCTCTGTTTGCTCCGTGGAACGAGCTGTCTACATCCTGCGGATAAAATGTTTTGTTATATTCCGGAAGAATCATTTTCGAATCCTGCTTTTGGCTGTAAACCACACGGCATTCAAGAGTAAGGGGAAGTTCTTTGATACCCGGAACGGATATTGTTTCAGGCTCTTCAAGAGTAAGTCCGAGCTCCTTTATCTTGTCGGTGTCACGACCGCTTTTTGTTCCGGCAATTCCGATTATTTTCTTATTGAAATCTCCCAACGGTATATTTACCGTAAACTCCGGATTATTGTCCAACAAATATTTTGTAAATCGGTGCTCTCTTACATATGCGGTGAATATGGGCTTTGCCCATTCTATACCGAGGGCTCCCCATGACACGGACATGGTATTGACTTTATCTTTAAATTTTGTGGTTATAAGTATTCCGTTTTTCAGAGCTTCAAGAATTTCTTTACCGTATTCAAATACATTTATTTTCTCTTTCATAAAGACGAACCTCCCGTACCGTTTTTAAACGGCAAATTTTGTATATAAATAATTTATTCCTGTAATTTTAGCACAATAAATGTCTTTTGCAATTTGAATGAAATAAATATTTCCGTGAAATTATTTTTTTACCGAATGCACATAAATTCGGTATGAATAAGGCTTGACTTCTGATTGTCTTAATCTTATAAAAAAAATAAAAACCATAGGCAGAGTTGCTGTTTGCCATATACCTTACAGGAGGATTTATTATGAGTAATAAAGAATATCATTTTAACGATATATCTTCGAATAATGAATTTACGGGAGAGTCAAAGCCCGCAACATCTTATACTTCGGAAATCAATGGAAATATATATAAATTTCTTGATTTTGAGGATAAAAGGGAATTTGAAAATGCCTCAAAAGGCCTGATTGCAAATCCGGATTCGTTGGAGATAACGGACGATAACGGAAAAATTGTATGGAGCCAGAAAGCATATGATTTTTTGAGTGAAGAAGCACCGGATACGGCAAACCCGAGTCTTTGGCGCAATGCCGGGCTTAACCATATATACGGTCTCTTTGAAGTGACGGATGGCATTTATCAGGTTCGCGGATATGATATGGCAAATGTAACATTTATAAAAGGAAACAGCGGCTGGATAGTTACAGATCCTCTCATGTCCGTGGAATGTTCAAAAGCCGCCGTTTCTCTTGTTAATGATAAATTGGGGGAATTTCCGGTAAAGGCCGTAATCTATACTCATCCTCATATAGATCATTTCGGAGGAGTAAAAGGAGTCGTTTCAGAAGAGGATGTCATATCGGGTAAAGTTGATATATATGCACCGGAAGGATTTGAAAAGCATGCCGTAAGCGAAAATATATATGCAGGCAACGCCATGCAGAGAAGAGCAAGTTATCAATACGGTACCATATTAAAGGGAAGTAAGAGAGGTTCTCTTTGTATAGGTATCGGAATGGGGCAGTCAAGAGGACTCACAAGCTACATATCACCGACGGTGGATATTAAATATACCGGTGAAAAACACATAATAGACGGACTTGAAGTAGAATTTCAGTTAACGCCCGGAACAGAAGCTCCCGTTGAAATGAATATGTGGATAGAATCAAAAAATGCGCTGTGCATGGCCGAAAATTGTACGGGAACTCTTCACAACCTTTATACTTTGAGAGGCGCTCAGGTAAGAGACGGTAACGCGTGGGCAGAGTATATTATGGAAGCGTTGAACATGTACGGGGACAGAGTCGACGTTGTATATCAGTCACATAATTGGCCGCATTGGGGTAATGAAGATATAAAAGAATATTTGACAAATACGGCGGCAGCTTACAAATGTATCAACGACCAGGCTCTTTTATATATCAACAAAGGATATACCGAAACGGAAGTGTCGCATATGGTTTCGCTTCCCAAAGAGCTCGAAAAGGTGTGGTATACACGTCAATATTACGGTACGGTTACTCATAATGCCAAAGCCGTATATGAAAAATATATGGGATGGTATGATGCAAATCCTATTCATCTTAATGAATTGGATCCTTCATCATACGGGAAGAAACTCATGTCTTACCTTGGTGACACAAAGACCGTGCTGAACAAAGCCAAAGAAGATTATGACAGAGGCGAATATCAATGGGTAGCGCAAATCACAAATACCATTATATTTGCGGATCCCGGCAATGAAGATGCCAGATATTTGTGTGCCGACGCTTTGGAACAATTGGGATATCAGGCAGAATCGGGAACCTGGAGAAATGCATATCTTTCTGCTGCTTTTGAACTCAGAAACGGTACAAATAACGATACATCTGCATGTGCTACGGGTTCGGAGGATGCCGTAGCTCATATGACTCCGGAGATGATTTTTGATTATTTGGGTATACTTGTTGACACTTCGCTGATTCAGGATCTGAGTTGTATCATTAATGTTATAATTCCCGAGGGTACATATGTAATCAATGTGAAAAACGGTGTTATCCTCTACAGGAAAGCCGAACCTGCAAAGGGAGCGGATGTTACGTGGACAACAGACCGACGAGGTCTTTTGTCAATCATAAAGAAAAATAAAGAATATGTTTCATCTCTGATAAAACAGGACGGAGATGTTACTCTGACAGATTCGCTTATGAACGCGGTTTCGGAACTTGAGGACTATAAGTTCTTTAACATTGTCGAACCTTAACCGAAGGACATAAATTCCATACAATATAGGAACAAATCGGATTATGTTCTCATGTGCGAATTAGTATTCATACATGTAATAAATGTATAAATATTGTAATAAAAGTATAAAAATGGTATTATGTTTAAATTCGATATGAGAGGAGAGAGTTCCGATGATAAGCAATATTATTAGTGCGATAAGTTCCGCAATGTATGATTGGATATTAATTATCATGTTGATTGCGGCCGGAATATATTTTACCGTGGCGTCAAAATTTCCGCAGTTCAGATTGCTTGGCAGGGCGATAAAGTGTTTAAAGGAAAAACCGAAGAATCACAATGAGAATTCCGTATCGGGTTTCCAGGCACTTATGGTATCAACCGCCTCAAGAGTAGGTACCGGTAATATTATAGGAGTTTCCGTCGCCATATGTGTCGGAGGGTACGGAAGCGTATTCTGGATGTGGGTAATAGCGCTTATCGGAGGTGCAACGGCCTTTGCGGAAAGTACTCTTGCGCAGATTTATAAAGTGAAGGGCAAGGATGGCAAATTTATCGGAGGACCGGCATATTATATTGAGAAGGCCCTTAATTTTAAGGTTCTTGCAATAGTATTCTGTATAGCCATGCTGCTCACATATGCATTCGGATTTAATATGTTGGCATCATATAATCTCCAGACAACATTTGCCATATTCCCATTTTATGATCCGAGCATTACACCGTGGATAATAGGGATCATATTAGCGGTGGTTACCGGATGGTGTCTTCTCGGAGGAGAGAGCAGAATAGTAAAGGTTACATCCGGAATAGTACCTATTATGGGCATTGCATATGTTATTATTTCCGTTATTGTTATTGTGATAAATGCGGGAAATATGCCTATGGTATTTCAGCAGGCATTTAATTTTAAGGCAATATTTGCAGGATTCGGTGCCTCCGTTTTAATGCAGGGAATCAGAAGAGGACTTTATTCAAATGAAGCAGGTATAGGTTCGGCGCCTAACGCCGCTGCATCAGCCGATACTTCGCATCCGGCAAAGCAGGGGCTTATACAGATGATATCCGTATTTATTGATACGCTCATCTTGTGTACGGCAACTGCCATGATGTGCATGAGTTCAGGAATAGTGCCGGTTCCTGAGATTAAAGGAGCGCCTTATGTGCAAATGGCTCTCGGCGAATCTCTTGGGGCATTCGGACCGTATTTTATAGTTATTTCCATGAGTTTGTTTGCATTTACAACACTGCTCGGAAACTGTTTCTATTGTGACAACCTTCTCACATATTTGAACGGCAAGAAAGAACCAAGCAGAAAGTTTATGATATTCTTCAGACTTATATGCGCAGGGGTTATATTCCTGGGATCCGGTTTGGAAGCCGGACTTCTTTGGGATATTTCCGATGTATGTATGGGACTGATGGCAATAATAAATATTCCGGTGTTGTTTATATTATCAAGGCAGGTGTTTAGAACTCTTAAAGATTTTGAGAGGAAAGAACGGCTGGGGGATACATCTGACTTTAAAAGCAAAGACATCGGTCTCAGAGGTAGGACCGAATGCTGGGAAACGGCAGATGTCCAAAGCAGTTGATTACGGTATAATAAGATGAGAAGACGGGTTTGAGTACATGCGATATGCATGAATGCAGACCCGTCTTTATTATTTAAGATATTATTACGGCTTATCATAATGCTGAGATAGTAGGTGCCGGATTACGGAGCAACGTTAAAATGCAGATAATATATGGAGAATATGTAAGTATATCTGATTTACGGCAGTGTTAAAACTCTTAAAACAGTATATGAGAAACTATGCGGTATACTTACGAATTTATATGTGACAAAATATAGCCTTATACAATATAGTATACATAAATAAAATATTGTGTATGGAATAACAGTAATTATTATTGTATTATCATGATGTAAATTAAGAAAAGAACTATATATTTATACACAACATTGTTATAATTATATGTATATATGACTTATGGAATCGTAATCTGAAGTAGGCTTTTTTAGACATAAGAGTGAATAGGTCATATGTATGACACATGTAGGATTTAACGGTAAGGGGGTAAACATTATGAAGTTTTATGTATGCGAGCATTGCGGCAGAATCATGGCAGAAGTTAAGGAGGGCGGTCCTCTTGTATGTTGCGGCGAACCTATGAAGGAGTTGGTTCCTAATACGGTTGAGGCTTCTGCAGAGAAACATTTACCTGTTATTGAAGTTGAGGGAGATAAGGTTACGGTTACCGTAGGATCAGTGCTTCATCCAATGGAAGAAGAGCATTATATCGAATGGATTGTTCTTGTAACAAAGCACGGCAACCAGAGAGTAGTTCTTAAACCGGGTCAGGAACCTAAGGCTTGTTTTGCACTTTGCTGCGGAGATGAAGTTTTAGAGGCATATGCATATTGCAACCTTCACGGACTTTGGAAAACAGAAGCTTAATTACCGGCACAGTTATAATTAATTAAAAGAAAATACACTTCAAACAGCTGTAAGTCGCGTATCTTCGTATGGAGTACGTCAGTCTTACGGCTGTTTTTGTTTTATTTTGAATCATTCAAATACATAACGGGACTTTTAAATTGTGATATTAAATATATAATTGATGCTGTATTAAAAAATATCCGATGAAACAGATATATCGTCTTTGTCGGTTTGACCGATAAAGACGATAAACATCAAATCGGGTGATAATTGCAATTGTTTTTTAAATAATACCGGGGCGGTGAAGCATATGAAGCAAATTAAAAAAATAAGAGGGGTTAATCTCGGCAACTGGCTTGTTCTTGAGAAGTGGATGGATGAAGCTCCCTTCAATAATACATACGCACAGGATGAAACATGGCTTGCGAGAGAATTGGATCGGGATGAACTGGAAGAAAGGTTAAGAAAGCACAGAGATACTTTTATTACAGAGAGGGATTTTAAAAAAATAAGCGGTGAATACGGTTTAAATACCGTAAGAATACCCGTTCCGTATTTTATATTCGGTGACAGGAAACCTTTTATCGGCTGTGTTGAGTATCTGGATAAAGCGTTTGATCTGGGGGAAAAATACGGTCTGAAAATTATTATAGACCTACATACGGCTCCGCTCGGTCAAAACGGATACGATAACGGAGGAATAGTAGGAGTATGTAAGTTTCATAAAAATCCGAAGGAAGTATCATTTGTAATATCCGTTTTAAAAAGGCTTGCCGAGAGATACGGCAGAAGAAAGGCTCTTTTCGGCATTGAGGTGCTGAATGAACCTATCGGTAAACTTGCATTCGCCACTTCACCGACAAAAAACGGTGCAAAAGATAAGAAGGAATCATACGGATCATCCGGAATACCGATTTCGTTTTTAAAAAGGTTTTATATAAAGGCATACAGGGCCGTAAGAGAGTATATGCCCGTAAACAAAGCGGTAATATTTCATGACGGATTCAGATTTGATGCATGGAGAGATTTTTTTGCACGCAACAATATGAAAAACGTCTATTTGGATGCACACTTTTACCTGTCCGCAATGGAAAGCTTTATACCTTTTCACAATAAGAAATTTTTGTCGGTTATAAATAAGATAAATCCGTTTAGAACAGTGAATAAATATGACAAAAATAAATTGAACGGGGATTATATGCAGTCGACTTCCGGAATTGTTCCGTATAATTCAATGACTTATCACAGGATTTATATTGCTGCGGAAAAATTAAGGATAAAAGCGGCGTCCATGCACATACCGATAATTATAGGAGAGTGGAGTATAAGTGTGTCATATGCCAACGACGCGGTATATTTTTGCAGAGAAAAGGTCAATCGAATTCTCGGCACGAATTATAATGAAAGAGAATTTATACGCGAATACGAGAAAAATGAATCCGTAAGAAGGCTTGTGAATAAAGAAAAGAGAAAGAGATACAGACAGATTTACAGACTTCAAAAGGATGCGTGGGACGTTTCCGCCGGAGACATATATTGGAGTTATAAGATTGCCGATGACAATACTCATCCTGAAAACATGCGGTGGAAAAAAGCATGGGATTACGGAAGATGTAAAAAGAACGGCTGGATACCGTAATAAGGCCGTATTATTGTAGGCGCGGTTATTTAGCGATGCTTCAATAGCAATTCGTCATAAAGTTAAGTGTTGTAATTATGGTTTAATAATAATACAATTCTAAGACTTGCGGAAATATATAATCTGAGTATAAACTAAGTATGCTTAAAAAGTACCGTATGGGAATATGAATATATGTAATAGGGCAAATGAAAGGAAACAGCAGTGAGCAGAATTGTATTGGCGCTCGGAGGGAATGCTCTCGGTAACACTCCTACCAAGCAGTTAGAACTTGTTAAAGACACTTCCAGAGCAATAGTTGATATTGTTGAACAGGGGAATGAGGTGATTATAGTTCACGGTAACGGACCTCAGGTCGGAATGATCCATTTGGCAATGGAGCTTGCCTCGTCAGAGGATGAAAAGATTCCCATGATGCCGTATCCCGAGTGCGGAGCCATGTCCCAGGGATATATAGGTTATCATCTGCAGCAGGCAATCGGACATGAACTTGAATTAAGAAATATCAATAAAAATGTTTCGACAATAATTACGCAGGTTATTGTTGATGAAAAGGATGAAGCATTTAATAATCCCACAAAACCGATAGGGAGATTTTATACGAAGGAAGAGGCTGACGATTTGGCAGCTTCTCACGGCGCCATATACGTTGAAGATGCAGGACGCGGGTACAGAAGAGTTGTGGCTTCTCCTGCTCCGAAGGAGATTGTGGAAATTGAGACCGTAAAACAGCTGAGTGATATGGGAAATATAGTAATAACAGTCGGCGGCGGCGGAATACCCATAATAAGAACTAAAAAGGGCCCGAAGGGTGTAATGGCGGTTATTGATAAGGATAAATCAGCGGCGCTTCTTGCAAAGGAACTGAATGCGGACGTTCTTATGATTCTTACGGCGGTCGATAAGGTATGCCTGAATTACGGAAAAGAGAACGAAGAGAAATTGGATTGTATTACCGTTGATGATGCATTGAAATATATACAGGAAGAACAGTTTGCCAAGGGAAGCATGCTTCCTAAGGTTACGGCATGTATGGATTTTGTAACAAGCGTGGACAACGGTACGGCATATATATGTGCGCTCAGTGATGCGAAAAATGCCATAGAGGGCAGGACGGGAACGAAAATCATCCGTTAAACAGAAACATTTACAAAATAAATTTAAAAGGTACAGTTATGATTATAAGAAAAGCGGTAAGGGAAGATATCCCTGAATTATTGAGATTGCTCCATCAGACAAATGATTTGCATTCGGAAAAAAGACCGGATATATTTAAAAGCTCCATAACAAAATATACGGATGAAAATATTGAAAAAATATTATTAAATGAAGATATGCCTGTATTTGTTGCTCAGAATGAAGACGAAAAGGGAGGAAAACTCCTGGGTTATGTATTTCTGCAGATTGGCGAATATAAGAACGATCATAAAATGGCTGACAGAAAATATGCTTATTATGACGACGTGTGTGTTGATGCGGAAGCAAGAAGAATGGGTGTCGGCAAGGCTCTTATGAAGTATGCCGAGGATTATGCAAGGAATTGCGGATGTTATAATATTGAGCTTCATGTGTGGGAATTAAACCCGGGCGCTTTGGAATTTTATAAGAACTTCGGAATGGTTCCGCAGTTTACGTCCATGGAAAAAATCCTTAAGTAAATTAAAGGGAAAAATGTTTGCAAAAATATACAAATTAACAACGTTATATATAATATTTAACATTGACATATAATTATAAATATTATAATTTATAAAAGAAAAATAAATATGACCTTGTAAGAGGGAGTAGCTTGCATAAACCGATGGTTTATGTTTATATGATCGTCAACGCGGCGTACAGCCCGGTCAATAAATAATTAGCGAGACTTTTACATAATTTCGGTTATGGTTATTAATAAGATAATCCGACTGAAATTATGTGAAGGTCTCGTTTTTTAGAAAGGTGTAAAATATGATTTTTGTTCAATTTTTGTTGCTGGCACTCGGTTTTGCCATGCTTATCAAGGGAGCCGACTGGTTCGTAAGCGGTGCTGCCGGTATTGCGACCAGGTTCGGAATTCCTCAAATCGTAATAGGTCTTACAATAGTCGCAATGGGAACAAGCGCTCCCGAAGCGGCCGTCAGTATATCGTCGTCATTGGCAGGCAACGCCGATATTACAATAGGTAACATTGTGGGAAGTAACATTCTAAATATACTTATTATACTGGGTATTACCGCAACCATGGTTCCGATAGCCGTTGCGAGGGGAACGATTAAAGTTGAGATTCCGTTTATGATAGCCATCAGCGTGGTTCTTTTATTGTTGGGACTGGACGGAAATATTACATTCATTGATGCTCTTATACTTATAGGTTTATTTGCCGTATATATGATATATCTTTTCAGACAGGCGAAATCGGGAATAAGCAGCGGAGAGAACAGCGCAGAAGAAGAGCATCACAGGAAGCCCAAGAAAATTCCTTTATTGATTCTGCTTACGGCTGTAGGCGTTGTTATTATAGTATTCGGAAGTCAGATTACGGTTAATGCGGCAACGGAGATTGCGAAGTTTTTCGGAGCCAGCGAAAGATTTATAGGCCTTACGGTAGTTGCGTTGGGAACATCTCTTCCGGAACTGTTCACATCCGTAACGGCGGCTAAAAAAGGAAATGCCGATATTGCCATAGGTAATATCGTGGGAAGTAATATATTTAATATATTATTTATCGTTGGAATATCGGGACTTATAACGACCGTTCCGTTCGATTCGGCGTTTATTACGGACACAATAATAAGCATCGGCGCAAGTGTACTTTTATGGGTGTTCTGTCTTATAAGTAAAGGACTCAGAAGATATGCGGGAATTATATTCCTTGCGGGATATGCGGGATACTTTATTTATCTGTTAAGGTAATTGATTGCGTTTTTACGTAACACACATATATACATTTATCTCAGTATGTTAAAATAATCAGTATAAATATTTATAAGGAGATAAGTTATGATAGTAGTTAATACAGATTATATCTCAGGAAAGAACCTGGAAACCATGGGACTTGTACAGGGGGCCATGGTTCAAAGTAAAAATATCGGAAGAGACTTTGCGGCAAGCTTTAAAGGACTTGTGGGCGGAGAGATAAAAGGTTATACCGAGATGATGAACGAAGCCAGAAATACGGCCGTGCAGAGAATGGTTGAAGATGCACAGCGTCTCGGGGCAGACGCTGTTGTAAACGTAAGATTCGGAACTTCTTCCGTTGTTCAGGGAGCTGCCGAAGTTATCGCATACGGAACTGCCGTGAGATTTATTTAAGTTAATATAATAAGATAAAAATATACATAAAAAATACCCTTTCCGCCGGATGGTGACCCGGCCGAAAGGGTATTTTTTTATGTAACATTATGTAAACGGAAAAGGGCGGCAAGCATATATGTTACCGATTTATTTATCCTTCGCTCTGCTTTTCCACCAGTCTTGCGCCGGCATATCTCTCTCTTAAAACGTTCTTTGCAATCTTACCTGTCGGATTACGCGGAACATCCGCAAATATAATGTTACGGGGCCTTTTATATCTCGGGAGATCCTCACAGAACTTATCAATATCTTCTTTTGTACATGTTCTGCCTTCCTTTAATTTTATAACGGCAGTTGTAATTTCACCCAATCGTTCATCGGGAGTTCCTATTACGGCAACATCCAATATATCCGGATGGGATGAGAGAAAGTTTTCAATCTGAACCGGATAAATATTTTCTCCGCCTGATATTACGACATCCTTTTTTCTGTCTACAAGATAAATGAAATTATCTTCATCCTGACGGGCCATATCTCCCGTATACAGCCATCCGTCCTTTATTGATTCGGCAGTGGCTTTGGGATTCTTGTAATATTCCACCATGACACCGTCGCCTTTTACGCAAAGTTCTCCCACTTCGCCGTTTTTAACTTCGTTGCCGTTATCATCAACAATCTTTACCTGCCATCCGTGACCGGGAAGACCTATGGCTCCGACCTTGTGGATGTTTTCAACGCCGAGATGCACACATCCCGGACCCGTTGATTCGGAAAGACCGTAGTTGGTATCATACTTATGATTAGGAAAGTAGCTTTTCCAACGTTTAATAAGACTCGGAGGAACCGGCTGGGCTCCTATGTGCATAAGTCTCCACTGATCAAGATCATAATCTGAAAGCTTTATTGTTCCGTTCTCTATTGCAGCAAGAATATCCTGGGCCCACGGAACCAGCAGCCATACTATGGTACAGTGTTCCGCCGATACGGCATCAAATATATTTTTTGGTTTGTTGCCCTTTAACAATACTGCCTTTCCGCCTGTATAAAGTGAACCGAACCAATGCATTTTTGCACCAGTGTGGTATAGGGGAGGTATACATAAGAATACGTCATCATGAGTTATTTCATGGTGAATGGCCTCCATTTCCGCAGACTGCATAAGGGCTTTGTGATTGAGAAGAATGGCCTTCGGAAATCCGGTCGTGCCGGAAGAGAAATATATTGCGGCATTATCTTCGTCGTTTATTTTTATTTTGGGAGCTATGCTGCTGAAATTGGCTACCCAGTGGAAATAATCTTCGGCAAATGAAGGAGCGGGACTGCCCACATAGAATAATAAAGTTTCTTTGCTTAAATCATTTGCTATGGCTTCCATACGTCCTATAAACTCCGGACCGAAGAATAAAACATCTATATCGGCGAGTTTTACGCAATAGTCGATTTCGTTTGATGTATATCTGAAATTTAAAGGAACGGCAATGGCTCCGCATTTGAGTATACCGAAGTATATGGGGAGCCATTCAAGGCAGTTCATGAGAAGAATACCGACTTTCTGTCCCTTCCTGATACCGCGGTTAAGAAGCAGATTGGCGCATCTGTTGGATTTTTCATCAAATACGGACCAGGATATCTCTCTTCTGTAAGGAACATCGGAAGTCGGCTGTACAAGCTCATATTCATTCCATGTAACTCTCGAAGGCTCACTTACTTCCGGGTTGATTTCAACAAGAGCGGTTTCGTGAGGATATTCCTTTGCGTTTCTCGTAAGTAGATCTGTGATAGGCATAATAAGCCCCCTTTAATATTATAAATGTCAATTAATGCTTATAAGCGAATATATTTAATAATTGTACAGGCTTTATACATTAAGTTCAATATAAAAACTTCTTAGTATTGCCTAATTACCTATACAAAATGTATAATCTAATCTATGAATTTTTATAATATACATATAAAATTTATAAAAATAAAATCAATCAGTTTTACAGTTTTAGATTAATGTCAGCGAATAAAAGATTGTTGATATTATTTTAACCACGATTTTTATCCGTTGATTATATATGAGACCAAGGGGGCAGTTATGAAAGAATTAATGCTTGGTAATAAGGCGTTTGCCAGAGGGTTATACGAAGCCGGATGTACATTTGCATCAAGTTATCCCGGTACGCCGAGTACGGAGATAACGGAAGAGGCCGCTAAATACGATGAGATATATTGCGAGTGGGCACCAAATGAGAAGGTTGCCATGGAAGCGGCGTTCGGAGCGTCTCTTGCGGGTAAGAGAGCGTTTTGCGGCATGAAGCATGTAGGTTTAAATGTTGCCGCGGATCCGCTTTATACAATGTCATATACGGGAGTAAGAGGAGGACTTGTTGTAGGTGTTGCCGACGATCCGGGAATGCATTCTTCTCAGAATGAACAGGATACGAGACATCATGCGATTGCAAGTAAGGTTCCGGTGTTGGAGCCTTCCAACTCTCAGGAAACTCTTGAGTTTGTTAAAATTGCATTTGACATTTCAGAGAGATTCGATACTCCGGTAATCGTAAAGATGTGTACAAGGATTTCTCATTCACAGTCCGTTGTTGAAACGGGCGAAAGAGAAGAAAGGGAAACCATTCCTTATGTGAAGGATCCCGCAAAGTACGTAATGGTACCTGCCAACGCCAAGATTCGTCATCCGTTTGTGGAAGAAAGAGTTAAAAAGCTCAGCGATTGGGGAAATACAAGCGGAATTAACCGTATCGAAAAGGGAACGGACGCCGAAAGCAGAAGAGGATTTATTACGGGTTCGACCTCTTATCAATACATAAAGGAAGTATTCGGTGATTCGGTTTCAATTCTTAAACTCGGAATGCCATATCCATTCCCTGATGAGCTTATAAAGGAATTTGCCAAGGATTTGGATGATATAACGGTTGTTGAGGAAATGGATCCTATCGTGGAAGAACATTGCAAATCACTGGGGATCAACGTGCATGGCAAGGATATTCTTCCTATTGTGGGAGAATATTCTCAGAACCTGATAGCTAAGGTCCTTGCGGGTCAGGATATAGATGAGAATTCAAAGATTGATTTTGAGACTCCGGTAAGACCTCCTATTATGTGTCCGGGATGTCCTCACAGAGGTATCTTCTATACATTGAAGAAAAATAAATGTATCGTTATAGGAGATATAGGCTGTTATACGCTTGCTGCAGCAGAACCTCTTGCGGCAATGGACATGACTCTTTGTATGGGAGCGTCGGTAAGCGCAACTCACGGATTCTTAAAGGCGTTGGGCAAAGATGCTCCGAAAAATGTAGTCGGAGTAATCGGCGACTCAACATTTATACATTCAGGTATGACAGGCCTTGCGGAGATAGCATATAATCAGTCAAATGCCACAATTATTATTCTCGACAATTCAACCACGGGTATGACAGGTCAGCAGGAGAATCCTACAACAGGATATGACATTAAGGGAGACCCTGCGGGCAAGATAGATCTTGAAGCTCTTGTGAAAGCAATGGGTATAAGAAGAGTAAGAGTAGTTGATCCTTTGGATCTTAAAGCATGCAATGCCGTTGTTAAGGAAGAACTTGCGGCTGAAGAGCCTTCTGTAATTATTACAAGAAGACCTTGCGTATTGTTAAAATCCGTTAAGAAATTGCCGCCTCTCAGAGTTAATCCGGATAAGTGTACCGGCTGTAGCGCCTGCATGAAAATCGGATGTCCGGCTCTTGCAATGAAGGACGGCAAGGTTGTCGTGGACGAAACGCTTTGTGTGGGCAGCGGATGTGACTTATGTGTTCAAATGTGTGGTTTCGGCGCTTTCGAGCACCCGGGAGAGGAGTAATTCAATGGAAACTAAAAATATAATGATCGTGGGAGTAGGGGGACAGGGTTCCCTTCTTGCGAGTAAACTTCTGGGAAGATTATTTATGAACAAAGGATATGACGTAAAAGTATCCGAGGTTCACGGAATGAGTCAAAGAGGCGGAAGCGTGGTTACTTATGTGCGATACGGAGATTCAGTTGGCTCTCCCGTTGTGGATAAGGGCGAAGCGGACTATATAGTATCGTTTGAAATGCTTGAAGCCGCAAGATATGCGGATTATTTGAAACCGAACGGTAAAATAATTACAAGTAATCAGGAAATAGATCCAATGCCTGTTATTACGGGAGCGGCAAAGTATCCGGAGAATATTGCCAAAAGAGTTGAAGAAGACGGTATATCAATAGATGCCATAGACAGCTTATCGCTTGCGCTGAAGGCAGGCAATGCAAAAGCTGCCAACATAGTCCTTATCGGAAGACTGTCACACTATTTTGATTTTCCTAAGGAAGATTGGATAGAAGCCATTGAACAGGTGGTTCCGGCAAAGTTTGTCGAATTGAACAAGAAGGCGTTTGAGTTAGGAGAGAACGCATAATAAATTTTAAAACATTGTTATCAATAGGAGATTATGATGGGTAATTATTACCAAAAAGACATAGAATGCGCTGAAAGAGAAGTAATACGTGATATTCAAAGCAGAAGACTGGTAGAGCAGGTAAGACATGTTTGGGAAAATGTCAAACCTTACAGGATTAAAATGGAGGAAGCCGGTATAACGCCGGAAGACATTAAGTCAGTTGACGACTTAAGCAAGCTTCCGTTCACCGAAAAAAGTTTTCTCAGAGATAACTATCCTGACGGTCTTTTAGCGGTTCCTACAAAAGATTGCGTAAGAATACATTCCACATCCGGAACTACCGGAAAAAGAGTAATTGCATACTATACTCAGGATGATATCGACTTATGGGAAGACTGCTGCGCCAGAGCCATAGTTGCGGCGGGAGGAACGGATGAAGATGTATGTCAGGTGGCATACGGATACGGATTATTTACCGGAGGAGCAGGCCTTCACGGGGGAAGCCACAAGGTGGGCTGCCTTACGATTCCGGCTTCCTCCGGCAATACTCAAAGACAGATTATGTTTATCAGAGATCTTAAGGCAACTATTTTATGTTGTACTCCTTCATATGCGGCATATCTCGGAGAATCAATGAAGGAAATGGGACTCGGACCCGACGACATACCTTTAAAAGCCGGAATATTCGGCGCCGAAGCGTGGTCAGAGGAAATGAGACATGACATTGAACAGACTCTGGGAATTAAGGCATATGACATATACGGTCTTACGGAACTGTCGGGTCCGGGAGTTGCATTTGAATGTGAAGAACAGAACGGGATGCATATTAATGAAGATCATTTTATTGCGGAAATAATAGATCCTGATACCGGCGAAGTTCTTCCGGAAGGCGAAAAGGGCGAGTTGGTGTTTACTTCAATCTCCAAAAAAGCATTTCCGCTCATAAGATACAGAACAAGAGACATTTGTGTGTTGTCGAGAGAAAAATGTTCATGCGGAAGAACGCACGTAAGAATGACAAAACCTCTCGGAAGAACGGATGATATGCTGATAATACGCGGCGTTAACGTATTTCCGACTCAGATTGAAACGGTTCTTATTAATAACGGTTATGCGGCAAACTATCAGATTATAGTCGACAGAGAGAATAATACGGATACTTTGGACGTACATGTTGAAATGACGCCGGATATATTTACCGATAATTTAGGCGAAATAACTCATATGCAGAAAGAGTTGTCGGATGAACTTCATTCAATGTTGGGTATAAAGGCGGCGGTTACCCTTGTTGCGCCTAAATCCATCATCAGATCCGAAGGAAAGGCCGTAAGAATAATAGATAACAGAAAATTATAATTAACGGAGGAATAAACAATGAGTATAATGCAAATCTCTGTATTCTTAGAGAATAAATCAGGATCTCTTGCCAACCTTACTTCCGTGCTCGCTGAAAATAACGTTAATATTCAGGCCATGAACGTGGCGGAAACAAGTGAGTTCGGTATTGTAAGAATGATAGTCGAAGAGGTCTACAGTGCGGCGAACATACTTAAAGAAGAGGGATATGTATGTAAACTCACACCTGTCGTTGCAATAACCATCGGAGACAGACCGGGAAGCCTTAACAATGCAATCAACATTCTTAACAATGCGGGAATGGATGTTGACTATTTATATGCATTTTTGGGCGGAAGGGCAATGGATACTGCCCATATTATTCTTAAGGTTGCGGATAATTCGGCCGCCGAGGCTGCTTTGAGATCTAAAGGCGTTGAACTTCTTACTCAGGAAGACGCCGGTGAGTTGTAACAGAAAAGGATTTAATATATGGCTATTAAAATTATTATGCTCGTTGTATTTTTTGCGGTTATGTTAGGCGTGGGATTCTATTGCCGCAAAGAGGCGCAAAATGTTGACGGATTTGTTCTAGGAGGTCGTAAAGTAGGTCCGTGGCTTACGGCATTTGCATATGGAACGAGCTATTTCAGTGCCGTTGTATTTGTCGGATATGCAGGACAGTTCGGATGGAAATACGGCTTGGCATCCACATGGGCCGGTATAGGCAACGCCGTTATAGGTTCTCTTCTGGCATGGATTATTTTGGGAAAAAGAACAAGAATAATGTCGCATACGCTGAATTCATCGACAATGCCGGATTTCTTCGGCAAACGATTCGGCTCTAAATCGCTTAAAATCGGTGCTTCGATAATCACGTTTGTTTTCCTGATTCCATATACCGCATCACTGTATAACGGGCTGTCAAGGCTCTTCGGTATGGCGTTTAACATCGACTATACGGTATGTGTAATTATAATGGCCGTACTTACGGGCATCTATGTAATCGCCGGAGGATATATGGCTACCGCAATAAATGATTTTATTCAGGGACTGGTAATGCTTGGAGGAATCGTGGCGGTAATAATAGCCGTAGTAAACGGAAAGGGCGGATTTGCGGCGGCATTTGCCGAAATGGCAAAAATCAGCGATCCTTCCGTGGGCGCAGAACCGGGTGCCTTCGCAAGTATATTCGGACCGGATCCGATAGGACTTCTGGGAGTTGTACTGCTTACATCGCTGGGTACGTGGGGACTTCCTCAAATGGTTCAGAAATTCTATGCCATTAAAGATGATGACGCCATCAAAAAGGGAACCGTGATTTCCACAATATTTGCATTGGTTGTTGCCGGAGGATGTTACTTCCTCGGAGGATTCGGAAGGCTGTTTTCGGATCAGATAAATATATCATCAGGCGGATACGACTCCATTATTCCGACAATGCTTTCGGGTCTGCCGGATATTCTTATAGGAATAGTTGTGATATTGGTTCTTTCGGCTTCCATGTCAACATTATCGAGCCTTGTTCTTACAAGCAGTTCGACAATTACCATTGACCTTATAAGTGAAGCGGGTAAAAAGAAAATGTCAGACAAGTCTCAGGTATTTCTTATGAGGGTGCTTATTGTAGTATTTATTGCTATATCGGTTATTATTGCAATAATCCAATATAAATCCAACGTTACGTTTATAGCTCAGCTTATGGGTATTTCATGGGGAGCGTTGGCGGGAGCATTTCTTGCGCCGTTTCTGTATTCGCTGTTTTGGAAGGGAACAACCAAAGCGGCATGTTGGGTAAACTTTATATTTGCTGTTGCATTCATGGTGATTAACTTTGTGGGCAATTTAACAGGTGCTCATATATTTCCGGTTATTCTCCGTTCGCCTATTAATGCAGGTGCGTTCTGTATGCTGGCAGGCTTTATAATAGTTCCGATAGTTTCGGCATTCACAAAGAGACCGCCTTCGGGAATAACGGAGTTGTCATTTTCAAACATCAGCAGGAAATAAGTTAATTAATAGTACTTTGTGAGGATATGTCAAAGCGGATGTATATTATATAATATTATTGTAATATATATTCTTTTATAAAAGTATAAAAGGAGATCCGCATGAAAGATGATGTGAAAATTTGCGTTGACAGCAAAGTT
Organism: Howardella ureilytica; assembly: GCF_054657495.1. NCBI lineage: Bacteria > Bacillati > Bacillota > Clostridia > Eubacteriales > Howardella > Howardella ureilytica. Next base: position 12,014 of record NZ_BAAHYP010000003.1, on the reverse strand, counting down.
GATTTCATTGTTAATTATCTGGATATTACCCCGGATAACAGGGATGAATTTGAAAAATTTGTTAATGACATAACCGCACTTGGAGAGAGATGCGGTGACTACAGTGAATTTGAAAACAGATTTGCTTCTGAAGGCTTGAGTGACCGTTTTAATTCCATGGTCGGAAGATTTCCGCAAAAGACTCATAAGATGACCAAGGAGGAAAAGGATTTCTCAAAGGCAACATTCAGGCAGATGTTAAAAGACAACAAAGAAGAGATAATTTCAGACATTGTAGGTGATGCTGCAGATACGGCAAGGATTCATGCGGAAGGTGAGCTTATTGCGAAAAACCGCGAGAGAATGATTGAAGAAGGCGTGTATGACGATTATACAATAGCGTCAAACACCGCGGATGACATAAGAACCGTTTTCGGATTATTTAAAAAACGTAAAAAGTAAAGGCGGGCTTTTTGAAGCAAGTTTAAAAGTCAAAAAATGAAAAGAGGCTTTTTGCTAAGTAAGTAAAGTGAAGCAGAGTCCGTAAAAAATGACCTCGGGGGTAACCCGAGGTCATTTTTTTTACCGTTTAATATTTAAATTCAGTGAAGGGAACCGTTAAGTTCAAGATTCGCATATGCAACATTCGTCTTAAGTTTCTTAGCGTCCTCATAAGGTAAAGTTCCGTTTTCGAATTCTTCCTGAATTATGGTATTTTCAATTTCCAGAGCTCTTCTTTCAACTCTTCTCAAATCGGATTCATCGATATTCTTAGGATCATCCAATTCAATATAGTAGTTAAGCCGGCTCAAATTAAACTGATACTTTTGTATGTACAATTCGAGAGCCTCTGAATCAGGATTAGCCTTATATTCATCTTCAAGTTTAGAGAGAACATATTCGGTATTGGATTTCGTAACCGTAATAAATGTATCCTTATTGTTTCTGAATTCTCCCGAGTTGGCAATCTTTCTTGCCTTCAGCTTACTGAAGAAGTTGCTGATTGCAATCGACGTTACGCTGTGGCGTTTGTGATTAGGATTTTGATCGTCTATTAATCTGTTAAAATGATCAACGCCTTCAATGTCGATTACATTATTGTATTTAAGCTGTTTGATATTTTCCTTCTGCCATTCGACGATTTTGTTATGAACCTTGTCAAGCTCCTTTGCCGTTTCTTTATTGCCTAGGAGAGTCATCTGTATATCGTCTGCCCAGTCTCTGTACCTGAAAGCGACAATATTGGTTTCGGCTCTTGTCTGAGGGGTTGCTTCTGCGTCGAGACTGTCTGCAACCTGAAGGAAAATGTTAACTCTCACTTCATCCATTTGCTTAGGAGAAAGAGATTTATTTTCAACAGGGGCGATAATAGGAAGGAATATATACGACACGGCGAGGGAAACGATTATAACACCCATTGCTATTACGCTTATTTCGTCAAGCAGAGGGAATTCGGTTCCGTTTGCCAACACCGCAGGTATACCTCCGATTGCGGCCCAGGTAATTGCACCTCTGGCTCCGGACATGGCAAAAAGCAGAGAAGCTCGTACTTTGGAAATAGGATGCTGTTCCGCGTATACATATTTAGGAAGCGTAAGTAACGACCATAAGAAACGAATAAGGAGGATAACTCCGGATACGATAAGTATAATCCAAAGAGCCCACCAGTGATCCATTTCCATATGGTTAAATATAAGAGCCTCAAGAGTGTGAGGAATCTGCATTCCCAAGTATACAAAAATGAGTCCGTCAAGGGTAAATGACAGGAAACTCCACACATTCTTAGCACCGCTGTCAAGTCTGATTGCCTCTCCGACTTTTTCATCATATTCGAATGTGGAAATAATTCCCGCAAGGAATATGGCAACAACGCCGCTTACATGGAAGTGGTCGGCAATTATATAAGCAAAGAACGGGAATACAACGCCGATAAGTGTATGGAGCGGCGTCTTCTTAATGCCCTGCGTATACAGAAAACGGACAAGTAAAAACTTTCCGATGCCGAGGATGGCTCCGACTAACAGACCGCCTCCGAGTTCGATAAGGAATTCAAGCACTGCATGGTCTAAATGAGCGCCTTCGCCTCCCATTACATTGATGCATGTCTGAAGGAAAATAACAGAGGTTACTTCCGCAAAAACAGATTCATTTTTCAGAAGCTCCATCAGTCTGTGAGGAACGCTGCTGTGTTTTTCCACATTATCAACGGCGATGTGGTCTGTTGATCCGAGAGCGGACATAAGGGTTATGGCGGCCACGACCGTAATCTGAGGAATAAGACTCTTAAGAACGAGTCCGGTAATAAATCCTGTGATTAATAAGAGAACAACAGCCATATTGGCAATGGAACCCTTCATTTTCCACAGATCCTTACGGCTTATTTCCATACCGCCGTAGTATACAAGCGGTGCTATGAATATTAAATGAAAATATTCATGAGATATATGGAAGTGAGCCGCTAACGGAAGAAATGAAATAGCAATGCCGATGCCGATTTTTATTAACGGGCTTGCGATTGCCGGCACGAATTCGGCAAGGATATCGGCAAGTACCACGGCAAATACCATGATCAGCAGTACGACCAAAAAGTCCATACACTACCTCCTTTTTAAATTAATAATTGTGTGTAAATGTTATTAAATGAACACTGATACATATTTTACAAGGCAATTATAACATATGCAAAAAGTGCATTTAAAGAAAAAATAGAATTTTCATTGTAACAATATATGTATTTATATTTCAAGAAAATATTTTCGGAGCAACCGGATGACAGGTTTTTTGAGAGCAACAGATAATATGTCTCAGTGAAATTGTTGACATATATTTTATAGAAAGGAACAATATGTTTTTCAGTGAAATCATTAACATATTTTTATACAAAGGGTTATTTACGATAAGCGAATAAACGGAGAGACGGGTTTTCGGTTAAGTATAAGACTGAAAATATTTACTCACACAAAAAGTTACAAGTGTGATTTGATATTTAACTTTAAAAAATATAGAATAGTGACAAAATTATTTAATTAAATTTAATTAAACGGGGAAGGCGGTGAAAAAATGAACAATACTCAAATCATTGTACTGGTTGTGGTAATCGCATTAATAGGAATGTTTGCCTTCCAGACATACATAAGGATGAAGAACAGGGTAGACAGCGAAAAGAAGCTGTTTGAGGAGATGCAGAAAAAGGAGAGAAGGGAAGCCGTGGAAAAAGTAATTAAAGAGCGTAAAGAACAGTTTGAACAGGAACAGAAAAACAAAGATACAAAGTCGGAAGACGATAATAAGTATGATAAGGATAAAGATAACAATGTATCAGACGAAACGGAAAGCGAATATTCCGTATATCCGGATGATTATGAATACAGGAGAGATAACAGAACAGACGATATAAGTAAACTTTAACTTAACATAGATTTAAATTTTGTGATACAATACCTCTCAAAAATAAAATATACAGTGAGAAGGTGTTTCTAATGCCTATAGGCATAATCGTAAATTCAATAGTAATATTCGGAGGAGGACTGATAGGAGAGGTTGCCGGTAACAGGCTAAGCGAGAGCATTAAAGAGAAGCTCATAATGATATTCGGATTATGTTCCATGGCCATGGGCATAACAACGGTCATACTTATGAAAAACATGCCGGCGGTAATCCTCTCGATACTCGTGGGAACCGTAATAGGAAGCATGATTCATTTCAACAGAATGATAGAAAAAGGTGCGGCCAAACTGGAACAGATAATTACGAAGATCATACCGATGAAAAAAGAAGAGTTAACTGCTGACGAAGAAAAGGTCAGAAAAAACGGTTTGGTCACTGTAATTGTTCTTTTTTGCGCAAGCGGAACGGGTATTTACGGATCGATCATCTCCGGAATGAACGGTGATAACAGTATATTATTTTCCAAATCAATACTGGATTTCTTTTCCGTAATTATATTTACGTGTGCATACGGAGCCATAGTTAAATATATATCCATACCGCAGTTTATTATTTTTATAATAATATTTTATCTCGCTAAGATTATCTTCCCGATTACAACTCCGGATATGCTTAACGACTTCAGATCCGTAAGCGGAATTTTAATGGTTGCCAACGGATTCAGAATTATGAATTTAAAAATGTTTCCGGTGGCTGACATGATACCGGCTATGATTCTTGTGTTTCCGTTAAGCGCCTTGTGGTCAATGATACAATTTTAATTTATCATTTTATAAAAAGGTTGAAATTGAAGACGATTATATAATAGAATGAGCGTATTAAAATACATATAGTTTAAGGAGAATTAACATGGCAGTAGAAAGAACATATCTTATGCTTAAACCTGATTGCATTAAGAGAGGACTTATGGGTGAGGTTATTGCGCGTATCGAGCGTAAAGGATATAAAATCACAGATGCAAAGATGATGAACCTTGATGAGGCTATCCTTCGTGAACACTATGCGCACATTGCAGATAAGCCTTTCTTCCCTGAAATTGTTGAGTATATGACATCAGGTCCTGTTTTCGGAATGATTGTCGAGGGAGAAAACGCAGTAGCAGGCGCAAGAATTATCATGGGCGCAACAAAATTTGAAGAGGCTGCAGCAGGTACAATCAGAGGTGACTTTGCCAATTCAACAGGTCAGAACATTATCCACGGTTCCGATTCCGTTGAAAATGCCGAAATCGAGATTAAGAGATTCTTCGGCTGATTTATAAATTACATATTAACGAATGATAAATGTCAAATATTACGAATGGTTTTCGTAATATTTGACATTTTTTATTTTCTGAATGTGTATATGTGCCATGTAGGTTGCGATATTAGCTTAGTAATATGCATTTGCAAAAAGCATCTTGTTATATGTGATTTGCAATATATGTTTTGTAATGTGTATCTTATGATATCTATTTTACAATGAGCATTTATGATATACATCCTGAAATAAGCGTATTGTAAAAAACTGCGTTTATTACTTCAAAAGAAGTTGAATAAGGTGAATTGGAAGCTTAAACTCCAATCCATTTATCACTAAACCAAAATCTCTAATTTCAATTCAAAATAAGTTGAATTGGTAGTGAGAATAAATCAGATGACAGCAAGAAACAAGGCGTATTACATTAATTATTTAAAGTTTACATTCAAGGATAGTTAATATTATTCATATATATTACCTGTATCCCCATATACAGGTATTAAATGACTATTTGAGAGTAGCATTATATGATTGCAAATTTATTAAGAATAAATAAAAAATGGAGGGCGTATGAATATTAATTCAAAAGACATTGAGGCCATAGCAGGGTATTGGGATGAATATTCATCATATTTTGATGAACAACATAACATGGAAAATATCAATCTATGGTCGAAGGAATTAATGACACTCTTAAGAGAAGGGGATGAAGATGTTAAAAAGGTGCTTGATATAGGCACTGGAACTGGTTTTCTTGCTCTTATTCTTGCAGAAAACGGATATGATGTAAAAGGAATCGACATTTCCAGAGAAATGATGGAAATTGGAATGAGAAAGGCATCTAATAGAGGGCTTCATATTGATTTCATATATTCTCTTTGCGAAGAAATGCCGTTTTACGACAACGAATTCGATGCGGTAGTAAATTCAAGAGTTCTTTGGACGCTTACCGATCCTGTAAATGCATTGAAAGAGTGGAAAAGAGTGGTTCGTCCAGGTGGGAGAATTATTTCATTTATGAGAGTAATGGATACGGACGGTTCTTCGTATTACAAAAAAGAAGAGGGGGAAGTGTTTCTGCCTCTTAGTAATGCCAAAAGAGAAGATTATGTTAAAACTTATCTCGATGCGGGACTAATAAATGTAGAGGTTATAGAAATGCCTAAAGAAATGTCTGATTCAGATATGCCACATTGGACTGCATTTATCGGAGAAGTACCAACATGAAACAACAATTAAATGGAAATGTGTTTAAAAAGAGCTTAGGGAAAGTGCTCTTAAACAGGATATTGCTTTTTGTCATATGTATGTTTTCATTATCAATTATTCTTTTTATTTTATCAAGAATAGCACCTGGTGATCCTTTGATTTCTTTTTATGGAGACAAGCTGTATTCAATGCCACCTGAAGAAGTAGCAGCTGCAAGAAATAGACTCGGATTAGATGAGAATATTATTATTCAATATTTTAAGTGGGTAGGTGGAATATTTACAGGAGACTTCGGATTATCATTAAAGTATAAAAAACCAGTGCTTGATGTTGTCGTTCCGTTGCTTCCGAATACACTTATACTTGGAATTACAGCGTATGTAATTGTTTTCGCACTTGCAATATTACTTGCAGTTGTATGTGCGGCTAATGAAGACAACTGGATTGACAGGATAATAAGTAAGACTGGGACAACTCTTTATTATACGCCGACATTCTGGTTTGGCATTATATTAGTGCTCGTATTTAGTATTAATCTAAAGTGGTTTCCAAGTAGTGGAGCATATGATATGGGGCAATCGGGCAATATATTAAACAGAATGTGGCATCTTGTGTTACCGGTAATTGTAATGGTAGCAAGCCATCTGTGGTATTACGCCTATATGATAAGAAATAAGCTTCTTGACGAATTAAGAAAGGACTATGTTCTTTTGGCAAAGTCAAAGGGGCTAAAGAAATATGAAATTATTTGGAAGCATTGTTTGAGAAATGTAGCACCTACAATAGTGAGCATTATGGCTATATCAACAACGCATATTATGACAGGCGGAATAATTATTGAGTCGATATTTGATTATCCAGGAATAGGTAATCTCGCAATTGAAAGTGCAAAATTGCATGATTATAACCTTCTTATGTTGTCGGTTCTAATAACGGGCATGTTTGTATTTATTACAAGCCTTATTGGGCAGACTGTAAATGAAAGAATAGATCCAAGAATGAAAGCTGCAGGGGTGTACAAATGGTAGAAAATGCAAAAATAAATGTTACGGATGCCCCTATCGATGATGAATTTAGGATTGTGGGAGCAGGTTATAAAGAGCATATACCTAAATATAAGAAAGCGACATTTAGGACAAAGCTAAAAGGAAAGCCTATTGCATCTATAATAATCCTGTCATTTATAGCATTTGGCTGTATATTTGCAGGATTATTTGCAAACCACGATCCAAACGGTTTTTATCTTGCCAGCCTTGATAGCTCACCTAACGGCGAATTCTTTTTTGGAACAGATTCTTTGGGCAGAGATATATATTCTATGATGTGGTACGGGGGCAGAGTTTCTCTTGTTGTAGGACTGTTGGGAGCAGCTATAATTGCTGTTATCGGCGTAGTGTATGGAAGTATTTCAGGAACAGCCGGGAAAAATGTGGAATCAATAATGATGAGAGCTGTTGAGATATGCGGAAGTATACCGACAATACTTTTTACGCTTATAGTATCAGCAAGCTTACAAGCTAATAATGTAATTACCTTGTCAGTTGTTATTGGAATAGTTGGATGGTTTAGTTTGGCTCGTCTCGTTAGAAGCGAAGTAAGGCAGATAAGAAATGGTGAATATGTATTATATGCAAGGAGTTGTGGCGGAAGCTTCTTATATGTGATGGTAAAGCATTTGTTACCAAATTTTCTATCTGCAGCTATGTTTGTAATTATTTCATCAATAAGTACATGTATTACTACAGAATCCACGCTCAGTTTTTTGGGATTAGGACTTCCTATAGATGTAATCTCTTGGGGAAGTATGCTTTCTCTGGCTAATAAAGCGCTTTTGACTGGATCATGGTGGGTTATCGTATTCCCGGGAATATTTATAGTAGCAACATTACTATGTATAACTAATTTAGGAAATTATGTTAGAAAAGAAACAAATAGAAAACCGAGCAACTTATAAAACAAAGCTTCAACCACAATAATATAACAAAAATAAAAATTTAATTATAACAGTACAACAAAAATAGAATTCAACCATAACAATATAACAAGAATAAAATTCAATCATAACGACATAACAAAAACAAAGCTTAATCAAAGTGACATAGCAGAAAAACAAAGTATACTAAATCAGATAAAGCAATATAAAGTATATAAACTTTTTGTCTTAGATAAAACAATATAACAAAAACATATAATTCAAAACAATTTAAATAACAATAAAGGGAGATATTTATGAAAAGAAAATTATTTAAAATTACAGCATTAGCAGGAACAGCAATTACAACAGTAAGCTTAGCAGCATGTGGTGGAACATCTAATGCAGGTTCATCTGGAGAAAGCTCTAATACAGGTGGAAGGGGCAATACATTAGTTTATGCAGGGGAAGCATCAAGCACAATAAATCCCCTTCTTGATAGTTATGATGAAGTGACAAGAATGATATTCTCAGGACTTACAAAGGAAGATGAATCAGGAAAGCCGGTTGGAGATTTGGCAGAAAGCTTTGATTATGACAAGGATTCACATACATATACATTTCACTTAAGAAAAAATGTAAAATGGCACGACGGAACACCTTTTACAGCCGATGATGTAATATTTACATATGATCAATTGGTAAAGAGTGATGCTGTTTCATCTTCTCTTAAAGCTAATTATGAAGATATAATCAGTATAACTGCACCTGATAAGAATACGGTGGTTATGAAGCTATCACAGAATGATAATGGAATGCCCGAATATTTTACTATTGGTATTTTGCCTAAGCATGTTTATGAAGGGCAAGACCTTGCCACAACAGAGTATAATCAAAAGCCTATCGGAACAGGTAAGTACAAATTCTCATCTTGGGACACGGGAGCAAATACAATTTCCTTAGATAAAAATGCTGACTATTATGGTAAGGTTCCTAGTATAGAGCATGTAAATTACAGAATAGTTGAGGATGAAACAACAAAGGCTCAGCTTGTCGAATCTGGAGAAGTGGATCTTGCATGGCTAGCTCCTAAATATGCAGAAAAGTTTAGAACTAATACGAATTATACTGTATGGGATTTCCCAAGTGCCGACTACAGAGGAATTGCTCTCAATTATGGTAGAGAATTCTGGAGTAAAAATAAAGACTCAGCCGGTGTCCTAAATTATGCTATAGATAAGGAAACTATTGTGAAAAGCGTAATAAAAGGACAGGGAAGTGTAGCATATAGTCCAATTCAGAAAAATCCTTTAGGAAGCTCAAAAGATTCAGACATTTATACATATGATTTAAATAAATTTGATGAGGAAATGACAAAGCTTGGCTGGACAAAAGGAACTAACGGAATATATGAAAGAAACGGACAGCCTTTCCATTTTACAACTCAAGTTCGAGAATATGAGGAAGAAAGAGTTGAAATTGCAAATGTAACATCAAGTATGCTTAAGCAAGCTGGAGTTGATATGGAAGTAGTTCTTGTGCCTAAGTTCGATCATCCTTCATATGACTCATTCCTTGCTGGATATTCAACTGAGTATGATCCTGATATGATTTATTCAAATCTATATTCATCATCTAAAGGAAATACAATGAAATATTCTAATCCAGATGTTGATAAATATTTATCAGAAGGAAGACATGCGGAAACAGAAGAGGAGCGTAAGGAAGCTTATAAAAACTTTGAAATTGCATATGCAAAAGATCCTGCAGTTGTCTTGGTTAACTACCTTAACGGTAACTATGTAGGAACAAAGTCACTTACAGGTCTTAACACTAAGAGTGTACTGGGACATCATGCAAGAGGCGTTATGTGGAATGTAGAAGAATGGACTCTGAACAGATAAAAGATTACAAAGCTTTTAACATAGATTTTTATTAGCACAGATATGGAAGAAATATTAAAATTAGAAAACTATTCAGTAAGCTTTAATACACCTAAAGGAGAAGTTGAAGCGGTAAGAAATATTAATCTGACTGTCAATAAGGGAGAAATATTGTGTATTGTAGGAGAGTCTGGATGTGGCAAGACTGTAATGTGCCAAAGTGTAATGAAATTACTGCAAAAAAATGCAAAAATAAAAAGTGGAAAAATTACAGTAGACAACGAAGATATTACAGATTACAAAGAAGGGAAAATGAGAAAGCTAAGAGGTGGACGTATGTCTATGATATTTCAAGATCCGCTTCTTACGCTTAATCCTACTATGCCAGTTGGAAAGCAAATAACAGAATCCATAATTAGACACCAAAAAAAGGATAGAGAAAAAGCAAAGGAAATGTCCATAGATTTGTTGAGATTAGTGGGCATAAATGAGCCAGAGAAAATGTATCATCTTCAGCCACACTTTTTTTCTGGCGGAATGAGGCAAAGGTGTGTTATAGCGGTGGCCTTGGCAACTCGTCCTAAAATATTATTTGCAGATGAGCCTACAACGGCTCTTGATGTAACGGTTGCTGATAAGATACTTGACTTGCTTATTGAAATAAAAAACAAAATGGGAATATCAATAGTTTTTATCTCTCATGATCTAGGCGCGGTTGCTAAAATAGCAGACCGAGTTGCAGTAATGTATGCAGGTAAAATAATAGAAATAGGAACGGCAGAGGATATTTATTATCGTCCTGAGCATCCGTATACATGGGGGTTGTTATCATCTCTTCCGGCTCTTGCAATAGAAAGTGGAGAGCTGTATAGCATTCCTGGAACGCCTCCAGTGCTTATTGACCCACCTAAGGGAGATGCATTTGCAGTGCGCAATGAATATGCTTTAGCAATAGATTATGAAAAAGAGCCTCCTATGTTTAAAATTTCTGATACGCATTATGCGGCAACATGGCTTTTGGACGAGAGAGCTCCAAAGGTTAATCGTCCTATACAATTGGAGCGTGGGAAGGGAATATGGAAGAAGATTACTTAATTAAAGTAAAAGATTTAAAGCAACATTTTAAAATAAATGAAAATTTCGTCATAAAAGCAGTAGATGGAATATCATTCGGAATAAAGAAAAATGAAATATTCGGACTTGTAGGAGAGTCTGGATGCGGTAAGTCAACAACGGCAAGATGTATTTCCGATATCTATCGCCCCACGGAAGGTGAAATATATTATAAGAATATGCTTGTCTCGGGGCGCAAGCCTTGTAAAGAAAATGTTGAATTATTTAAAAAGGAAATGCAGCTTATATTTCAGGACTCGAGTGCTTCTCTTAATCCTCGTATGACGGTAGAGCAAATTGTAAGAGAACCTCTTGTTATCCAAAAACTGTATGAAAACAAGGGAAATTTAAAAGATAAAGTAATTTATAATCTCAAGAGAGTGGGAATGGACGGCATTTATCTTTCGAAATATCCTTCGGAAATGTCTGGCGGGCAAAGGCAGAGAGTATGTATTGCAAGATCTCTTATAACTTCACCGTCGATTATTATTGCGGATGAGCCGATAGCGTCTTTGGACGTTTCGATTCAGGCTCAAATAATTATGTTATTTAAGCATTTACAGAAGGAACACGGATTTTCCATGCTTTTTATTGCTCATGATCTCTCAGCGGTAAGGTTTATAAGTAACAGAATAGGTGTAATGTTAAAAGGAAAACTTGTTGAACTTGCGGACACGGAAGAACTGTTCAACAATCCTATACATCCGTATACAAAATCTCTGTTATCATCCATACATATACCTGATCCACTTTATGAGAGAAACAGGGTTCATATTGAATATGATAAAGAAACTCCTTTGGGAAAGGCATTTGTCGAAAAATACAAAGATCATTTTGTTTTGGAATAAAAAGGCGGTAAAACAACCGCCTTTAAAATGTATACTTTTAGAAAAGCAATATATAATACTAACGAAAGAAAAGTAATATATGTATAATATTAACGAGAATATTATATATTGCTTAATATCGAACGGATATGATATTTGCATAAACTTTGAAAATACGGCAAAAGTCGCATTTTTCTGCCGTTTCGCGGAATTAAAACAAAAATATAAATATTGTAGATGCGTTTTGAAAACGATCAAGTAACCGATAAAAATCAAATATTTTAAAGGTCTGGAAAAGAATATTTATGAATTTCCTAAAATTTTGAAAATAAATTCAAATATTTTTCAAAAAAGGTGTTGACATTATATTGGGGTATTGATATTATATACAAGTCGCCGCGGCAA
>NZ_BAAHYP010000002.1:0-166213 GCF_054657495.1 Howardella ureilytica | reverse complement strand
TTTTTACCATCGGATTTTAATATCTAAAGATGCGCTAAGGCAATCGCCTCGGCGCATCTTTTTTATTTTATTTTGAGAGCATAATCGTAGGAATAATAAGCATTTTTTACATATATATTATGAGCATATATATAACCTGTCGTAAAAGTCATGCTTTATGACAATTTTATAAAAATGATAATCAGAATATAAAATTTATTTTACATGGACTTTTCCGGATGTTGATAGATGAAAAATATTGCCTTTAGTAACATATGAGATGTCAACGGGACAAACAATTCAAAACCTAAACACAAAGAGGAATGGTATCAAATGCTTACAATCAAAGAAAAACAGGAATTAAATGTAAAAAAAGCTCTTTCATTCAGAGGAATTATTGAGGAGAGCGAACTTGAATCCATTAAAAGAGATATGGACTCTGTGATTATTAATAACAATATATCCGCAAGAGGCGAGTTTATCACGGTTACATACGGTATAGAAGGCGAAAAGCTGGATATGGAGCTTATTATACCGATAGATTCCGATGTTGACGTTACGGCAGAAGGGTATCGTATCAGAGACGATGTAAGGATTGAAAATGCTGTTGTTGCTTCTTATCAGGGAAGTCCGGATACATTTACGGATGTGTTCATGGAATTAAACCGATACATAACAGACAACAATTTAGAACCTGCAACAGCCGGATACAACGTATTCAGAGGTTCCGTATACAACGAAATTGAAGGTTGTATGGATATATGTGTTGATGTGTATTTGGGAGTTGCCAACTGATTTTTGACATATTTATTCGGTAATAACGGGTATGCCCGTATTACATATACTATTAAAAATCCGGTAAAAGGAGGTGAAGCAGATGGAAAATAAATTCAAAGTTATGACAAATGAAGAACTTATGAAGTGCGAAGGCGGAAGTGTTGCAAGAATACTTATCGATATTGCCAAAGAAGCAATTAAAGAGCTTTGGAGGGATATAAATAAACCTAATCGATTTAGACCTACACTTTGATATATAGGAAAGGTAAGAAGGAGACAGAATCATGGAAAAGTTAAGAACAATGACAGAAGACGAAATTATGGTTTGTGACGGCGGAGTGTATCATCCAAACGGCGGTTGTACTCCAACGATAGAGATTCCTATTTTAAGACCGCAGAGACCTAAAACAAGAGACATTTTTGATTCTGCCTTAAAGAGTCTTTATAAATAATTACCAAAACAAGTTTTATAAAAGGAGAAAAAGTTATGTTAAGAACAATGACAGAAGATGAAGTAATGACAGTAGACGGCGGTATTGTATGGGTACCTGTTGTTTGGGCGGGAGTTAAGTGCGCTGCGGCATTGCTCGGAGGAGTAGGCGCAGGTCTCGCAGTATCAAAAATAGTTTCAAGATGGTAATAAAGATAAATTAAAAAGGATAAAAGATATGTTAAAAGATATGACGAACAGAGAATTAATGAATGTAGAAGGCGGCTCTGTGTTGGTAACGCTCTTTTGTGCAGGTTTTGCTGCAGGTATAGCAATGGGCGTGAAGAAGTGGTTTAAATAATTTGAGGTTTCAAGAGGAGCAAAGTAATGTTAAGAACAATGACAGAAGATGAAGTAATGGCAGTAGACGGCGGTCTTGTAATTTTACCTATTATGCCAACATCTATTCTTAGATGGGTTAGAAAGTTGTTTAAATAATTTTAGATTTCAAGAGGAGAAAAGCAATGTTAAGAGCAATGACAAATGACGAAATAATGGAAGTTGAAGGCGGAATTGTGCCTATAGTAGTCGGAGGATCAGCATTGGCAAAAATATTCGCTGCAGGTTTTGCTGCAGGTATAGCAATGGGCATTAAGAAGTGGTTTAAATAATTTGAGATTTCAAGAGGAGCAAAGTTATGTTAAGAACAATGACAGAAGATGAAGTAATGGCAGTAGACGGCGGTATTGTATGGGTACCTATTCTTATAGCGGGAGCTAAGTGCGGTGCGGCATTGCTCGGTGGAGTAGCTGCAGGCCTCGCAGTATCAAAAATAGTTTCCAGATGGTAATAAATATAATACATATAAAAGAAACAAAAACAATTTTCAGAGTAAAGGGATGAGAATAATGGCGGTTGACAGCAATGTACTCTTAATTCTTTTTCTTACAGGTTTTATAGGCGGCACGGCACTTGGAATTGCAAAGTGGATAAAAAAGAAATAAGTCTGTAAAGCAATATTTATCGGTATGTAACTCTAAAAACTTGTTTATATGACAAATAAGGGTATCTATTGTGTGAAAACACATGGTAGGTGCCTTTATTTGAGATGGAGGTAAACATGAAAAAAGCGTTGACTGTTATTTTCAGTGTCGGATTTATATGCGGGACAGTAATGGGCATTAGATTATTTTTTTAATACCGAGGATCATCCGTCAATAAAATTTAAAAGTATCCGTTTAGAGGCGGATATATATGTGAACTAAAAAAATTCTTGAGGTTACTTATGAGATACTATTGTATAAAACAGCATGACATGACTGATTGCGGTGCGGCATGTATCGCAACAATATGCAGACAAAACGGTTATAAGATCAGTATTACAAAGATACGTGAGGTTGCGGGAACAGACAAACAGGGAACGAATGCCAAAGGCGTTATTAAGGCAGCGGAACAGTTGGGATTTGATGCCAAGGGAGTTAAAGGTGACAGAGAGGCGTTCTTTTCCGGATTTCAGCTTCCATGTATAGCACATGTTATTGTTGATGGGCAACTTTTGCATTATGTGGTGATACATAAGATTACAAAAAAATATGTTATTATCGCGGATCCGGGAGTGGGAATAGTTAAACTCAAACCCGAAGAATTTTTCGGTGATGTTCACGAGCCGGGGAAACCGCCGAAATACAGATGGAGCGGTGTTCTCATTTTATTGGTGAAAAAAGAAACCTTTAAAAAGGGCGGAGAAACAAAAGGATTGTTTAAGCGTTTTTTCAGTTTATTGGTTCCGCAGAGAAAATTGCTTATGCATATCTTTTTTGCGTCACTGATATATACGATACTCGGTATACTCGGAGCTTTTTATTTTAAAGAGCTTATTGACAGTGTATTGCCGGACGGACTGCAAAGGACACTTATGACTCTCTCGGTAGGAGTAATTGCCTTAAATGTATTTAAGGTTATTCTGGATGCGTTCAGATCTCATTTGCTTCTTTATTTAAGTCAGAAGCTGGATATTGCATTATTGCTTGGATATTATCGTCATATAATGGAACTTCCCATGAATTTTTTCGGGACAAGGAAAATAGGCGAGATAATTTCGAGATTTAATGATGCGGGAAAGGTAAGAGATGCAATTTCCGGTGCCACTCTTACCATGATGATTGATACCATTATGGCGGTTGCGGGCGGAATTATATTATTTATGCAGAATGCAAAGCTGTTCGGAATTGCGGTAATAATGGTAGTAATCTACATTATTATCGTTGTGGTCTTTAATAAAAAATATGAAACATTAAACCGCAGGGAGATGGAAGACAATGCTCAGCTTACTTCATACATGGTGGAATCATTAAACGGGATACAGACCGTAAAGGCGTACAATGCAGAGCGAAAGACAAAGCAGGAAACGGAAATCAGATTTGTAAAGCTCTTAAGAAGCGTATTTAATTTGAGCAAAGCAAATAATATACAGTCATCACTTAAAACATTGGTGGAATTGGTAGGAGGAGTCATTATCCTCTGGGTCGGAGGAGTAAGTGTTATAAACGGAGAAATGACGATGGGTTCTCTTATAACATTTAATTCGTTATTGATATATTTTCTTGATCCGATTAAAAATCTTATTGATCTGCAGCCGCAGATACAGACTGCGGTAGTGGCCGCAGACCGCCTCGGGGAAATACTTGATCTTGAAGCGGAAAAGACGGAAAAAGAATATCGCAAAATGTCGCCTTCAAGTCTTGCCGGAGATATAGAGATAAAGAATTTGAATTTCAGATACGGAACAAGGAGACTTATTTTACAGGATATTAATCTTAAGATAGAAAAGGGACAAAAGGTTGCCTTTGTAGGTGAAAGCGGTTCAGGCAAGACCACTCTTTCCAAACTGTTATTGCATTTATATGCTCCGGAATCGGGAGATATACTTATCAACGGAAGAAATATAGAAGATATTCAACTTGAGTGCCTGAGAGAGAAGATTGCATATATTCCTCAGGAAACATTTTTATTCAGCGGCTCAATATATGAAAATCTTACTCTGGGTATGGATAACGTTACCATGGAAGATGTTACGGAAGCGGCTAAAATGGCTCAGGCTCACGATTTTATTAATGAACTTCCTCTTCGTTATGATACGAGACTGGAAGAGAACGGTGCAAATCTTTCCGGAGGACAGAGGCAGAGACTTGCAATTACGAGAGCAATGCTTAAGAAACCTGACATACTTATCCTTGATGAGGCAACAAGCAATCTTGATGCCATTACAGAGCGTGCTCTTGATCAGACTCTCAATGAATATACCAAGGACAGAACCACAATATTTATCGCTCATCGTTTAAGTACAATAAAGAACTGCGATAAGATTTATGTATTGGACAAAGGCAGGATAATAGAGGAAGGCTCACACAGAGAACTTATTAAGCTCGGAGGAAAATACGCTTATCTCATAAAACAGCAGTCGTTGGAGGAGAATACCGAAGAGGAAGGCGGTGATGACAAATGAAATCCACAATAATAGATATTAAGGATATAACCGACAGCTCGGAAGTATACGATTCCAAACCTAACCGCTTCATGGTATATACGATATATGTAATATTAGCCGTATTGGCGGCAGCATTTCTGTGGATGTGCTTTTTCTCGATCGATATAGTGGTAAAGAGCAACGGTATCTTTAAGGGAAATGACACTTCAAATGTAATAAGCAGTGCAGTAGCCGGCAAAGTCAAAGAGACAAAGGTTAAGAACGGACAGTATGTAAATGAAGGAGATACGCTTTATACAGTTGAGGTATCGTCTCTTTCGGACACTTTAAAAAGTTACGGAGAGAGTGTTGAATCGTCGAAGAAGAGACTGGAGATTCTTGATGCATATGAGAAAAGCCTTGACGGAAACAAAGATGAACTGGACAAATATTCAGATAATCCTTACTACGGTGAATTTGTAAATCGAAGAGAACTTTTATTTGCAAATATAAGTATGAATGAAACGGATGTAAACGGTCAGGCATCCGTATATAACGGAAATATAAGCTCAACATCCGAAATGATCGATGAATATAATGAAAAAGTAAATAAACTGAACGAAGTAAAAAAATCGATTGCAAACAGGAATAATACATTATCTCCTTCGGATGAATATTATTACGGCATGGTGGAGAGTTATCTTGCCTCCTACAGTTATACCGAACTCCAATATAATAATAAAGTAAGCGATTATCAGTCACAGATAGATTCATATAGCAGGCAGCTCAAACAACTGAACGGAAATGAGACAGGCGATGAGATAGAAAGTCAAATTAACTCATTGGAAAGAGCAAAGAATTCAGCCGAAAAAGAAAAGAGCGAAGCACTTTATAATCTTGAGCTTCAGCAGACATCATCCGTGGAACAGCAGATTGAAAGCTACAAAAACAACATACTTTCGATGGAATCAAGTCTAAATGCAGACAAACTGCAGCTTGATAATCTTAATAAAGCAAACGGAAATACAAAAGAAAATGCCGCGATTCTTACCGAAAAAAATAACATTGCATCGGAGCGGTTAAGCTACAGTGACAAATTGGCTGAAGGGGAAAGATATCTAAAGAATTATGAGATACAAAACGATAATTGTACGGTAAAAGCAGGTGCTTCCGGATACTACACCATTGATAACGAGATTAAAGAAGGTTCTTTTATACAGGAGGGAACATCTCTGGGAGAGGTGTATCCCGCAAGCGAGTCCGGTTTTTATGCCGAATTATATGTTGAAAATTCGGATATTGCAAAATTAAAAGAAGGTCAGGAAGTTAATTTTGAAATTGCGGCTCTTCCGTCTTCTGAATACGGGTACTTCACAGGCAAAGTTGAATATATTTCAAAAGATATCACAGTCGATCAAAATTCGGGAAACGCATATTACCTTGTAAAAGTGAAATGCGATACTTCATCGTTGAAGAATAAATCCGGCGACGAAATCTCTCTTATTAACGGAATGGCTTGTCAGGGTAAAATTATTGTTGATAAACAAAACGTACTTACATATTTAATGAAGAACTTGGACTTATGGGGCTGAGTAAAAATTTCATATATTATTAATTATTAAATCAGCAGGTATTTTGCGGCATATTCCGCATATGATACCTGTTTTTTTTCATATTATTATATTAACAAAATCGAAAAGTTCTGTATTTATTATGTTTATTCTTTAAATTATAATCATGTAACAAAAGGGGGTGCGATAGATGTGTACCGATATAGAAAAGATAATAACGGAATTGAAGGAAGATCCGCGAAATGCGGAATATACTGAACGGGGGATTCCTCCGGTGTTTCAATTCAGCGAACATGCCCGAATATTGATTATAGGTCAGGCTCCGGGAAAGAAAGTCGAAGAATCTCTTATTCCGTTTAATGATAAGTCCGGTGAAAAATTAATAAGTTGGATGGGCATTGATAAAAATACATTTTATTCCGAAAAGACGGCAATTATACCCATGGATTTTTATTATCCGGGAAAGGGGAAGACGGGAGATTTACCTCCCCGTAAATTTGTTGCTCGTGAATATCATGAAAAGATAATTAATATGATGCATGACATAAGGATTACGATTCTTATAGGAAGCTATTCTCAAAAATATTATTTGGGAGATCGACAGAAAAAGAATCTCACGGAAACCGTAAGGTCATATAGGGAATATTTGCCGGATTACTTTCCGATAGTACATCCCAGCCCTCTTAACTTTCGATGGTTAAAAAATAATCCATGGTTTGAGTCGGATGTTGTGCCGGAATTGAAAATTGAAGTTGAAAAAGCACTTAAGTGAAAATAATTCTGATTTTATGAAAATTTACGGAATAAAAGGAGGGATATACGATGAAAAAAGGAACTGTTTATCTTGCCGGAGGATGTTTCTGGGGAGTAGAGAAATTCTTTGAACAATTCCGCGGTATTACGGATACTTTAGTTGGTTACGCAAACGGACCGACTTCGGAGCCTTCATACGGAGACGTATGTAACGGAAGCGGTCATGCCGAAGCGGTAAGACTGGAATATGATAAGGATAAAATTTCTCTTACAGAGATTATAAAATACTTTTTTATGATAATAGACCCGTTGTCCGTAAACAAACAGGGGAATGATACGGGTATACAGTACAGAACGGGAATATATTATGAAGATGCGGCTGATCTGCCCGAGATAGAGGCGGTATATAACGAAGAACAAAATAGAGTCGGCGCACCTCTTGCCGTGGAACTTGAACCAATTAAAAATTTCTACCCCGCAGAGGAGTATCACAGAAAATATCTAGATAAAAATCCTTTAGGCTATTGTCATATAAATCCGAAATTGTTCGGACTGCAAAAGCAAAGATTTAACATTGAAAACGGTATCGAAAGCGAAGAAGAACTTAAAAAACGTATAGGAGCTTTGTCTTTTGAAGTTACACAAAGGGCTGCGACGGAAAGACCTTTTACAGGCGAATATGACAATTTTTTTGAAAAGGGAATTTATGTGGATATAGTAAGCGGAGAGCCTCTGTTCAGTTCTGAAGATAAATATAATTCAGGCTGCGGCTGGCCTGCCTTTACAAAACCGATTGATAAAAACATTTTGATTGAGAAAACAGATTTGTCATACGGCATGGTTCGTACGGAAGTAATATCAAAGGAAGCATCTTCTCATCTGGGACATGTTTTTGACGACGGTCCGAAAGACAGGGGAGGACTTCGCTATTGTATAAATTCCGCATCATTAAGGTTTATCCCATACGATGAACTTGAAAAGCAGGGATACGGTGAATATAAGAAGCTGTTTGATAAATAACCGTGTTCTTTGAATCACATGACATAGTAAATAATATGTGAGGATAAAAGTTTTATATATCAGAGCAACCGATGTTGTTGATATTTTACCGATAAGTGTATTGCGGTCTAATGTCACAATGTCGGTTGCTTATTTAATTGTAAAAATATCAAAAAATCTTCAAAACAAAAGTGCGGATTAAAGATATGAATCCGGATATGAACTATTTTGCAGTATTTACATTAATAATCGAATTGGGTAAATAAGACTGTTTTAACACGAAATTATATCTAATTAGATACTATTGACGAGTTACATCTAATTAGATATAATTTGTGCAAGTCAGGAGGTGAGCCGATGAGGGAAGATTCATATATTCTCATAGGTATACACAGAATAGTTAAGGATCTTGACCGTGAGACTGCAAGGGTTAGTTCGTCATACGGATTGACATTTCCTCAGTTCATGGTGCTTGAAGCGCTGTTAAACAAGGGGAGTCTGACGGTCGGAGAGATAAAGGAAAAGATATTGAGCAGTAACGGAACTATTCCCGTAATAATTAATAATCTTGTTAAGCAGGGAATGGTACGGCGTACAAAAGATCCGGATGACCAAAGAAGGAGTCTTGTTGAACTTACGGACAAGGGAAGGGAGCTTATTGAACGTGTATATCCGGAAAATGAGAAAATATTTACCGAAAGATTCGGAATTTGGACAAAAGAAGAGAAGAAAGAACTGATGAGCCTTATCGGCAGATATCATGAACGTTTTATAAAAAGGAGGGAATAATGATAAGAGAAGTGATAAAGCAGACACGCGGTCGAAGAAGCAGAGACGGAGCCGGCGTAAATTTGGTAAGAGTACTGGGTAACGGAACGGTAAACGCATATGATCCTTTTCTTATGCTTGATTCATTTGATTCGAGCGATCCCAGAGACTACGAAGCGGGATTTCCGATGCATCCTCACAGAGGTATAGAAACGGTAAGTTTTATAAGCAAAGGACAGATGCTTCACAGAGATCATCTCGGTACGGAAGCGTTGGTACGTGACGGTGAGGCACAGTGGCTTACTGCCGGATCGGGCGCCGAGCATGAAGAGATGCCCGGAGGAGAGAGACTTCTCGGAACGCAGCTTTGGCTCAATATGCCGGCAAAGGATAAAATGAAAGCTAAACCCGCATACCACGGAATAACAAAGGATGAAATAAAAGAAATTCCTTTAAAAGGCGGAATACTCAGACTTATAACCGGCGAATATAACGGAGCAGAAGGATGGCAGGGACGTTATCTGCCTCTGGATTTTTATGATATACATCTTGAACCTCATGCAAATGCAGAAATAAGCATTCGCAAAGGTTGGTCATCATTTGCTTTTACGCTCAGGGGAAGTGTAAAGATAAGCGGTACGGATGTTGAAGAGAAGACAGCCGCAAAACTCGGTGACGGTGACAGCGTAGTGCTTGAAACCGGGGATACGGGAGCCGAAATATTGATTTATGCTTCAAAACCCCTTGATGAACCCGTTGCGTGGTATGGCCCTATTGTTATGAATACAAGGGAAGAACTTGAACAGGCATATTTGGATCTTCAAAACGGAACATTTATTAAAGAGGCTGAAGAATACGATAATTGATATAATATTGACAGTTACAACGGAAAACGATATAATAATGACGGTTACAACATAGAGCATTATAATCATAAAAATATTTTAAGATCGGAGAACGAAAATGAAACTTACGGAGATATTAGGAAAAAGAAGAAGTTATTACGGCTTAAACAAAGAACTTCCCGTATCGGAGGAAGAAGTAAAATCATTGCTTAAAAAAATTACGGAGTCAGTTCCTGATGCATTTAATATGAAGAGTGCAAGAATTGCGGTTGCGCTCGGAAGTAAACAGGATGAACTCTGGGATCGTATTTATGATACTTTCGGAGGAAAGGTTCCAAAAGAAAAGATTGATTCATTTAAAGCTGCAGCCGGAACCGTATTGTATTTCTATGATGAGGATGTTGTGAAAGGCATGCAGGAACAGTTTCCGAGGTATGCCGAGAATTTCCCTGTATGGGCCAACCAGGCAAACGGAATGCTTCAGATTAACATTTGGACGGCTCTCAGAGAAATCGGAATAGGAGCAAACATTCAGCATTATAATCCTGTTATTGATGAGACGGTACGTGAGATGTTTAACCTTCCGGAAAGTTGGAAACTCATTGCACAGATGCCGTTTGGAGGAATTGTTTCAGAACCTGATCAGAAAGAAAAAGAAGAAATTGATAACAGAGTGAAATTCTTTCAATAAACATAAAAAACTTAAAAGATAAAATGATATATAAATAAGGCAAAAGCGCGGATATCGACTTAATATCGGATATCCGTGCTTTTTTTATATGCCGCATGGAATGGCGGATCGGCGGATTGGATGGTATAATATATACAATATTAAGACAGTGTCACGTCGGACTGACAAAGCATATTTCAATATCGGTGGTAAAACTTAAGAAAAATCAAAACCCTGTAACATTCAATATATGAGACGTATAAACAACAGTAATATATCGTAAAAGTTCACGCACGGAGGTAACGAAGATGAAAAAACTTTATCTTGTAACCGGAGCAACGGGACATTTGGGAACAGTGCTTATTTCAGAACTGATTAAAAGGGGAGAAAATATACGTGCTCTTGTAAGAGCAGGCAAAGAAGGACAGGTACAGGGTGATGTTGAAATATGTTTGGGTGATATAAGAGATAAGGAATCACTTAAAAGTTTCTTTAATCTTAAGGGGTATGATACGGTAACATTATTTCACTGTGCGGCAATTATAGATATTACTTCCGGCAACAATTCCGCAGTATGGGACACAAATGTAAACGGAACAAAAAATATTATGGAATGGGCGTTAAATACCGGAGTCAATCGTGTTGTATATGTAAGTTCCGTACATGCCATTCCCGAATTGCCTAAGCCTGAAACAATAAAGGAAGTAAACTCTTTTTCTCCGGATGATGTTTACGGACAATATGCCAAATCGAAAGCAGCAGCGGCACAAATTGTTTTGGATTACGCGAAAAAGGGTCTTAATGTGAGTATTGTTCATCCTTCCGGAATTATAGGTCCGGGAGATGTAAAGTTGAGTAATCATATGATTCGTACTCTTAAAGATATGGAAGTAGGAAAAATAAGAATAGCAATAAGCGGCGGTTATGACTTTGTGGACTCAAGAGATGTTGTCGAAGGAATACTTGCATGTGAAACTAAGGGGAAGCCCGGGGAATGTTATATACTGAACGGACATTATGTAAGTGTATCTAAACTATTAAACATGGTTCGTAAGCTGTCCGGGAAAAAGCCCATAAGGAATATTATTCCATACGGACTTGTAAAATGGATAGCACCGGTGGTTGAGAAAGTTTCAATACTTCTGGGGGATAAACAGCCGCTTTTTACGCAATATTCTTTATATACGTTGCAGACAAATGCGAACTTCTCACACAGGAAGGCTGAAAATGAACTTGGATATGTTCCGAGGAGTATAAAAGAGTCCTTAAGGGATTCGCTGTAGATGTATGTACTCCGCGGGAATAACAGTAATTAAATGCGTATATACAGTGATTTTCAATATATATGCATTTAATTAAACACATTTTGATATTTTTTATCAATGTGTGTTTGTAATATTGATAACGATAATATAAAAAGAAAACTTAGAATAATTAATAATTAACCGATAAATATTTTTAAGAAGATAAGCGGCGGATAATCCGCCGCTTATTTTTGCCTTTCTTAATATAAAATCAACAATAAATTTGTGATTAGCATTGCAACAAATAATTGTAAAAAATATATTAAAAATAAAAAATATTTTAAATGTCTTTAAAACTTTTGTTAATTATATTAACAAAAGCTTATTATATAATTTTACAAAAGCTTTAATATATTTGCTTTATATACATTACATCTGTGCATTACAGTTGAATTTTTACAACAGGTAACGAAGGGGGTATTGCAGCTATGCGGTCTGAAGGAGTAACGGTGTTAATGCCGGTTTATAATGCGCAGAAATATGTGTCATACAGCATCGAAGCTTTATTAAATCAAGATTTTGATAATTTTCAAATTCTGATTGTGGATGACGCATGTACGGATGACAGTATTTCCGTTATAGAGAGCTTTGGAAGCGATAAAATTAAAATAATACACAATGATGTAAACAGAAATGTTGCTTACTCTTTAAACAGAGGTCTGGATTTAATAGATACAAAATATATTATGAGGGCTGATGCCGATGATATTTTGCATAAATCCTGGATAAAGATTATGTATGAGTATATGGAAAGAAATCCGGAAACGGCGGTTGCGGGTACAGAGTGGGTATATATCAGAGAAGATACAAAAATAAATAATAATTGGAGACTGCCGAATTTATCCGACTCTATGATTATGGATTCCGAACAAATCAGATATAGATACCTGTTTTATCCATTTATTCATCACGCTTCTCTCATAATGAGAAATTCAGTAATACAGGATAAGGGATACAGGTATGACGAGACTGTAGGGAATGCAGAGGATTTTGAACTCATCAGACGAATAGTTCTGGAAGAGGAGACTGCCGTTTTAAAACTCCCTTTGCTTGCATACAGGCGACACTCTGAGGCTGTATCTAAGAATGTTGTAAATGACAGGGCGAGAATTATGGGTAATGTTGTAAGAAAGAGTCTTGCAATGTATGACATAAACATATCTCAAGAGACTGCGGAACTCTTTATAAAGATTTCATTGACCGAAGCGCCTTTCACAATGAAAAGAGAAGATTTTGACACATTGCAGGAGGTGTTTGACGAACAAATTTACCGCAACAAAAAACTGGCACCGAAAATTAATCCGTACCTGTGCAATGAAAGTATAGCGAGAGCAAAAAAGAGGTTTGAGGAAGTAAATGGATTATGTAACAGAGACGAATTTATATGAATATATTCGAAAAAACAAAACCGCTAAATTGTATTTTGGGACGGGAAATACATATATTGACGGTTTTTTCTCTGCGGCTCCCGACAGTAAATCCGAAAAAGTAAATAAAATGTCAATTTCGGATATGAGAAATATAGGTGAAGAAACATTTGATTACATTTTGGCAGAATATATACATGAAACAGAGACAGACTGTGATTGTATTTTATTTACGGAATGCGCTCGTATTTTAAAAAAAGGCGGCGTTCTGAGAGTCGTCGGACATAATCTTGAATATTATTTATCTCTTATTGAAAACGCAGATTCTGCAAAAGAATATATACAGTGGTACTTATATAAGTATGAGAACAAGCTTCTGTCAGACCTTGCTGATTTTAACTATAACTCGAAAGCGACAATTGTATTGCAAAGCATGTACCAACGATTCGGCCGGTTGTATAACGAAGAACTTTTACACGACGTCTTGGTCAGATACGGTTTTGAATGGTTGGGAAAACAGAGATTTCGAAAAAGTCGTTATACGGACTTAGACGGAATGGACACATGTGACAAAGGTGTTCCGGAAAAATACAAAATTTTCGATACATTAGTAATTGAAGTAAGTAAATAGAGAGGAGAAAAAGATGAAAAAGAAAAAAATATTTGGACGCAGTTTAAAAATCGGTGCTTTTGCTTCTTTATCAACTGCAATAATACCGCTCTGCGGTGCTTCGGGATTGATCCCTTCATATTCGGTGTTGGCAAACGATACTGACACCGAAGATTCGGTAAACAGCGTAGTGTCAGATTTACAGTCGGGAAAAACGGGCTTGATTTCCGAATCCGTACATGATGTTAACGGGTTTGATTCACAGGCAGGCGGATATTGGGCAGCAGTAAAAAAATACAGCGGATTCCTGTATTATTTCTACGATAAAAAGCCGAGTGTATCACAGATAAAGAATGATTATGATGCCGGTAAATTTGTATCTTCTTCGGCATTATCGACAATCGGACAATTAAAATCCGACGACAAAATATATTTGATTGAAGGTTCCGATTTGGATTCATATATTGCGAATGCGGATGAACCGACGATTCAGGACAGTAACATTATATTGAGAGATAAAATTGTGTTTTTGAAAGATGTGACACAGCTTCAAAACAATGATAACATCGGCAATGAAAACCTGAATATAGATGAGATACCAAGCAGATATTCTTCGATTTACAAAATATTGCAAAACAACAGTTTTTTATATTATGTGGAAAAGGGATTTGTATCTACAAGTTGGAAATTCACCGAGGACATCGGTCATGATTCGATGTCCGGTTTGGGAGTTGATAAATCGTCTTATCTGCTTGCCACGACAAATGAGCCTTCATTTTACAACCTGGTTTCAGCTATTGACGGCAAAAGTATAGATGAGTTATTGTCGAATGAAAGAAACGGTATTGTCTTATATTTGAACGGAGAGAGAAAAATCGTAAACAATATCGAACTCACATGGACGGACGGAACTCCGGATTTTAAGGCGGACGGCGCCGGTTATAAAGGTGATAAAGACTATAAATATAAATTAAAATTTACATTTGACGACAGAAGTATTTATGAGCCTGATGATGAACATACCATAACGGTAGCTTATAACTATATACCGAAGGATTTACAGGATGCCCTTAATGACGGCAATGCAGAGGATGATTTAGAAGATGACGGAATTGCAGACGCCAAAAACGATTTCAGAAGATATATGGATATAAATGTAAAATCCGAAAATTCCGCCGATCGAAACAATATAGGAAATCAGACACGTGACTGGTTGGTAAAATATGTATTAAGTGATCCGTCTTATTTTGAAGTGGAAAGTTCATTTTTGGTAAACGGTTTTGAAGACATCACCATAGGAAGTCCGGAAGCAACCATAACAATGAAAGAAATTTCATTGGCTGAGAACCCGGCGGCATCATCAGACGGAAGTGTTCGTGTTATTTACAAAAATACAGACGGTAATGTAATATCCGAAGATTACATGGACACTCCTCTTACAAAAATAAATAACCCTGCACAGAGCTATGATGCCGATAAAGTGAGAGAGGACGGAAGTAAAGAAAAACCGTTGATTATTCAAGGCAATGACGGTAAGAATTATTACTTTGTATATTCAAACGGAAAAGAAACGGGAGTCCTTTCCGAAGGTGAAACGGTGGTGGAATATACATATGCGCCTGAAGAGTATGAAACCGAAAATCTCGAAACCTTCGGTAATGTTATTATTAAATATGAAACGGAAGACGGAAGAGAATTAAAAGTTCCCGTGACCGATACAAATAATGCAAAGGTAAGCAATACCGTTGTAACAAAGAAGTATTATATGAATGGTAATAAAAAAATATATGTTGAAAACGGAGAAAGCAGAGAGACGGAAAGCTTATCTCCGACATATAACGCTGCGGAAGAGGGCGAAAAACCGGAATATATAGATGACACATTGACAGGTAAAAGGTATTAC
Source organism: Howardella ureilytica (assembly GCF_054657495.1). Classification (NCBI taxonomy): domain Bacteria; kingdom Bacillati; phylum Bacillota; class Clostridia; order Eubacteriales; genus Howardella; species Howardella ureilytica. Next base: position 150,771 of record NZ_BAAHYP010000002.1, on the reverse strand, counting down.
CTGATCGGCGTCAGCGGCAATGAAACGGGAAATGTGGTTGAAGGCGATACGGTTGTAACATATAAATACGGTTTAAGAAACGAAGAACCTGATGTAGGATTTAATGCCCCGGGCGGTGGTGATAACACTTCTGACGGAGATAACAGTGGTATTGTTTTGAAAAACGGTGAGACAGCGTATGTGAACAAAGCGCCTAAAACCGCAGATGAAAGCAAAAGAGGTTTATTTGCGGGCATGTTAGGCCTCAGTGCATCTGTTACATCGATTGCTTTTCTTAAACTTCGTAAAAAGAAAACTTCGAATAATTGATAATTAACCGATAAATATTTTTAAGAAGATAAGCGACGGATAACCCGCCGCTTATTTTGTCTTTATTAATATAAAATCAACAATAAATTTATAATTAAGTACTATAATATTAAGCAGATTGATAATTTAAATAATGTTATGACAGGAGGTGTTTGATATGTGTACATGTGCGACATATAAAACAAAAAACCACTATTTCGGACGAAACCTTGATTTGGAATTTTCGTATAATGAGACCGTTACGATTACTCCGAGAAATTTTCCGATTCCGTTCAGAACAAAGGAAACATTAAGAAATCATTATTCGATTATCGGAATGGCGTTTGTAAATAAGGGCTTTCCGTTATATTATGATGCGACGAACGAATTCGGACTTTCAATGGCCGGATTAAATTTCCCGGGAAACGGTTATTTTGAAGCTCCGAAGGAAGATGAAAAGGACAATATTTCGCCGTTTGAATTTATTCCGTGGATTCTGTCTCAGTGTCGTAATGTTGATGAGGCCGAAAAGTTAATAAAAAGAATTCGTTTGGCGGATATTCCTTTCAGCAAAGAACTTCCGATAACTCCGCTTCACTGGATGGTTGCCGACAGAGACAGGTCTGTTGTTGTAGAGTCAGTAAAAGACGGACTGCATATATATGATAATCCGGTGGGAGTAATGACAAATAATCCTACATTTGATATTCAGTTATTCAGACTTAATGATTACCGCCATGTTTCCGCTGCCGCCTCGCCGGATTCATTTGCTCCGGGTCTGTCTTTGAATGAGTACAGCCGCGGTATGGGAGGCATCGGAATACCGGGAGATCTTTCTTCGGGATCTCGTTTTGTCAAAGCCGCATTTACAAAGATGAATTCCGTTTCGGAGGATACGGAAGAATCATCGGTAAGTCAGTTTTTCCATATTCTGGGCTCAGTCGAACAACAGAGAGGATGCTGTGACCTCGGAGACGGAAAATATGAAATCACAATATATTCTTCATGCTGTAATACTGATAAAGGAATTTATTATTACAGAACATACGATAACAGCCAAATATCGGCAGTGGATATGAATAACGAAGATTTGGACGGAAATGAGCTTATATCATATCCTTTGGAGGATAAACAGCAAATTAAACGGATAAATTAAATATTTCTCTGTTATGCTCTCTTATATAGCTGATAAGATTTCTTAATCGGAGGCTTTAACATGTACCATATATATGACTACAACTCTCCGTTGGGTAAAATGATGTTGGAATCTGATGAAAAGTATTTGACGGGGATTTGGTTTTACGGCGGAAAATATTTCGGAGAATCAAATGCAAAAGAACGAACCGAAAGGTGTACTCCGGTTATTGCGGAAGCCGTCAGCTGGCTGAACAGGTACTTTAAGGGAGAAAATCCGCCTCCTTTTTCCGAGTTTCGTATGACGGGATCTGATTTTCAGGTTGCGGTATGGAAAGTTCTTCTGAGCATACCGTACGGAGAAACCGTTTCATATAGGGATATTGCCTTGAGGCTTGAACGGGAAAGGGGAGCCCGTATGTCGTGTCAGGCGGTAGGTAATGCGGTGGGGCACAACAAAATATCAATAATAATTCCCTGTCACCGCGTAATCGGAACGGACGGAAGCTTAAGGGGGTATGCCGGAGGCATTGACAGAAAGATGGCATTATTGAATTTGGAGAAGGGATAAATATTTATTATTTTAAGGTTCGACACTTTTTACGTGATGACGTATTTATTGACAAATAACATATTATGTATAATATGTTATATAAAACTATTTTGGGGATGGTTTTTGCAGTTTACATATAGATAAGTCAAAGCGTAAGGAGGATATCTATGACAAAAGGATTGAAAGCTACATGGCTGTTCCCTTTATTATTTATCATAGTGCTGTGTTGGTCTGTTATTGCAAGTACCGACAAGGTATCTGCCGCGGATTCCGTAAACGGTGATACATCCGGCGGAAGTCTGATGTGTGCAGTGGGAGATGAAGTAAACGACAAGGTGGAAAATGTTACGATCACCCATGAAAAAAGAGACTATAACGGAGCGTCAGCGGATTGGCAGGTTAATAATTACCAATATGTTTTTTTAAGAATGAAGGGTGTTATTAACAATAAGTCAGGTGAAATAAGAGAAGGAGATTATTTCACGGTTAAGTTGGACAGGAAATTGAGACCTAACGGAATTATTGATGAAAACGATGTTTCGGGACTTATTCCTTATCTTACATATGAAAAAGACGGAGAAGTTCATATGCTTGCGGTTCCTGATTACAACAGGAATACAAAAACAATAAAATATTTTTTCACAAAGGACATTGAAAATATAGCCGAAGGTGAGATTAATCTTACATTTGCGGATTTTCCGGATTTAAATGAAGTAAAGGATAACGGTAACTATTCGTTTACCAACTCATATGCCGGTAAGGATTATACATACGGCTATGACATTCTGTGGTCGGAACCGTTGCCTGAAAAAGACAGCGTCAGTGAGAAGGCGGCAAAATCAATCGCCATGATAACAAATGTAAGCATTGATTCTTCCGGCAATAATGCCGTGTATACTCACAGAGCATACGGTGAGATTTATAATGCGGATGACAATGATGAAATGTCGATAACATGGAACGGAAGCGCCGAATTTACGGATAATACAAAGTTGAAAATCTATGGGTTGACGGGACAAAATGTTGACAGTTTCGGTGTCGATACTTCGAATTTAGAAAACGTAACGGATAAATTCCGATTTACGCGTACGGGTGCAAAATCCGTTGCATATGACGCAAAAATCGGAGATGTTGGATACAGAGCATTTTTGGTGGAATTGGAGAATCCGTTTAATCTTAATGACGGTATAACTTCTCATGTCGGATTTAAGATACAGGGCGGCAGAGATGCGGGAGTAACAACATTTATTGCAAAAGAATATTTTGAAAATGCAAGGGCGGCAATAGTTAACAGATATCCCGTGTCGTGAAGTGCGTCAGTTGGAAATTACAAAGGTTGATTCCAAAGACAATTCCAAAACTTTGCCGGGAGCTCATTTTGACCTTTATGAAATAAAAGACGGTGAAATGAGTACGGTTCCTTTAAAAAGTCTTGTGACTGACAGTGACGGAAAAATATTTATTGACGAAATTGATTACGATAAAAAATATGCGCTGGTTGAAACAAAGGCTCCGGAAGGGTATGTGATCGACAATACCCCTACGGAAATAGATCCGGAAAAACTCGGTAAAGATACGGCAACCGTAAGTATTGTCGTAAAGAACAGTCCTGAGGGCGGGACAGGGGAAGAGCCGCCGGCTCCGTCTCCGTCTGATCCGTTGCCGCCGGAGCCTTCGGATAAAACCGTCGGAAACAACGGCTTGGAATTAAAGAATACAACGGTAAGTCCTTCAACGGGTGACAGACAAAATACCGTTTTCTATGTATATACAGCCGTAATTTCCGTTGCGATTGCTGCAGTAGGCTTACTTGTAATAAAAAATAAAATGAATAAAAGTAAATAAGAGAAATTAAAATTTTAAAATAAAAAGTTTGGGAAAGCGATTATAGGGTATTAACCAAAATTTTTCAGGCAGAGACATACCGATATGAAGGAATGTCTCTGCTTTTTATATAAATTTTATATAATATTAACAGAACATATAAATAATAAAAAATATCGATTGAGTATATAATAATATATATTATTATATACATAGGGATAAATGTTAAGACTAAATCGACATGTTGTAATGTTTTTTGTTCTAACAGATTTGTTTTGGGGAAGGAAGTGTGTAACATGAATATGTTTTCAAAAAAGGGGAGAACCGTTATGTTAACGGCAGCAGCAACAGGAGTAACATTCGGAGCAACTATGTTTGCACCGGTAATACCTGCTTTTGCCGAGACTGTAACGGTAAAAACTGCTGACGAGCTTAAAAATGCTCTTAATAACGGAGCGGATTCCATAGTAGTAGGTTCCGACATAGAAGGTTCTTTTGAGGTAAAGAGTGATACATCCATAGATCTCGGAGGCAATACAGTTAACTCATCGGGACATGCATTTATCGTGGATAAGGGTGCCAATGCTACAATCACCAACGGTACAATTACGGCGGGGAATAAAGATGCTGCGGTATACAATAACGGATATACTACATTAAACGTTAATATAACACGTACGACTTCAGGTTCGAACTCATACTATGCAATTCTTAATCACGGTGAAATGACCATTAACGGAGGAACGATTCAGGCTCCGGAGGACAGCAAGTCCAGCCTTATAGAAAACGGATATTACAGTTACAAGAGCACAGATCCGAACTCCGGACATGTTGAAGGTGTTAATGCGGCAGAGCCTACACTTACAATTAACGACGGAAACTTTTCCGGCGGTTTGATAGGTATAAAGACAGATGAAGGCGGTGTAACAACCATTAATGACGGAAAGTTTACCAACAGTGACGTTGTGGTTCAGAACTGGAACAAGACCACGATTAATGGCGGTGAATTTGAGTCAACGGGACCGGAAGCCATTCTCTATTCAGGATTATATAACGATAAGACCGCAGGCGAGTTAAATATTGAGGGTGGTAAGTTTACAGGTGCTTCTCTTGTAGCTGCAAGCGATCAATATACAAAAGGTGCAAGTGTTACTTTAAACAATGCCGACATTACGGGAGTCGATAAGTTATTTAACAGAGATACAACCGAAAATAAACCGACATTGGATGCCGGAGAAAATAATGAACTGCCTCAGGTTACATCAGCTGAGGTTCATGATGTTATTAACTGGGATGACAAGGATGACCAAGACGGAGTAAGACCTACGGTTGAGCAGATAAAGAGAATGTTAACGGTTAAGGATAAAAACGGCAATCCTTTAAATGCAACCATAGATGTAACGGTTGATCCGGATAATCCAAACAGATATTTAATAACATTTGTATACAGCGCCGATAAGTTTAACAGTGACGGAAGTCCTGCAGAGCTTCCGGATGGCGTAGAGCTTACATTTGACAAAGATGAACTCAAAAATGCGGGATATACCGTTGGTTATGACGGAAACCTCAGGACGTTTTCTCATATTCCGGAAGTTGTAGAGACGGAAGAAACCGAAAAAACCGATACTAAGGAAACAGAGAGCGACGTTGAATTGAAAAAGGCGGATGATGTTTCATATTCAACATCGACTGCAGTAAGCCCTAAAACAGGCGACAAATCAACCGTTGCATTATATACTTTAATTGCGGTATCTGCAGCGGGAGCATGTGCAGTTGCCTGGACAATTAAAAGAAAACTTGAGAAATAATACATTTTAATTTCGAGTAAAACCGTGTAGTGGGAAAAGACCATATAAAGCATTTTGAAAATGCTTTATATGGTCTTTTTTATTTTCTTATAGGATATTCAGATTTCCGTGACGGATGTAACAATTATATTACAAATGAAGGCGGTATATTATTTAACAATTTATCCCATGTGGGGGCATCCCCGGGGATATCTTTTATACGATACTGTTAAATATGTTAATTAATCGGAAAGGAGAGACAATTATGGATTTGTCGTATATTAAAGAGCATTGGACAAAGCGCGTAAATAATGACAGATTGTCATGTATTAACGCATGGAACAGTTCGGCTAAAGATTATATTTACGACGGTTCGGTAAATTTTGAAAATAATTCTTTTTTAAAATTTATGCGGGATAAAGTTAAATTTACATCCGAAATGAATGTTTTGGACATAGGCTGCGGTGCGGGAGCATACTCTGTCGCCGTGGCACCGAAAGTCAGAAAAGTCGTGGGGGTGGATTTTTCCCCGGAGATGTTAAAAGAGGCAAAATCCGCGGCTGAGCGTAACGGAATAAGTAACGCGGAATTTATAAGACGCGATTGGTATTATTGCGACGAAAACGAATTCAAATCGCAATATGATATTGTATTTGCGCATACGACGCCTGCAATTTCCGATTATAACTCATTAATGAAAATGATGTACGCCTCAAGAAAATATTGTTTTTTATGCATGCCGGCAAGACGAAGCGATGAAATACTCGACAGCCTGAGACTGATGCTCGGAATGAAAAAACCTAATACGGATGAATCTGCGGCTTTTATATTTGATACCGTTTGGCTGAACGGTTGTAATCCGGAAACTGTTTATGAGAATAAAATATGGAACTCAAGGAAAACCTTTGATGATGCGGTGACGTGGTATCTGGGAAGGCTTAAAGAAGAAAAATGTTTAAATGAGAAGGAAGAAGAATCTGTTATACGCTTTCTTTCCAATGTGAGCATTAACGGTTATGTTTCGGAAACAATTAAAACCACTCTTGTCAGTTTTTTCTGGGAATTTAAGTAACGGTAAATACAAAATGTCTGTTACGAAACATGAAAATTTTGTAATTACATGGAGGTAAGTGTGGCAATAAGAGAAAAAGAATTAGGCGAAATTCGTGAAAATATAATTGAAAACAACGGAGGAATATGTGCATATCACCGTTCAATACGAAAGAAATGGATTATTATCGCAGGAATGGCTGTTGCTGTATTGTTCTTCATGATTATATCCGTTAATGCAGGTTCGACCGCCATGTCTCCGTTAGATGTGTTAAAGACTGTTGTGGGAGCGGGAGATGAAAGAGGATTTATTGTTGTATGGATGCTCAGAATGCCGAGAGTTATCGGAGCTGTTACGGCAGGAGCCGGACTTGCCGTTGCCGGATGCGTGATGCAAACATGTTTAAAAAATCCTTTGGCATCACCGTCTACATTGGGAGTTACATCTGCAGCAACCTTCGGAGCAAACGTGGCAATAATTATTTTCGGTGCCGGTACCGTAATGAGTTCTGCTTCAGAGGCTGTTGCAATAGGCAACCCGTATATTGTCAGCGTATGTGCATTTGTATTTTCGACAGCCGCAATTTTTTTGATTTTATCACTTTCAAAATTAAGAGGTTTTTCTCCGGAATCCATTGTATTGGCAGGTACCGCTCTCAGTGCACTGTTCGGCGCCGGGACTACGGTTATCCAATATTTCGGAGATGAAATAAGGATAGCCGCGGCAGTATTTTGGACTTTCGGAGACCTTGGCCGTATTTCGTGGACGGAGAATGCTATTTTGGGAATTATCACGGCGATATGCATTATTTATTTTATGATGATGCGCTGGAATTATAACGCTCTGTCAAACGGCGAAGATACGGCTAAGAGTTTGGGAGTAAAGACGGCAAGAGTCAGATTTTTGGGACTTATGGCCGCATCGCTTCTAACCGCAATATCGGTTTCATTTATGGGAACCATAGGATTTATAGGACTGATAGCTCCGCAAATTATGAAACGGGTTTTGGGCTCGGATCACAGATTCCTCATTCCGGCTTCGGCGTTGATGGGAAGTATTCTTCTGTTGGTTGCGGATACATTTGCAAGATCCGTAATGTCACCTATTGTACTGCCGGTGGGAGCAATAACCTCACTGCTCGGAGCACCCGTGTTTTTTTATATGTTGTTAAGAGGAAAACGGAAGAAATGAATTTAGAAGTAAAAAATCTTAAATTCTCATACGGACATCACGAAATAGTAAAGGATATCTCGTTTTATGCGGAGACCGGGGAATTGGTTGCGGTTCTCGGAGTTAACGGAGTCGGAAAATCGACAATGATAAAGTGTATAAACAAAATACATAAACCTGATTCCGGCGAAATATTGATAAAAGGAACCGACATTTCCGCCATGGGAAGCAACGAACTGGCAAGGAATATCGGATATGTTCCCCAAAGCAGTGAATTTGCTGACGGTACGGTATTTGATTCGGTTTTGCTGGGGCGAAAACCGTTTATTAAATGGGACGTTACGGAAAAAGATCTGGAGACCGTACATGAAATATTGCACTTATTGTCTTTGCAGAAATACGCAATGAGAAACGTAACGGAACTCTCCGGAGGAGAAAGGCAGAAAGTTGCAATAGCCAGAGCGTTGGCTCAGCAGACGCCTGTATTACTGTTTGATGAGCCGACAAGTAATCTTGATTTAAAGAATCAGTTGGAAGTATTGAAAATTATAAAGAATATTGTAAAAGATAAGGCACTTTCTGCAGTGGTTGTCATACATGATTTGAATCTTGCTTTAAGATTTGCGGATAAATTTCTCATAATACGGGAAGGAAGAGTATATGATTTCGGCGGAGATGAGATTGTAAACGAAAGAAGTATATCCGAAGTTTACGGAGTTTCTGCATCTGTTATTGTTCATGACGGATGCAGAATAGTAGTGCCACAGTGAGTTTAAAAAGGAGATAAGTATGAATAAAAATAAGCTTTTTGCGGTTGCTTTGACGGTATGTGCGGCTTTACCGCTTGCCGCCTGCGGTTCCGGTAAAGAATCGTCAACGGAAAGTAAAGCGGTCTCTGAATCAGGTGCGGAAAACAAAGAAGATTACGAAGTAACGGATATGCTTGGGAGAAAGGTTAAGATTCCGGGTAATGCATCTAAATATGCCTGTATAGGCGCAGGAGCACTTCGTATGTATACATACGTTGCCGATGACAAAAACCTGGTTGGGGTTGAAGATGTCGAACTTTCCTGGGGAGAGAAAGGGCGCCCTTATAATATGTCAATTCCTAATTTAAAAGAACTTCCGGTAATAGGTCCGGGAGGTCCGGGCAACGGTCCTAATGCAGAGGCTTTGTTTGCCGCAAAACCCGATGTGATTTTCACCGGATATAATACGGATATTTCAAGTGTTAACGAGTTACAGGAAAAAACGGGAATTCCCGTTGTGGCAATAAGTTACGGAAAGGGTAAGACCGGTGCGGGTAAAATATTCGACCGTAATATTTACGATTCCATATCTCTTGTGGGAAAGATAACAGGTAATGAGGATAGGGCGAATGATGTTGTAAGTTACATTCAGGCAGCAAAGACGGATTTGGAGAAACGTACGGAAAATGTGAATCCGGTAAGAGTATATCTGGGAGCGCAGTCATTTAAAGGGGCACACGGCATCGAGAGCACAACCGGAGATTATGAGATATTCGATGTTTTAAAAGCAAAAAATGTCGTAAATGAAAAAGGTATAAACGATTACATTATGCTTGATAAAGAAACTGTTTTGGAGTTGGATCCGGAGGTTATTATATTGGATGCCGGCGGAATGTCTCTTGTAAAGGAAGATTATAATAACAATCCCGATTTCTATAAATCACTGTCAGCAGTAAGAAACGGCAAAACATATATACAAATGCCGTTTAATAATTACATAACCAATATAGATATTGCCCTTGCGGATGCGTATTATACAGGCAAGGTATTGTATCCGGATGCATTTTCAGATATTGATCCGGCTGAGAAGTTTGACGAGATAACGCAATATCTTCTCGGCATTAACGCATATGAAAAAATTGCTTCACAATATCACGGGGGATATCAACAGGCAAATTTTGATAAATAATGATTAAAATACGAAAGGGGGATATTTATGGTTAATAAAGAGAAACTTTGGGAGAGAGCCGCGGACTTTCACGGACATGTATGCGGTGGATTAACGATAGGATACAAAGCCTCTCTGTATGCCGCTGATTTATTAAATTTAAATTTTTCGAATGACGAAGAAATAGTTTGTATCGCAGAAAATGATGCATGCGGCTGTGACGCAATACAGTCTGTATTGGGATGCAGCGTGGGAAAAGGCAACCTTCTGTTTCATATGAGGGGTAAACAGGCGTTTTCGTTTTATAACAGAAAAACAGGTAAATCGGTTCGCCTTGTTTTAAAGGACAAGCCTGAAGGTATGACAAAGGAAGAGAGTTTTGAGTATTACCGGGGATGTGAGCCTGAAGAGATGTTTGACGTAAAAGAAACAACCATAAAGCTTCCGACGCAGGCAAAGCTTTTTGATTCATATAAATGTGAATGCTGCGGTGAAGTAACCGGAGCAAATTGGATAAGAATACAAAACGGAAAGAAAGTTTGCTTAGACTGTTATGATCACTATGACCGTTTTAATGTATAATCCGTTACACTGTGTAAAAAAGTGCCGTATCAGGTGTTTTGTAAATTGACACCGTTTTTGAATTTATATACTTTCAGAATATGATCTTTATATGAAATATTTATGTCATTCAATGTGACTATGTCACTGAAGAGCATATATGAATAAGATAATCTTTAGTAAATAAAAAATAACAATATTTAATTTGAAAGTATACGGAGGAAATAAAAATGGGTTTCTTTGGATTTTCAAGACAACCTGACATTAACACGGGTGTGGCTGAATATAAGAATACGGAAGGAGCGGTACTTGTGGATGTAAGGAACATCGGCGAGTATGCCGCCGGACACATAGAGGGAAGTATTAATGTTCCGTTACAGTTTATAACGGATATAAAAGGAAGAGTAACGGATCTTAATACTCCGCTGTTTGTATATTGTCTGAGCGGAGGACGAAGTGAGCAGGCCGCTTTATTGCTGAAGAGAATCGGATACACCAATGTCAAAAACATAGGCGGAATCAATTCCTATACAGGCATGGTCGTGAGATAATAATCAATAACCAAAATAATTACTGCCATGAAATTGCATTGAAAAAGTGCAGAAATCGTGGTAGTATTTTTGTTGTTGATTTTTAGTAAAAGAGGATGCATATGGAAAGAATTACTGGAACTATTTCACGAGGATTGCGTGCGCCGATTATCAAGCAGGGAGATGATTTAAAGAATATCCTTGTAGATACCGTATTAAAGGCGCAGGAACAGAATGAATTCACTATCGGAGATAAGGACATTATAGCCCTTACGGAGTCAATACTTGCAAGAAGCCAGGGCAATTATTGTACGGTTGACGACATTGCGAGCGATGTAAAAGATAAATTCGGAGATAGTACAATAGGTGTTATTTTCCCGATTTTAAGCAGAAATCGTTTTGCGATTGTTTTAAGAGGCTTTGCCAGAGGTGCTAAGAAGATTGTTCTTCAATTGGGATATCCGTCTGATGAAGTAGGTAATCATTTGGTTGACTATGATGCGTTGGACGCAGCGGGAGTCGATCCTTACGAAGATGTTCTTACGGAAGATGAATTTGTAGAGAAGTTCGGAAGACCTCGTCATACATTTACGGGTGTTGACTACGTGTCTTATTATAAAGATATTATTCAGTCAGAGGGATGTGAAGTAGAGATTATTTTCGCGAATAAACCGAAAGCGATTCTTTCATATACAGACTGTGTTTTAAATTGTGACATTCATACGAGATTTCGTACAAAACGTTTATTAACGAGTGCGGGAGCAAAAAAAGTATACGGTATGGATGATATTATGACGGCTCCGAGAAACGGAAGCGGTTATAATGACAAGTACGGATTGCTCGGATCAAATAAGGCAACTGAAGAATCCATAAAGTTATTCCCTATTAACTGTATGGAATTTGTGGAATCCGTTCAAAAGCTTATGTTTGAAAAAACAGGTAAACTTGTTGAAGTAATGGTATACGGTGACGGAGCATTTAAAGACCCTATCGGAAAGATATGGGAACTTGCGGATCCTGTTGTATCTCCCGGATATACCGACGGACTTGAAGGAGCGCCGAATGAGCTTAAGCTTAAGTATCTTGCGGATAACAAGTATGCTGACTTAAAGGGCGAGGAGCTTAAGGAAGCAATTAAAAAATCTATTACGGAAAAAGACTCTCAACTTAAAGGTCAGATGGCTTCAGAGGGAACAACACCCCGCAGATTGGCAGATTTAGTCGGTTCCCTGGCGGATCTTACATCAGGTTCCGGTGATAAAGGTACACCATTTGTATATATTCAGGGATACTTTGATAATTATACAGACTAATATTTAACAAAATCACTTTTTCGCGTAATTGAATTTTATTAAGCGGAGAAGTGATTTTTTTTGCTCTATGGGTAATATGGGAGGAATTTTATGACAGTTGCACAGATTATTGTTGTTATTGTGGCATCTGCGGCCGGATTTGCAGGTATAATGCTGAGCTTATATGTTAAAAAACATAATAAGGATTTTGAAGAATTTAAAGTAGAGGATGACACATTGTACTTTTCCAAAGGACTCGGCGCGTTCAGAAAGACAAAAAGCGTAAAAAGAGAAGATGTTTCCGAAGTCAGGTTCGAAATAAAGACTAATAAGAGAAACAGCTACGGTGTTGCGCTTATCATCAGAAAGAACGGATTAAAACCCGTTAAATGTACATTCTCAAGTGCCATGTACTACAAAGAAGATAAAATGGTAAACTCAATTGACGATATGGAGTTGACCGTCGAAATGGTAATGAGATATTTAAGACAGAATAAGTTCATATGCAGAAAAATTGTTCAATGAGTCAGATGATTTTAATAAAACAACAAAGGTCGTTTTATTTTACGGGAGAATGGCATGCGTTTAGATAAATACCTGGCTGATATGGGTCTCGGTACACGAAGTGAACTGAAGAAAGCCATAAGAAAAGGAGCCGCCCGTGTAAACGGTGTTGCGGAAAAGGATCCGGGGGCGTCTGTATCTCCTGAAGATAATATATTTTGGTATGACGAGCCGGTAGAGTATGAAGCTTTTGCATATTATATGTTGAATAAGCCTGCGGGCACGGTCTCCGCTACGGAAGACAGTAAGCATAAAACGGTGACGGATTTAATTTACGAATACGAAGAGTCGGAAGATAAGGTCAACGTAACGGTCAGAAAAGACTTATTTCCCGTCGGAAGGCTTGATATAGATACGGAGGGTCTGCTTATTATTACAAATGACGGTGAATTGGCACACAAGTTATTGTCTCCTAAGCGCCACGTGGATAAGACTTACTTTGTACGCCTTGACAAAGCCGCCACATCGGATGATGCAGAGCTTTTTGCAAATGGGTTCAGAGTTGACGATGAGCTTACGGCAATGCCTTCAAAGCTTGATATTCTTCCTGGTAAAAACGAAGCATTAATAACCGTTCGGGAGGGGAAGTTTCATCAGGTTAAAAGGATGTTTTCGTCCGTGGGAAAAGAAGTTACATATCTTAAAAGAATTTCTATGGGGCCGATAGCGCTTGATGAGTCGCTTCCGGTTGGATCATGCAGAAGACTGACTGAAAATGAAATTGCTTTATTGAAAAATACATAAGTATAACATTTATAAATACCGAGAGGGTGATAATATGTCAGAGACGGAAAAGAAAGAAACGGGTAAACTCGGATTTGGTCTGATGAGGCTGCCGAGGAGGTTATTCAGCACGGATATACCTCAAACAAAGAAAATGGTTGATATGTTTATGGCGGCGGGATTCACATATTTTGATACGGCTCACATTTATCCGGGATCCGAAAAGGCGACAAAAAAAGCTCTTGTTGACAGATATCCGAGAGAATCTTTTACCCTCGCAACAAAGCTTTTTGCCGCATTATCTCCAACGGCAAAAATGGCAAAGCAGCAGTTTTATACAAGTCTTGAGCGTACAGGAGCAGGCTATTTTGACCATTACCTGTTACATTCTCTTATGGGATTTAATTATAACAGGTATGAGAAGCTTGGAATTTGGGAATTTGCCGAAGAGCAAAAGGCAAAGGGCCTGATTAAACATATCGGATTCTCTTTTCACGACGGACCGGAACTGCTTGATGAATTACTGGAAAAACATCCGGATGTGGATTTTGTACAACTGCAGATTAACTATGCGGATTGGGAGAATCCGTCGGTATCTTCGAGAGCCAATTATGAAGTTGCGCGTAAGCACGGTAAGTCAATTGTTGTAATGGAACCGGTAAAGGGCGGGAAGCTTGCAAACCCTCCGGAAAAGGTACGTGAATTATTTGATTCATATGCTCCTAATATGTCATATGCTTCATGGGCCATAAGATTTGCAGCATCATTGGACGGGATTTTAACCGTTTTATCCGGCATGTCAGACGTGAAACAAATGGCTGACAATTTGTCATACATGAAGGATTTTAAGCCGTTAAACGACGAAGAGAGGGAAATAATAAGAAAGGCCAGAGAAATCATCGGCAAATCTTCTCTTATTCCATGTACGGGATGTGGTTATTGTGTGGAAGGCTGCCCTAAAAACATACCTATTCCGGATATATTCGAAGCCATGAATAAAAGGCTGGGTAACGGTTTGATTGACGAAGCGAAGAGAGATTACGGAAATGCCGTAAAAGGAAAGGGAAGGGCAGATGAGTGTATTGCCTGCGGAAAGTGCGAACAGGTATGTACTCAGCATATAGATATTATTAATCAGCTTAAGATCTGCTCCTCAAATTTTGAAAATATTAACTGACAGTGTATTATATAATATAATCGGTCGAGTTAAAAATACATTTTGTTTTGACCCTGTAAAGCATTGCTTTGCAGGGTTATTGTTAAAAATGGGCAATGATTATATTATACGCAAATCGGGTAGTTTTATGGAAAATTTGACTTTAAATACATTAAAAAACGCAAAAAACAGTATAGAGCAATTTCTTTTGTCTGAATCTGTTGTATCAGACAGGTTTGAAGCTTCATCCGAAGCATCGATTATTCTGTGTGAAATTCATAAATGCAAAAAAGCGGACATTGTATTTAATCCTGAGGATGAACTTAATGATGATGAGATCAGACAAATAAACGAAGTGATCGGGAAAAGAAAAGAGAGGATTCCTCTGCAGTATATATTCGGGAAAGCGCCGTTTTACGGAAGGGAATTCAAAGTAACAGCCGACACACTCATACCCAGATTTGACACGGAAGTATTGGTTGAATATACGCTGGATATTATCCGATCATATATTGCAGACGTTTGGAATGGTGAAGGTACATTAAATGTATTGGATATGTGTACGGGATCGGGGTGTATTATAATAACCTTGGCAAAGGAACTTGAAAAAATGTCTGATATACATTTTGCGGCGACGGATATAGATCATAATACATTAAACGTGGCCCGTGAAAATGCAAAGAATCTCGGAGCAGAAGTAATGTTCATAGAGAGTGACATTTTTAAATCAGATTACTTTAAAAATAAAGAAAACAGTATTGACATATTGGTATCCAATCCGCCGTATATTACTGAGGAAGTCATAAAAACCCTCGAGCCGGAAGTAAAACATGAACCGTATAAGGCACTTTACGGCGGAGAAGACGGATTGTACTTCTACAGAAAAATAGCCGAAGAAGCATATGACAGAATAAAAGACAACGGAAGTCTTGTATTTGAAGTGGGATATGACGAAGGAGAAAGCGTATGCGACATATTAAAGAAAGCCGGTTATGTGAATATTGAGATTATAAAGGATCTTGCAGGAAATGACAGAGTCGTAACCGGAACAAAGCAATGTAAAATAACCTCACATACATAGGTGCTGCATATATTGAAGTCCGGAATGTGAATAATTCGCATTTTAATGTAAAAGCACATAAATCATTTCGTTATATAAAAGGAGATATAAGATGGATATATATGGTAAGTTATCAGACCTTGAACATAAATATGAGGATATTGTGCATGAATTATCCCTTGAGGGAGCGGCAAACGATACAAAAAGGTTCACGGAACTGTGCAAAAAACAGGGCGAATTGGAGCCCATAGTAAACACGTATAATAAATATAAAAAAAACAAGGAGTTGGAAGCGGAAAGCCTTGAGATTATTTCGACCGAAAAGGACGCGGACATGATTGCGCTTGCAAAGGAAGACTTATCAACGGCAAGAGTAAATATGCATGAACTTGAAAATGAATTAAAGATTTTACTTATTCCGAAAGACCCAAACGACGATAAAAATATCATTGTGGAAATAAGAGCAGGAGCAGGCGGAGAAGAAGCGGCTTTGTTTGCGAACAGTTTGTATAGAATGTATACACATTTTGCGGAGAAAAGGGGATGGAAAACGGAACTGCTTTCATATGAAGATACAGGTATAGGCGGAATGAAAGAAGTCGAATTTATGGTAAAAGGTTCGGGAGTCTATTCCATTCTGAAATACGAAAGCGGCGTTCACAGAGTACAAAGAGTACCGGAGACGGAAACAGGCGGACGAATCCACACTTCAACGGCTACCGTTGCAATTATGCCTGAGGCGGAGCCGGAAGATGTGGTTCTCAATGAAAAGGATTACCGTATAGATGTCATGCGTGCTTCCGGAAACGGAGGGCAGTGTGTAAATACCACGGACTCCGCCGTTCGCCTTACACATTATCCCACGGGTATAGTGATATATTCTCAGACCGAGAAATCACAAATACAAAACAAAGCAAAGGCATTTGCTCTTCTGTATGCTAAGTTAAATGCTCTTGCAATCGCCGAAGCTCACGAAAAGGAAGCAAGCGAAAGGAAATCCCAGGTAGGAACCGGAGACAGATCCGAAAAAATCAGAACATATAATTTTCCTCAGGGAAGAGTTACGGATCACAGAATAAAGATGACGCTTTACAAAATCGATCAGGTCATGGACGGAGATCTTGACGAAATTATTGACGCATTGATTGCCGATGACAGGGCCAAGAAACTCGCAGGCAGTGAAAATGAGTAACATTTCAAACGGTAAAGATTTATTTTGTTAAAATCTCCATATAATGTATAATAAAAAGGATTTTAACATCATTTTTTTAAATTAAAGGCACATTTACACTTACGCTTATTAGGAGGAAAAATGAGTACAGTTATAAATGCAGCGCTTTTGGGAGCGGGTACGGTAGGCGGAGGTCTTTACAGACTTCAGAGCATAATGAGTGAAGAAATAGAAAAAAGAGTCGGAGCAAGACTTAATATTAAAAAGGTACTTGTAAGAGATACAGCTAAAAAAAGAGAAGGTATCGACAGTGAAGTAATGACATCCGACTGGAATGAAATTATCAACGACCCTGAAATTCAAATCGTGATAGAACTCATGGGCGGCACAACCCTTGCAAGGGAAAGAATCCTGGAAGCTTTGGAAGCGGGAAAGAACGTAGTAACGGCCAATAAAGATTTAATTGCCGAACACGGCGAAGAGATATTCGAAAAAGCACGGGAAAAAGGCTTGGATATCCAATTTGAAGCAGCCGTTGCGGGAGCGATTCCGATTATTCGCCCTATTATGCAAAATATGGACGGTGATAACATTACGGAAGTTATGGGTATCGTAAACGGAACGACCAACTATATTTTAACAAAGATGGCAGAAGAAGGTTTAAGCTATGAAAAGGCACTTGCGGACGCCACTGAGTTGGGATATGCGGAAGCGGACCCTACGGCAGACGTTGAAGGTATAGATGCCGCAAGAAAAGTGGCGATTATTTCACAGCTTATATTCCACTCAAATGTTACTCTCGATGATGTTTATAAAGAAGGAATAAGCAATATAACAAGCGATGATATCAGTTATGCAAAAGATTTCGGTTATGTTATCAAACTTGTCGGAACATCCAAGATGACAAACGGAAAAATAGAGGCAAGAGTTCATCCGTTACTTATAGAAGAAAAGCATCCTCTTGCGGGAGTACGCGATTCATTTAATGCCGTATATGTATTGGGCGACGCTCTTGACGCAGCCATGTTTATGGGCAGGGGAGCAGGTGATATGCCTACTGCCAGCGCTGTACTCGGAGACGTTCTTGATGTAATGAGAAATATTATGAACAATTGCACAAACAGGGTTCCGGTAAATTATTACAACAATTTTGAAGTAATGCCTATCGATAATGTTGAAAGCAGATTTTTCCTTAAGACGGTTGTTGAAGATAAACCGGGCGTTCTTGCACTTATAGCGGGAGATATGGGAGAAAACGGAGTAAGTGTTAAGAAGGTTGTTCAAAAGAATGCGAGAGACGGCGTGGCAGATCTTGTATTTATAACAGACAGTGTCGAAGAGAGTAAATTCATGTCATTTGTCAACGCGATCAAACAGCTTGAATGTGTTAAGGAAATTTCAAGTATTATCAGAGTTAAGTAAGAAAACGGCAAAACATTACAGATACGTTCAATGTATCCGTAATGTTTTTTATTCATTGTACGATGAATGTAAAGACAGAGCGGTTGTATGAGATTACATGGAAAGAGCAGGTAATTGTATTGGGGAAATTTTATGCGGTAAAAAACGGTAAAAATATCGGGATATATGATACTTGGGATGAGTGTAAATCTCAGGTGTACGGATATCCCGGAGCGGTTTATAAGAGTTTCAAAACACTTAAAGAGGCCGATGAATACATGAGAAGATCGGATGATTATGAAGAAATAAACGGAAAAGGCGGTATGATTTCGGAAACGGACGGTAACATACCTGTTGCATTTGTCGACGGATCCTACAATATTAAGACAAAAGTATACGGTTACGGCGGATATATAAGCTTTAAGGGGAAGAAAACAATATTTTCGGGAAGCGGCTCAGAACCTGAATATGCGGAAATGAGAAATGTCGCGGGAGAAATAAAAGGCTCCATGGCGGCAATCCAACTGGCCATTGACATGGGATTGCCGACTTTGATAGTTTATTTTGACTATATGGGGATAAAGTCATGGGCAAACGGCGATTGGAAAACCAATAAGCCGGGTACAAAAAAATATAAAGAATTTATTGACAATGCATCCGAAAAAATAAATATCATATTCAGGAAGGTTCGCGCGCATACCGGTGTTGACGGTAATGAAGAGGCCGACCTTCTTGCAAAAAAATCGGCGGGTATCGGATAACAATTGATTTGGCCGATATAGTGAAAAAGAGGCTTTTCACATGCCGATATCCATTTTTTAATTATTATTTAATGGTATTATTGAAAAAAAGTAGTAATATATAGCGTAGTAATATTAAGAAAATATTAATTTTTATTATCACATTGTATGAATTTCAAGCAATCATGCAAGTGTATATAGAAGTGGCACATTGACACACGGATACATTTATGTATGAGAACTTTCACAGAGAAATCCATATTAATGCAGTCAGACGGAAGAGGTGTAGGATATGATTTCAAAAAAAATGCAGGATCAGCTTAATCAAAGATCGGCCATAAGAGAGTGTTACGGACTTGCAACCAAACTTGCAAAGAAGGTTGGAAGAGAAAATGTATATGATTTCACACTCGGCAACCCAAATGTTCCGGCACCGGCGTCTGTTAATGAGTCCATAAAAAGAATAGTAGACACGACAGATTCGGTTCAGCTTCACGGATATATGCTTAACGCAGGATTCCCGGACGTAAGAGAAACAGTTGCTGAATCAATTAACAGAAGGTTCGGCACTAAATTCGACGGTTCAAACATTGTTATGACCGTAGGAGCCGCAGGCGGAATGAATGTAATATTTAAAGTGCTTCTTAACCCGGGGGATGAAGTAATTACATTTTCACCGTTTTTCAGTGAATACAGAAATTACGTAACCAATTACGACGGTGTTCTGGTGGAAGTATTGTCGGATCCTAAGACTTTTATGCCTGACATTGAAGGACTCAGAGCTGCCATAAATGAAAAGACTAAAGTTCTCATTCTTAATACGCCTAACAATCCTACGGGAGTTGTATATCCGGAAAGCGTAATTAAGGCAATTGCGGATTGCTTAAGAGAAGAATCGGCAAAATACGGCAATGACATAGTCATAATTTCGGATGAACCATACAGAGAATTGGTTTACGAAGACATAGAGGTGCCTTATATTACAAAGTATTATGACAATACAATAGTAAGTTATTCATACAGTAAATCTTTATCACTTCCAGGTGAAAGAATAGGCTATCTCGTAATTCCGGATGAGCTTACTGATTCCGAAACGGTAAAGGCGGCATGCGGAGTTGCCACAAGAATAATGGGATTTGTAAATGCTCCAGCCATTATGCAGAAGGTTGTTAAAGAGAATATCGATGCGGAAGTTGATGTTGAAGCATATAACAAAAACAGATTGGCATTATATAACGCTCTTACGGAATATGGTTTTGAATGCGTAAAACCGGACGGAGCTTTCTATTTATTTATGAAGACTCCTACGGAAGATGAGAGAGAATTTACGGACAGAGCAAGAGAATATAATATCCTGGTTGTTCCATGCAGCGATTTCGGCGGAAGCGGATATGTCAGAATCGCATATTGCGTGTCATACGATACAATAGAGAGATCGTTGCCTGCATTTAAGAAACTGGCAGAGTCATACGGTCTTGTAAAATAATTTTTGCGAATAGAGGATAATCGAGTTTAAATGGATAATTGGAAAGATAACATTAGAAGAGTGGATCCGTATGTGCCCGGAGAACAGCCGAAGGGCGACGGTATAATAAAGCTTAACACCAACGAGAACCCATATACACCGGCTCTCGGAGTGGTTAACGCCCTTAAGGATTTGTCAGATATGAACGGAGACATACTCAGAAAATATCCGGATCCGGATGCTTCCGTTATTATTGAGAGTATTGCGAAATATCACAAGGTGAACAGGGAAAATGTCTTTGTCGGCGTGGGCTCCGACGATGTACTTGCTACGGCGTTTTTGACATTTTTTAATTCAGACAAACCGATTATCTTTCCCGATATCACATACTCATTTTATAAAGTTTGGGCTGACGTTTACAGAATACCTTATGAGGAAATTCCTTTGAGTGACGATTTCACCGTTAATATCGGGGATTATAACAGGGAATGCGGCGGAATAGTTATTGCCAATCCAAATGCACCTACCGGCGTAGTATTGCCCTTGGAAGATATAGAAACTATAGTAAAGAATAACAGGGACGTTGTTGTAATAATCGATGAGGCATATATAGATTTCGGCGGCGAATCCGCACTTAAGCTCATTGATAAATATGAAAATGTCCTTGTTACGAGAACGTTTTCCAAGTCAAGATCGCTTGCGGGTCTTCGCTTAGGTTATGCAATGGGAAGCAAAGAACTGATTTCCGCCATGCTTGACGTTAAGTTTTCAATAAACTCATATACAATAAATGCTCCGACTCTTATCTCCGCAAGTGAATCCATCGAGGACGAAACGTACTTCAGAGAAACCGTTGCAAAGATTGTTTATACAAGAGAAGAAGTCATAAGGGAGTTGGAAAGCAGGGATTTTGAGGTGCTTCCTTCGTCAGCCAATTTTATATTTGCAAAACATAAAGTAAAGCCTGCCGAATTAATATTTGAGGAACTTAAAAAGAGAAATATCTATGTCAGATATTTTAAGAAACCCAGAATAGACAATTATCTCAGGATTACGATAGGTACGGAAGAAGAGATGGAGATATTCCTTGAAGTAATAGATTCCGTTATCAACGCATGATTTTGTAAAGCGGTAACATATGAACAATATCAATTATCAAAAAGAGATGGAAAAGAAACTTGAAATCATGGCGAAATCCGCGCAATCATCCGAATCGGTTCCGACATTGCTTCTCCACAGCTGTTGCGCGCCGTGTTCAAGTTACTGTATTTCATATCTTTCGGATTATTTTAAAATTACGGTTTTTTATTATAATCCCAACATAACCGAACAGGAAGAATATTTGAGAAGAGCAGAGGAGCAGAAGAGATTTATCGGAGAATACGGTACGAAATATCCTGTATCCTTCATTGACGGAGGATATGATAACAGGCTTTTTTTTGAATCGGTAAGGGGGCTTGAAAAGTGTCCGGAAGGCGGAGAGAGGTGTGAAATTTGTTTCAGACTTCGCCTCAGAGAAGCGGCGCGAGTTTCTAAAGAACTTAATATGGACTGTTTTACGACAACTCTTACAATAAGTCCGATGAAAGATGCGGCCCTTCTCAATAAAATCGGAGAAGAAGAGGCTCTGAAAGCCGGTACGGTATTTCTTAATTCCGATTTTAAAAAGAAGAACGGATTTAAATGTTCCACGGAACTGTCAAAAGAATATAATTTATATCGCCAGGATTATTGCGGCTGCGTCTTTTCTAAACATGAAAGCGAGCTTAGAAGAGAGAGTATGAAATCAAAAACGGAAAAGAGCTTTTAATTTCATTATAATTATATTTGGTAAGAGGATAATATTATGAGATATAATACTAATGGATATAACAATGGGAGGAACGGATTTGATTCGCTGTCAAGATTTTTAAGCATAGCAGGCTTAATAATTCTTTCCGCATCAATCGCATTGAGAATATTTCATTATGATATTTTTGGATTAGTATTAAGTATAATCGCAATTGTTTTGTTTGCTTATGCGTACTTCAGAGCTCTTTCAAGAAACATTTCCGCAAGACACACGGAAAATCAGGCATATTTAAATCTTATCAGCGGAGTAAAAAGGAATTTAAACAACAGAAAAGATATACATAATGACAAAAAAATAAATAAAGTTGTTAAATGTCCGAATTGTTCACAGAAGATAAGAATTCCGAAGGGAAAAGGCCTTCTACAGGTCAAATGTCCTAATTGCAGAATTGAATTTCGTGTTAACTCGGGAAAAAGGCAATATCAATGACATTATAAATATTAATATTTATTAATAGAGGCTTGCGGCCTCTATTTGTCATTTTATCACGATACGGTTACATTATCAGGGAACGTATATAAACATTAATTAAAACAGGTTTAGAAAGGTTATTAATAAATGCTCACTTATGATTTGAACAAATCAGGCAAACTTCCAAAATATGATTATTTATATCAATGCATCAGAGATGACATAATCTCAGGCAAGATAAAGAGCAATGAGCAGCTCCCCTCAAAGAGGACTCTTGCCAATCACTTAAGTATAGGTCTTATTACGGTTGCCAACGCGTATGAGCAGCTTCTTACGGAAGGCTATATTGTGGCAAAGGAGAGAGTCGGATATTTCGTCCAGGAATTACCGGATGAATATATCAAAAGGACACAGGAAAAAGCCGTTATGGCAAAAGAAGAGCCGGAACATGAATTTTTTGCGGATTTTAAGGCGAACAGAATAAGTCTTAAATTATTTCCCGTTTCAATATGGAATCAGATGCTCAGACAGGCTCTGTATGACAACAGCGACACGTTGTTTAAAACCATCCCATATAACGGAATATTTGAATTAAGAGAGGCGATAGCGGATTATCTTCATAAAAACAGAGGTATGTCGGTTTCGCCTTCACAGATAATAATAGGAGCCGGAACCGAGTATCTCTACAGTAGGCTTATTCAACTGTTCGGAAGAAAAAGCACATTCGGATTCGAGGAATCAAGTTTCGATAAATTATCAACCATTTGCAAAGCTTACGGTAACCCGTATAACTTTATTCCGATAGACGAGAGCGGACTGATTGTGGATGCATTAAAGAAAAGTGCCACGGACATTGTTCATGTATCGCCGTCCAATCACTTTCCGACCGGCATAGTCATGCCAATCAAAAGAAGGCTTGAACTCATGGAATGGGCAGATGAATCCGACAACAGATATATAATAGAAGATGATTATGACAGCGAATTCAGATACAGAGGAAAGTATATAGCTCCCATATATACTGAAGACAGAAATAATAAAGTTATATATATGAACACATTTTCAAAAACCATGGTACCGTCATTGAGAATAAGTTACATGGTTTTGCCGGTTAATATACTTGAAAGATACAAGGAAACCATGAGTTTTTATTCATGTACCGTATCAAGTTTCGAACAATATGCTCTTGCAAGATTTATTTCGGGCGGATATTTTGAAAGACATATTAACAGAATAAAGAATTATTATAAGAAATTAAGAGTTCAGATTATTAACGCAATTAAAGAATCGTCAATCGGGAAAATTTCGGAGATCATAGAATATAATTCCGGAACCCATTTTCTCCTGAGAGTAAAAACGCCTATGTCTGAAGAAGAAATTAATAAAAAGAGCCTTGAAAACGATCTTCATATAATGACATATGCGGATTATATAAAAGATAAAAAAGAATCCGAAAAAAGTATGACACTAGTTATCAATTATGCAGGCATCGATCCGGAAAAAATTGATGACGTAATAAAGAGAATAGAAAGAGTATTTCAGTGAATATAAAATTTCTTTGTAAAAAAATTAAAAATATATTAAAATGGTTCTAATTGTTATGTGTTGTAACTTTTGTTTGTCATGGCGTGCCATTTGACTGTTAATTACGTTAAAGGAGAGTACATTTGAGTTTAAGTAATACGGAAAACGAAGAAAAAAAGGGCAGCGTTGACAGCGAATTCAACAGTGCTTACGAAGAAGCTCTCAACGAAAGTGAAACCCTTGAAAAGAAAAGTAAAAAGAGCAGGGCAATAGGAGGAGCCATTGCAATAGCAGCCATAATTGTTCTGATGATTATTGCGGCTCTTACAACCAATTCGGATACGGTGAAAAATACTTTCTGGGCATTAGTTCCTCCGATAGTGGCTATAGGTCTGGCTCTTATTACAAAGGAAGTATACAGTTCTCTGTTTGTCGGAGTTGTGGTGGGCGGTTTGCTGTATGCAGGTTTTAATTTCCAGGGAATGATCACCCACGTATATTCGGAAGGTATAGTAGCCGTTCTTTCGGATCCCTACAATGTAGGTATCTTGGTGTTCCTTGTTGTTCTGGGAATTATAGTATCGCTGATGAACAGAGCCGGCGGTTCGGCGGCGTTCGGTAAGTGGGCACTTAAAAAAATAAAGGGAAGAAAAGGCGCGCAGATTTCCACCATCGGACTGGGAATTCTCATATTTATTGATGACTATTTTAACTGCCTTACGGTAGGCAGCGTTATGAGACCGGTAACGGATTCCCATAAAGTATCAAGATCGAAGTTATCTTATCTGATTGATGCAACGGCGGCTCCTGTGTGTATTATTGCTCCTATTTCATCATGGGCAGCGGCGGTTTCGGGATTTGTACCCGGAGAAGAAAGCGGTATATCATTGTTTGTGAGTACAATTCCATATAATTTATACGCTCTTCTTACAATCCTGTTTATGTTCATGGTGGTGGCGCTTAAGGCCGATTATGGTTCAATGCTTCGCCATGAATTAAACGCAATTAAAAACGGAGATCTCTATACTACTGAAGACAGAGATTATGATGAAAAGGAAGAAGAGATTTCGTCAAAGGGCGGTATCTCCGATATGCTTGTACCGATATTTGCATTAATAGGATGCTGTGTTGTCGGAATGCTTTGGAGCGGCGGATTATTTGAAGGAAGTGACTTTATCACGGCATTTTCAGCCAGCGATGCTTCCGTAGGTCTCGGAGTCGGTTCGATATTTGCACTTCTGATTACCCTTGGATATTACATGGCAAGAAGAGTAATTTCATTTAAGGAATTTATGGATTGCGTACCGAAGGGATTTGCATCCATGATTCCTCCGATACTTATTCTTACATTTGCGTGGTCTATAAAGGCCATGACTGACAGTTTGGGAGCTAAAGAATTTGTGGCTTCCATAATAAGCGGTTCCGCTTCGGGACTTGTAAACTTCCTCCCTGTTATAATATTTATTATTGCCGTATGCCTTGCTTTTGCAACGGGTACGAGCTGGGGAACATTCGGAATTCTCATTCCGATTGTGGTTGCTTCTTTCCAGGAAACGGATCCTAACCTTATGATTATTGCCATGTCCGCATGTATGGCAGGTGCCGTTTGCGGAGATCACTGTTCACCTATATCCGATACCACAATTATGGCTTCGGCAGGTGCAAAATGTAATCATATCAATCATGTAAACACTCAGATGCCTTATGTTATGACGGTAGCCGTTATATCCGCAATCGGATACATTATTCTCGGATTTACGAGAAGCATATGGATATCACTTCCGGTATGTGCCGCAATTACCATTGTTTTCTTGTTGATAATGAGAAACAGAAATAAAAAAAGATATCCGGAATTATTCTAAATATAATAAAAACCCCGTTATTGTTTTATTATTATCACGTCAATTATCGATAATAACGTAAAACACATAATGGGGTTTTTGTATATTCGTAAATAAAAATCGATCGGCAAATATTAAATGTCGGACAGCAGCAGAGATTCTATAATTTTTGCGGTATTTTCCAAATCATTTACATGAGAAGTTTCTTTGCATGAATGAACCGTGCTCATTCCGCATGCGATAACTATTCCCTTAACGTCTTTTTCCGTAAAGTAATTATTATCGCTTCCGCCGTAAGTGGAAATAAGATTTACGGGTAAATTATTTTCCTTACATGCATTTTCAAATCTTTTAACTGTAATGTCATCCTTAGGTGTATTAACGGCTGAAAAAAGAATATCTATGTTAAATGTAAATTCAGCTCCGTTGTCACGGCATGCTTTTTCTATTTCTTTTCTTACAAGCTCAATCTGTTCAAGGGCAAGTTCATTTTGAAAGCTTCTTGCTTCACCTTTTATAATACATTCTTCCGGAACAACATTTGTTGCCGTACCGCCGGATATTAATCCGATGTTGATTGTTGTATCGCCGACTTTTCCCAGCTTGCATCGGCTTATGGCTTCGGAGGCTGTTTTAATTGCATGTATACCGTCATTCGGATTAAATGCAGCATGTGCGGCTCTTCCGATTATATGTGCTTCAAATGCAATGATACATGCAGCCTGAACAGCTGCCGTTCCTATACTTTCGGTAAGATCGAATACATACGCTTCATCGGATTTTAATCTACTGAAATCGAATTTTTTAATTCCCTGACAATATATTTCTTCGCCTACGTCAAATAATAATTCAAAGGGTCTGTGAGGCTTGCCGGATTCTCTTACGGCTCTTACGGCTTCCAGTATGGAAGCAACTCCCGACAAATCATCGGCGCCAAGTACGGTGTCGCCTTCTGATGTTATAAGCCCGTCGGGATGAACCACCGCTTTCTTGCCTACCGCAGGATCGACAGAGTCCATATGGGCTGAAAGAATAATCGGTTTTGCGTTTAAATCCCCATCCACATATGCATAGAGATTGCCGGCATTGCCTCCGATAAGTTCACCCGCATTGTCTTCATCGTATGAAATATTCAGGTCGTCCAATTCTTTTTTTATTCGCTCACACATTTCCTTTTCGTGTCTTGACGGATTATCTATTGAAACGAGTTCCGTAAAGAGTGATATCAATCTGTTCTTATTAATCATTATGTCATTACTTCCTTTCCGCAATATGGTTTTATTATTATACCATTAAATTAACGATTAATAATTGTCATATAAGACAATTATGGATAATAAGCAATGGTATAGCTTTTTGCTATAACTCGTGATATTTATATGGTATATCAAATAGGAAATTATATATGTTAATATATTCAAATACAAAAAGGAGGAATTAATTAAGTGATTTACTTAAAGCATATATGTAAAACATTCATTGATGATAACAAAAAAGAGGTACATGCCGTAAACGACGTAACTCTTACAATCAATGACGGAGATATATTTGGAATTATCGGATTCTCCGGAGCCGGAAAATCTACTCTTGTAAGATGCATAAATCTTCTTGAAAGACCTACTTCCGGCACCGTTGAAGTTGACGGTAAAGACCTCACAAAGCTTTCGGACAGAGAACTCAGGGAATCAAGGAAGAAAATCGGAATGATATTTCAGCATTTTAATCTTTTTCCCTCAAGAACAATATTCGGAAATGTGGCATTTCCTCTTCAGGGAAGCGGATTATCAAAGGAAGAGATAAAGGTTAAGGTAAGAAAGCTTCTTGACCTTGTGGGGATTTCAGAAAAGGAAAATGCATATCCGAGTCAGTTATCGGGAGGACAGAAGCAGAGAGTTGCCATTGCAAGAGCCCTTGCCAATGATCCTGATATTTTATTGTGTGATGAGGCTACAAGTGCTCTTGACCCTCAGACAACAAAATCCATACTTGATTTGCTCAAGAACCTTAATAAAGAACTGGGAATTACAATTGTTGTCATCACTCATGAGATGGCGGTGGTAAAGGAAATATGCAACAGAGTAGCCGTAATGGAAAAGGGAAAAGTTGTTGAGGAAGGCGATGTATTCTCAATATTTGCCAATCCAAAAGAAAAGCTTACCCAGAACTTTATTAAGACAACATCCAACTTAAGAAAGATAGAGGATCTTGTAAATGAAGATTCTCCGGTTGTGAAACTTAAACCGGGAGAACTGATAGTAAGACTGTCATATATTGAAAAAAATATTTCAGAACCTTTGATTTCAAGTATGACTGAAAAATACGGTGTTATTTTAAATATTATATTTGCCAATATAGAAATAATTCAGGATGCGCCTATAGGCGGAACCGTTGCAATAATGAGCGGTGAACCGGATAGCATTGAGGCGGCGCTTGATTATCTTAGAGATAAAAATGTCGGAGTGGAGGTAATTAAAGATGCAAGACTTCCTAAATAATATTATGCCTAATGTTGTCGAAAGATTTCCAACATTTGTACAGGCAATTTGGGATACCATAATAATGGTAGTATGGTCCGGATCCATTTCTTTCGGACTCGGAATGCTGTTCGGCGTTATGCTTACGGTGACTAAACCGGGCGGAATAATGCAGAACAGAGTTGTATATCAGATACTTGATAAGGTAATCAACTTCTTCAGATCGATTCCTTTTGTTATTCTTCTTACATGGTTGATTCCTATTTCAAGAGCAATCATGGGAACAGCCATTAATGTTGAAGGTGCAATTATCCCTCTTATTGTGGGAACTGTTCCTTTCTTGTCACGTCAGATTGAATCCGCTCTCGCCGAGACGGACAAGGGAATGATTGAGGCGGCAACTTCAATGGGAATCAGCAAAATGGGAATAATATTCAGAGTATATCTTCGCGAAGGAATAGGTGCCATTGCAAGAGGAACAACCATTACAATGATAAGCCTTGTGGGACTCACCGCCATGGCGGGAGCCGTAGGTTCGGGAGGCCTCGGTGACTTCGCCATCAGATACGGTCACGACAGAAATATGATGGATGTAACCTGGGTAACGGTTATTGCCGTATTTATACTTGTAAGTATTATTCAGATCATCGGTAATATTGTCGTAAAGAAAAACAAACACTGATTTTTGGAATTTCAAAAATTGTTTATATAATTAAAAATGTCTGTATAATACGGAGAAAAATCCGTATTGTACGGACATTTTTTATGTTTTAATACTATTATATATATGTTCTTATTTTTAAGAACATATATAGTTTGAAGCTATAACGGGTGATATATATACTGTATTGGAATATATTTTTATTGAATGTTAATATATGAATCACAGAAACGGAAGGAGAAAGGATGAACAACGGAAACACTAACAGAAAGGTCGTAATCATCGGTGCGGGTCATGTGGGATCACATGCCGGATATTCGCTCATTTCACAGAACCTGGTGGAAGAAATAGTATACATCGATGTTGACGAAAAAAAGGCGGAGGCACAGGCATTAGATTTATATGATTGTACACTGTACCTTCAAAAGGGGGCAACGGTAAAGGCGGGAGATTATTCGGATCTTGAAGATGCCAGCCTTGTAATTGTTTCGGCAGGTCCGCTTCCGGATCCCACAACAGGCGAAACCAGAATGGATACGTTATCTAAAACGGTTGCAATAATGAAAGATATTGTCAAAAATATCAAATCGACAAGTTACGACGGTCTGATACTTAACATATCCAATCCTGCAGATGTTGTGACGCATTATCTTCAGCATGAACTCGGCTGGGATGAAAAAAAGATATTCTCAACAAGTACAACTCTTGATTCCGCAAGGTTAAAAAGAGCGATTGCAAATGAAATAGGAATTAATCAAAAATCAATAATTGCCTATGCTCTCGGAGAGCACGGAGAGAGTCAGATGGTTCCGTGGTCAACGGTTACGATTGCCGGAAAACCTCTCTTTAAACTCATGGAGGAGAGACCTGATACTTACGGTAAGTTAGATCTTCGGAAACTGGCGGATTTGGGAAGAGCCGGCGGATGGACAATCTTACACGGAAAGGGTTATACGGAATTCGGCATAGGAGCTTCCATTGCGGAGGTTGTAAGAGCCGTATTCGGTGATGAGAATAAGATACTTCCCGTATCCGTTAAACTCAACGGAGAATACGGGCAGACAGGGGTTTATGCCAGTGTGCCGGCGGTAATTAACCGCAACGGTATCGCCGACATAATACCGCTTGATCTGAATGAAGAAGAACAGAAACAGTTCGATGCATCGTGTAAAACGATGAGAGAAAATTTTGAATTAGCATTAACATTATAATCAGTTTGTTTTGGAGGTATTTAAAATGGGATTTAAAAAGGCATTAGCTATAGGTGGAATTGTTGCTGCGGCAGGCGTTACATTTGCGGGATGCGGAGCAGGTGCAAGCGGAAACGGAAGCGCTGAAAAGGCAGATACGGTTACTGTAAAACTCGGAGTTGTAGGCGCTATTTATGAGGATCTTTGGAAGCCTGCTCAGGAGAAGCTTAAGGATGAAGGCGTTAATCTTGAATTTGTTCAGTTTTCCGATTATGTAACTCCTAACAATGCGCTTAACAGCGGAGATATCGACTTAAATGCATTCCAGCATCACATCTATCTCGATACGGAAATTCAGCAGTATAACTACTCAATAGAGCCTGTAGGTTATACATTTATTATTCCTCTTAACCTTTATTCAAATAAAGTTAAGTCAGTTGACGAGATTAAAGACGGAGATACAATAGCAATCCCTGATGACTTAACCAACGGCGGAAGAGCGTTAAAGGTACTTGCATCCGCAGGCCTTATCAAGCTTAAGGACAATGCAAACTTCAGCCCTACATTAGACGACATTGAAACATACAACAAGAAGATCACAATTAAGGAATTAAAGGCAAATACAATTCCTTCTACACTTAATGACGTAACCGCAGCTATCATCAACGGTAACTATGCGCTTGACTTCGGTTTAAAAACAGATGAAGCAATCTTCAAAGACACATCATTAAATGAAGAAAAATACTGGAACTTAGTTGCGGCACGTACAAGTGATTTACAGGATCCAAAGAAGAAAGAAGCATACGAGAAGGTTATTAAGGCATTCCAGACAGAAGATACTGAAAAGGTATTTAATGACAAGTTCGGCGGATACTTCATCAAAGTAGGCTGGGATAAGGATTTATTTAACAAATAATAAGTTGACCGTCTAACAGGATACAAAAATTACCATACATTACAAATCCCTGTCGTTTTAATACGGCAGGGATTTAGTGCATAAGCAAAACGGAGACAGTCTATGGATATAAATGAATTAAAAAATATAATTACAGATGAAAACAGAATTTTTTTCGGAGACAGTATACCGGAGGAATATTTATCGGACACATTCGGAAGATTCAGAACCGAAGCCGACGCCCTTGTATTCCCGATAACAACCGAAGAGGTAAGCGGTATCTTAAAGTTTGCGCATGATAACAGGATACCCGTTACACCGAGAGGAGCCGGTACAAACCTTGTAGGTTCCACGGTTCCGTTGGATAAGGGAATCATAGTGGATATGTCAAAGATGAATAAAATTATCGAAATTGATGAAGAGACCATGACTGCAACCGTGGAAGCGGGAATATTGTTGTGTGATTTTCAGGAATATCTTAAAAACGGAAATACGGGTCTGTTTTATCCTCCGGATCCGGGTGAAAAAGCGTCGTCAATCGGCGGCAATATCGCAACAAATGCCGGCGGCATGAGGGCTGTTAAATACGGAGTTACCAGAGATTACGTAAGGGGACTTGAAGTTGTTAAAGCCGACGGAACGGTTCTTACTTTAGGAAGCAAGAATGTAAAGGATGCGAGCGGTTTATCTCTTAAGCATTTATTTATCGGCTCAGAGGGAACGCTGGGTATCATTACAAAGTGCATTTTGAAATTGGTGCCTGCACCTGTATACAGCCTTTCGGTGCTTGTTCCTTTTAAGAATCTTGAAGACGGAATAAGCAATGTTCTTAGAATATTAAAGTCTAATACGGATCCTACCGCAGTTGAATTTGTGGAGAGAAATGTTATAGAACTCGGTGAAAAGTTCTGTAATTTAAAATATCCGTGTCCGGAAGCCGGTTCATATATTATATTGACATTTGACGGAAATGAATCTTCCGTAAGGGAGAACGCCGAAAAGGTTAAAAATATCACTCTTGAACACGGAGCAATGGACTATATTATTCTCGATGATCCTAAGCTCCTTGAGGACATATGGAAAGTACGCGGATGTCTCGTTAAAGCCGTTGATGCGGTATCAAAACAGGAACCCGTAGACATTGTTGTTCCTATTAACAAAATCACGGATATAATGGCGTTTGTTAATAAGTTATCTGCCGAAACTAAAATGAAGATGATTGGCTTCGGACATGCCGGCGACGGCAATGTTCATCTTTGTGTTTTAAGAGAAGACAGGGATGAGGAAACATGGGACAGGGAACTTCACGAAAATATGGATATTCTCTATTCCAAGGCCTATGAGCTTGGCGGTTTAACATCGGGAGAACACGGAATAGGCATAAGCAAACAGAGATATTTTTTAAAAGGAAGCAATCCGGCAAATATAGAAATGATGAACGGGATAAAGGATGCTCTCGATCCTTTACATATATTGAATAATAAAAAGGTCTATATGAAGTAAATTCAAAAACTGCCGAGAAGAAATTTTGATTTCTTCTCGGCAGTTTTATTTAGAAAATTAATATTAAGTGTTTAATGTTTTTGTTTTGCAATATTTCCGTGTTAATCGGAGAAACATGTTTCAGTTATGTTTTATTGTTTTATGTTTAGTTTTACTGTTTTATGATTAATTATATTTGTTTGTTTTACTGTTTTATGATTAATTTTATCTGTTTGTTATAATTGTTTTAGTTTGGTTTTAATTATATGTTTTAGTATTACGATATGATTTTATTTACTTATCCGAAAATAAGATAAATAATCACTGAAGCCACGGTGCTTGTAAGACCGATAATTGCTTCGTAAGGAATGAGTTTCATTCTTTCCTTGATTTCCATAAACACCGAACCGCCTGTTGCGTGGAAAAATGAACCGTGCGGAAGCGAGTCGATAACTGTTGCGCCTGCATGTGTCATTGCTGCGGCAGATATTGCCGGTACACCTGCGTCAATAAGAGGTGTGGCAAATGTCTGTGCCGCAATCGTTGAACCTGCGGTTGTGGAAGCGGTAGCACCCGCCATAAGAATACCTGAAAGAGGAGCAAGCAGGAATGCAGGCATATTCATAAAGTTAAGGATATTTATAAGATCGAACTGAAGTGCGGAAGCCTTAATAATACCCGCGATTGTACCCGTACCGATCAAAAGAATGGATACGCCTATAACTTTACTGATACCGAATTCCGTAAATGAAACCGTATGTCTTGCATTTCCCGTAACAAGTATGGTTACAAATCCGCCTATCGGAAGTGCAATCAAAGGATCCACCGTGATTCCGAAAATAGGTCTTAATGCAAGTAATATGATTACAGCTAAAGGACCGAGTATTGCGGTAAAGAAGTTCGGAAGGTCTTTAGATACGGCTGAATCTTCTTCAACGCCCTCAAATGCCGCAACTCCCTTTTTAGACAGAACATTTGAAATCAATATTGTAACCACAACCGCACAAATTGCAGGTACAATGTTCTGAATCATAAGCGATGTCATGTCAACACCGAAACCTTCGGCAGCCGCAATGGTGTTAGGGTTAGGCGATATAATGTTGCCGGCCTTGCCTCCGCCGATCATGGCAAGAAGAATACCCGGTTTTGAAAGCTTTGCTTTCTTGCCTATTGCGATTGCTATAGGAGCAACCGTAATAACTGCAATATCAATAAATACGCCTACGGCACATATGATCATAGTTGAGATCGAAAGAGCGATTATAGCGCGCTTTTGTCCCAATTTATTTACTATTGCTTCGGCTATTTTTTCGGCAGATCCCGTTTTAATAAGGGCGCCGGCGAGAATACCTGATGTAAGAATACGAAGTACTGACGACATCATACTTGATGCACCGCTGACCATCGTGCTTACTGTCTGTACAAGATCTCCGCTGCCGATAAGTCCGCCGATAAGAGCGCCGGCAATGAGACTGTATGCCGGATGAACCTTACGGATTATAAGAAAAATTGAAATTCCGAGTCCGATAAGTGCTCCGGCGGTAGAAAATGTGTAATCCATACATTCTCCTTTCTATTAAGAAAAGGTCTTAATAGTTCTAAATACCTGTTCAACGGTTGCAATCATATTTTTTTCGGCATTATCGTGATCCATTGCTTCCTGAAGAGTAACAATATTTCTGAGAATAGGGAAAAATGCATCAATTCCGTTCTCGTTGCATAAATACGAATCTTCGGAGACCGAACCCGAAAACGCCAGGACTTTTTTGTTGTGTTTTTTTGCAATTTCGGCAACGCCTATAGGGGCTTTTCCCATGGCTGTCTGGCTGTCGAGTCTGCCTTCGCCTGTTATTACTATATCGGCATCTTTTATATATTCTTCAAGCCTTGTTTCTTCAAGCACTATTTTAATACCTGATTCCAATACGGCGTTGGTAAATGTCAGAAATGCAAAGCCCAGACCGCCTGCGGCACCTGTTCCCGGAAAGTCCTTATCCGCATTGGGATATTTTTCCTTACAGAGAGCTGCGTAATTTGACAGCCATCTGTCCATACGCATTATCATTGTCGGAGTAGCTCCCTTTTGAGGACCGAAAACGGCGCTGCATCCCAATGCACCGCAAAGAGTGTTATTTACATCGCATGCGATACGAAACGTACACTCTTTAAGTTCCGGAATAACTTCTTCTTCCGTAATGCTTTTGAGCTCTTTTAATCCGTTTGCACCGAATAAAACAGGCATACCGTTTTTATTATGAAAACCGTATCCGAGCGCTTGAAGCATTCCTATACCGCCGTCATTGGTGGCACTGCCGCCGATACCCACAATAAAATGTCTGCATCCTTTGAAAATGGCATCTTTTATAATTTCACCCACACCGTAAGTAGTGGTATTCAGTGGATTTCTGTCTTTTTCATCGACTAAGGTAATTCCTGCCGCTGCAGACATTTCAATAATGGCTGTTTTTTTATCATTTGAAGTCAACGGCTCCAAAATACCGTATACGGCATTTACCGGTTTACCGAGAGGACCCGTAACAAGAACATTTTCCAGTCTTCCGCCCATTCCCAGCGTCAATGCTTCAACTGTTCCCTCGCCGCCGTCGGCCAACGGTCTTATGGTAACGCCCGCATTAGGATAAACTTTTTCAATTCCTTGCTTAATTGCGCCTCCGGCTTCCAAAGAAGTAAGACTTCCCTTTAAGGAATCTATTGCCACAACTATATTCATGGTATTCTCCTTTCCTGTATTTTCGAAAGATAAAATTTTTGAAAAATTGTATCAACGAAAGTACAAAATTTAATATTTAGTATCATACAAGTCACATACAAATTAGAACATATTACAAATAACATAAAAGATTGTAAATAATTAAAATCTATAGTATATATAACATATTGACATAACTTATTATCCTAATTTTGCATATTGTAACGGAGACTGAAATGCTTTTATCACTGTCAAGACAAACGGCACAGAAAATTGTTGATGCGGTAAAGGAGGTATGCGGGTACGACATTAACTTTATCAACAACAGGGGAATAATCTTTGCCAGCACGGATAAATCAAGAATAGGCAATTTCCATGAAATAGGTAAAAAAGCGATAGATATGGGAGAAACCATAGAAGTCGAATCGGATGATCTTTTCCTGGGAACAAACAAAGGCGTTAATATACCATACAGATATAATAAGGAAATAATAGCCGTAATAGGAATAAGCGGAAAACCCGACGAAGTTAGGAAATATGCTCTTCTTGCTCAAAGAATTACGTCATTGATTCTAAAAGAGCATGAAATAGACTCTCTCAATTACAACAGAAAAAGTTGGCTGAATTATATTACAAGGAGTCTTATTGAAGGAAGAGAATTTGAATATAATGAATTACAGCCGTATTTTAACGAATTGAAACTCAGCATTAATTGGAATTACAGAACCGTGGTTGTAAGGATAAACATAAAGGATAACATTTCCAATATCTCATCCGTGGAAAATGATATATATCGTACATTTGAAAAAATATCAGCAAGATTATTTACATTTCAATTTCCGAATGAATATGTTGCGTTATTGCCGGAACATCAGTATGTTAACTGCAGTGATGCATTGGAAGGTCTTGCTTCCGAATATAAGAATATAATAAGCACGGGTGTGGGAAACAGTTTATCAATATGGCGCCAGTTTGAATCGTATCAATGCGCCGAAATTGCAATAGAAAGTCTTGAAAACGGTGAGAACTATTCGGTTTTTGATAAATTGGATTTGGAAATTATTTTGGGATGCATAAATGAAAATGTAAAAAACGAATATATTTCAAAAACCATCAGTAAGCTTGACCGTGAAGACAGAAAGATACTTAAAATTTATTTTGATAACAATTTATCACTAAAGGATACATCTGATAAATTGTTTATTCACAAAAATACATTACAATATAAGTTAAATAAAATAAAAAACATAACAGGATATGATCCGAGAGTATTTAAGGATGCATTAAAGTTATATATGGCAATAAGGCTTGAGTAATTATCAGGGAGGAAATTATGTTATTTATTGAATATCCGTCCTGTTCCACATGTAAAAAAGCGAAAAAGTGGCTTAATGACAACGGAATAGAATATACGGACAGACATATAGTTGAGGATAATCCAACGGTGAAAGAATTAAGGGAATGGCACGTTAAAAGCGGTTTACCCCTTAAGAAATTTTTTAATACAAACGGCAAATTATACAAGGAATTAAACCTTAAAGATAAGCTTCCGGGGATGAGCGAAGAGGAACAATACGAACTTTTGGCATCCGACGGAATGTTGGTGAAGAGGCCCATTGTTGTTGATAATGATAAAATACTTGTGGGCTTCAAAGAAACGGAATGGGAATATCTTAAATGATTTGGATATTTTTAACATGCGCCGCCGTAATTGCGGGAATAATAACATTGATTTCTACCGGA
Organism: Howardella ureilytica; assembly: GCF_054657495.1. Lineage (NCBI taxonomy): Bacteria > Bacillati > Bacillota > Clostridia > Eubacteriales > Howardella > Howardella ureilytica. The sequence continues at coordinate 113,601 of NZ_BAAHYP010000002.1, read as the reverse complement.
CATATCAATGAAACTCCTGTTTTTTTGCCCTTTGATTACTTTTCCGAACATAAAATTCTCATGGTATATGTAATTGCAATTAATACTTTTGCATTTACAATATACGGAGTTGACAAATTACAGTCAATAAAGGGCGGACAGAGAGTCAGAGAAACAACTTTGTTTATTCTCGCTCTGCTCGGAGGAGGAGCAGGGGCGTGGTGTGCCATGTATGTATTCAGGCATAAGACAAGAAAGTCATATTTTGTATCGGGAATTCCGTTCATGACAGGTATGAATATATTCTTATTATTTTATATTATAAATTTTAAATGGTAGATTATTGTTTTTGAGGGGGGAAATATGCAAATATCAAGCAGATTTACGATAGCAATTCATATTTTTGCTGTTATAGATATATACGAAAAAGATCATAAGATTACAAGTGATTTTCTTGCGGGAAGCATAAATGTTAATCCGGTAATAATAAGAAATGTTCTTCAGCAGTTAAAGGCTGCGGGTCTCGTTACGGTTAAAAGGGGAAGCGGCGGAGCAAGTATTGTAAAGCCGCTTAACGAAATAACTTTTTTAGATGTATTTAATGCTGTTGAGAGTATAGAAAACGGAGAATTGTTCCATTTTCACGATAATCCAAATCCTAATTGTCCTGTCGGCAGGAATATACACAAATCTCTTGATGACAAATTAAATTTAATACAAGAAGCCATGGAAAAACAAATGCAGCAGATAACCATAGAAGATGTGGTAAAGGATACTCAAAAGTATATAAGTACGGAACATGTATAATTTTTACCAAAATGTCGAATAAATTGTCCAATTTGGGTAATATTAGGACAATTGGAGTAAAATAAATGAAATGCACAAACAGAAGTGGTATATTGAGTTTAACCTAGTTAGGTAAACAATTTTCAAGAATTTTGTTTATGTTGTTTATGAAGTTTTATGCTTCACAATCCGATACCGTAAATAGTCCCATATATTATGGTATCAATTAGGTTTTATACTTTTGGTAACATTAGTGTAATTATTTTTTGTGCTTTATTTTAAGTAGAAAAACTATTATTTTCTTCCCCAAAGAGATTATAGTTAAAATCCCTAAGAGACCGTCTGCGTAAGTTTTATCTTCGCAGGCGGTCTTTTGTCTGTTATCGGCGGCAATTGTGAGCATATTTTTAAAAGTAGGGTGACAAAGTTCTCTTTACGGGTACGTGACAATGGTTCTAACCGTATATTAAAGTCTGTTAAAAATAAAGGAGTTATATAAATAAATGAAATATTTAGTTGCAAGCGATATACACGGCTCTGCGTATTGGTGCGAAAAGTTTCTTGAAAAGTTTGAATCTTCGGAAGCAGAAAGAATTATTCTTCTCGGCGACATACTTTATCACGGTCCGAGAAACGATCTTCCCAAAGAATATAATCCGAAAAAGGTAATTGAAATGCTGAACCGATATAAGGACAGTATATATGCGGTACGCGGGAATTGTGAATCGGAAGTGGATCAGATGGTATTGGAATTTCCGGTTATGTCAGATTATGCGATACTTGACACAGGCAGTTACAATATTTTTTTAACCCACGGACATAAATACAACGAAGACAATTTGCCTCCGATTATTAACGGTGATGCTATAATGCACGGGCATACACATATTTTAAGGGCAGAGAAATGCGCAAAAAACGGATTGACGTTTTTTTGTCTTAATCCCGGATCAATATCCATTCCGAAGGGAGGCAATCCCGAAAGTTACGCAGTATTAGATGGGAATATGTTTACGGTTTTGGATTTTGATGAAAACATTTTGGCTGAAATAATCGTATCAAATTAAGAGAGTAGGATATATCTCAATATATTTTTATTTATTATTTATAAATTTAATGAATAATACATTGACACGTGTCAATGTCGGAAGTATCATATATTCAGTTGGACACGTGTCAGTGCGAAGGGAGGTAATTGAAATTTATCAGGGAGATAATCAAACCGCCCTGGAATCACAGAAATTAATCAGCAACACTTTCTTTGAACTGATGAAGCATAAGAAATATTCCGAAATCAACATTAAGGAAATCTGCGAGAAGGCCGGAGTATCAAGACAGACTTTTTATTCTCTGTTTGAAACAAAGGAAAATGTGATTGTCTACGGAATGGGATGTTCATGTTCGCATCTTAAAGCATCATATATAAAAAACGGGAAAATATCAGCGGATGTAATGAGTACCGTTCTTGCGGATTTCATATATTGTAACTATGATTTCTTAAAATTACTTATGGATCACGGATTAATATGTGTTCTCTACGATTATTTTTATAACAGTTTTAATGAGTGTAAATTATGGGGCGGAATGAAAGATATTTCGGGAGATATTCTCAAGAATTTCTTTATCGGAGGTATGACGGGATTAATTAAAAGTGCCGTAAACGATCCGTCTTACAGGGACAAATCGCAGCTCAGGCATATAATTATAAAATTGTTTGCGGGCGATTATTTGGAATGACATTAGTGTGTGTATGTACGATAAGTTCAAACACACACTATATTTTTAAAATAACTTTGGCACTCATATAAATCAAGTGCTAATAAAGAAGAGGTGTAAGATATGAAAATAATTCCTATAAGTAACAGTTTGATATTGGCAAATACAAAAATACAGCTAAGCGGAACATATCTTGAAAAAATGGATGTGGGTGACATTAAACCCGACGAGGAATTGATACTTTTGATAAAGAAAGATTCCGAAGGCGGCGTGAGATTTCAGCCTGTTGCGTTTTTGGGTAAGGCGTCCGTCGGAGAAATGTCTGATGACGTTACAATAAATGTAGGCGAAAGAGTCAGGGTAGACGAGGTTGATTTAAATAATCAATATGTCACATATCACAGTTATCCTGAGATTGAAGACGTAAATAAAGAAGAAGCCATGAAAAAGCTTGTCGACATAAAAGAGCAAATGATAAGTGTTTTCGGTCCGATGATTAACGGAGGAGAGGCGGTTCCGAGAATGTATCTTTCACGTGCCGCGGATTGGAATCAGACAGCGGTTATGAGCGTTCCGTATCTTCATTTAAGCTCTCCGGAAAAGTATGAAGTTATGAAAGCGGAGAAAGAGTCTGAGAAGATAGATTTGCTTACAAAGTATATTCAAAAATCTCTTGCGATAATTGAAGTTGCAAATGAAGCGCAAAACAATAATGACGAAAGTTATAAACAGTTATACAGAGAATCGGCCATAAAAAAGCAAATCGAATATTTACAGAAGGAGCTTGATGAACTTCATCCCGAAAATAAATCCGATATTCAGCTTTTTGAAGAGAAAATTGAAGATTCAGGCATGAATGAACAGGCGAAAAAAGAAGCCGAAAAAGTAATAAAAAGGCTGAAAACCGAAGGGGAAAGCGGACACGAGTACGGAATGCTTACGGATTACCTTGAATTTGTTACGTCACTTGACTGGAAGAAACACGAAGCAAAGGACATTGACATAAACAGAGCAAAAGACATTCTTGACAAGGAACACTTCGGACTCGAAAAGGTTAAGAAGAGAATAGTGGAACAGATGGCCGTAATGTCGCTGAGTAAGAAGCAGTCAGGATCCATTTTGCTCCTTGTCGGAGCTCCGGGAACAGGAAAGACAAGTATTGCAAAAAGCATAGCTGACGGACTGGACAGAGAATATGTAAGAATAAGTCTCGGAGGTGTAAAGGATGAGGCCGACATAAGAGGACACAGAAGAACATATATCGGCGCCATGCCCGGAAGGATTATGGACGGAATAAAGAAAGCAGGTACAAGTAATCCTGTAATTGTTCTTGATGAGATAGATAAACTTTCAACAAGTTACAGCGGAGATCCCGCAAGTGCTTTGCTTGAAGTCTTGGATCCGGAACAGAATAATACTTTTACGGATCACTATATGAATGTTCCGTATGATTTATCGGATGTAATGTTTATATGCACGGCAAATACATTAGATACAATACCGGGACCTCTTTTGGACAGAATGGAAATTATTAACTTTAACGGATATACTCCGACAGAAAAACTACATATAGCGAAGAATCATTTGATAAAGAAGTCAATGGAGAAGAGCGGAGTAAGTGAAGAAAACTTATCGATTACCGATGACGCATATGAAAAAATAATTTCAAATTATACAATGGAAGCCGGAGTCAGAGGTTTAAAGAAACAGCTTGATAAATTGACAAGAATTGCAGCCGTAAAAACGGTTAGTGACGGCAAAGGTAAAATCGAAGTTACCTCGGAAAACCTTTCGGAGTATATGGATCAGAGAGAAATACATCATGAAAAAATACATGAGACAACAACTCCGGGAATCGTAACCGGACTTGCATGGACTCCCGTAGGCGGTGAAATATTGTTTATAGAAACAATGCTTACAAAGGGCAGCGGCAAGGTGCAAATAACGGGGCAGTTGGGAGACGTAATGAAAGAATCCGCTCAGATTGCCGTCAGTCTCGTAAAGAAAATGTATCCTGAAAAAGCTGAAGTTTTTGAAGAAAACGATATTCATATACATGTTCCTGCCGGTGCAACGCCAAAGGACGGACCTTCTGCGGGAATAACTCTTACAACGGCACTTTCTTCGTTAATTAATGAAAAGCCCGTTGACTCCGAATATGCAATGACCGGTGAAGTATCTCTGAGAGGAGATGTTATGCCGATAGGAGGTCTTCCGGAAAAACTTATGGCTGCTCAGAGAGCGGGAGTAAGGAGCGTATTTATCCCTAAAGAAAATGAATACGACTTAAAAGATGTGGCTCCGGAGGTTCTTAAAGAGCTTACGATAATTCCTGTTGAAAGAGTGGATGAAGTTGTAGGAAAAGTTATGTGATAAGTATCCTTTACCTGATTTTTAAAACATATTAAAGCATTTAAAATCTCTTAACGTATATCTGTTAAGAGATTTTTTTTAAATATAATTTATTATTTTAAACAAATTGTTGTATTATCATTTCATATATAAATGAACAATTTAAAAAACGGTTTTAAAGACTGCGAATCACGCTTAAACCGTTAGTTAAGATAAGGAGATTTACATGGGTTTAGAATTCAGATATGCAAAAAGAGAAGACACGGAGTTAATTCTTTCATTTATTAAAAATCTGGCAGAATATGAAAAAATGTCGGATGATGTGGTTGCGGATACTGCAACACTGGAAAAAGAAATATTTGATGATAAAAAAGCGGAAGTGTTGTTTGCGGAAGTTGACGGAAAAGAAATAGGTTTTGCACTGTTTTTTCACAATTTTTCAACATTTGTCGGCAGATCGGGACTGTATTTGGAAGATATATATATTTTGCCTGAATACAGGGGAAAGGGATACGGAAAAGCGATGTTAAAAAAGCTTGCGTCAATTGCAGCGGCGAGAAATTGCGGAAGAATGGAGTGGTGCTGTTTAGACTGGAATAAACCCAGCATTGATTTTTATTTATCCCTTGGAGCTAAACCCATGTCTGAATGGACGATATACAGGCTTTCAGGGGATGAACTTAAAAATTTCGGTGAAGGGTAATGTGACGTATGATCAGATACACTGATATTCGCTTGGGAAAATTCATAGACAGACCCAACAGATTCATATCTCATGTGGAAATAAACGGAAAAACAGAGACGGTTCATGTAAAAAACACAGGAAGATGCAAAGAGTTGCTCATTCCGGGTGCAACTGTAAGCGTACAGTATTTTGATAAACCGGAAAGAAAAACAAAATGGGATCTGATAGGAGTAGAGAAGAAAAGTCTGGGATGGATAAATATTGACAGTCAGATTCCGAACAAGGTTGTATGGGAATGGCTGAAGGAAGATAACAAAGAATTTAATAATATTACATTGATTAAACCTGAATACAAATACGGCAATTCAAGGGTGGACTTTTATGTGGAAGACGGAGACAGAAAAGCGCTTTTGGAAGTAAAGGGATGTACGCTGGAAAATGACGGCATGGGATATTTTCCGGATGCCCCAACCGAAAGAGGAAGAAGGCATTTAAATGAACTTTCTTCTTCAATAAAAGACGGATATGAGGCTTATCTTGTTTATTGTATTGCAATGAACGGCATTAAAGAGGTATATCCCAACGAAAAGACAGATCCGAAATATGCGGAATGCTTTAGAAAAGCGGTGAATTCAGGTGTGAAGGTTATTTACCTTCAATGCGACGTAACTTCGGATTCCATAGGGTGGAAGGAATATTAAATTAATTTCGTTGTTATTACAACATAATATATTATTCAATCGCGGTATATTAAAACCATAATCATTGCAAAGGAGATGAGTGCCGTGAAAGAAACTTCAGGAAAAGTGTTTTCCATAGCTGCAGACAATCCGCCTGTTTCGGGGTGTACCGTATCAAAGTCGGTATATTCTGAAAACGGGTTTGACATAGCACATTTTTCAATGGCAAAAGATACAGATATAAGTGCTGAAAGTTATATGTATACAAAGCTTTGGCTGACGGATGCCGGAGTTCTTGAGGCATTTGACAATAATTCATCGGTAAATACCGTATCTGAAGGACAGATTTTTATCACGCCTACGGATACGCCGATCGGAGCAAGAGCGATTACGGATTGTGTATATACGGAAATTGCATTAAGGGAGGATACGGAAATGAACGAAATTTTAAAAGCGGGAGAAGTAATAACATTAAAGGATCTTCTCCCATATCAGGAAGAAAAAATAGTAAATATGGACCTTATAAATAATTCTCATATGAAATTTGTTATTATGAGTTTTGACAAGGGAACCGGATTATCCGAGCATGCGGCACCGGGTGAAGCGTTGGTATTTGCACTTGACGGTGAAGCCGTTATCGGATACGAAGGTAAAGAATATCATATTAAAGCCGGAGAAAATTTCAAGTTCGATAAGTCCGGTAAGCATTATATAAAGGCTACGGAAAAGTTTAAGATGGCTCTTTTGCTTACTCTTGATTAATTACTGAACCGTAATGCATTCAAAAGTGTGAATACATTACGGTGACAAAACGGAAATCACATATCCGATGTCGGGAAGAACCCGGTGTCTGATATGTGATTTTTGATATAATTCATAAGATAAAAATATTGTGATAAGTGTTTAAAAATTTTTCGGAAATTTAAAAGTAAAATACATTTTTTTGTACACGGCTTTAAATTGAATGTCTGAAGTATCAAAAAATATACGGGAGGTAAATATGAATATTGTAGTAATAACCGGAAGCGCACATCAGAAGGGCACAACAGCCGCATTGGCTGATGAATTTATTAGGGGAGCATCAGAAAACGGCCACAACATTTACAGATTTAATGCGGCCGTTAAAGACGTTCATCCATGCATAGCGTGTGAGCAGTGTCATGAAACGGATAAAGGATGTGTATTTAAGGATGACATGGGAGTACTTAATCCATATCTGTTAAAAGCCGACACCGTGGTATTTGTAACTCCTATTTACTACTATAATATGAATGCTCAAATAAGAAGTGTAATCGATCGTTTTTACGCAAATGACTCCAACCTTCATCATAATAAAAAAGCCGTTCTTATTACGGCAATGGCAGATACGGATAAAAAGTCGGCGGACGGAGCAAATATATCATTCTCCCACATGCTTGAGTATTTGGATTGGGAAAACGCCGGAATAGTAAATGCGGCCGGATGTTGGGAAAGAGAGTCTTTGAAAAATACCGACTATCCGGAACAGGTATATAAGCTTGCAAAAAGCATATGATACCGTATAAATTATGATATTTTTAAAGCTGTTTTCAGTCGTATAAGATTTTAAACTGTATACATTATCATTGCAAAATGTGCCTTTTTAAGTATATAATACCGATATAAACAGGTGAATTATCGGTTGTTTATATGTGTTTTTATATAACGGAGGTGTTTTTATGGCAAAATATGTTTGTAAAGTATGCGGTTACGTTCATGAAGGCGAATTAACCGATGATTTCAAGTGCCCGGTATGCGGTGCACCGGCAAGTGAATTCGAAAAGGTAGAGGAAACTTCAAAGAAGAATCCATATGCGGGAACAAAGACTGAGAAGAATTTATGGACTGCATTTGCAGGTGAATCTCAGGCAAGAAATAAGTATACGTATTTCGCTTCTGTTGCCAAAAAACAGGGATTTGAGCAGATCGCGGCATTGTTTTTAAAAACGGCCGAAAATGAAAAAGAGCACGCTAAGCTTTGGTTTAAGGCTCTCGGCTGTATAGGTGATACTGCAGAAAACTTACTTTCGGCTGCCGAAGGTGAAAATTACGAATGGACTGACATGTACAGTCAGATGGCAAAGGATGCCGATGAAGAAGGTTTCCATGAACTTGCCGAACAGTTCAGAGGCGTAGCTGCCATCGAGAAGACTCATGAGGAGAGATACAGAGCTCTTCTTAACAATGTTGAAATGAAACAGGTATTTGAGAAGAGTGAAGTTAAGGTGTGGGAATGCCGTAACTGCGGTCATATTGTTGTAGGAACCAAAGCTCCTGAGGTATGTCCGGTATGTAAGCATCCACAGAGCTACTTTGAATTACATGCAGAGAATTATTGATTAATATGATGTATTCAGTGTCTGTCAGTAATGGACGCTGCCACATGCATTGGCGACGGTCGTCTTTTGACACTGTACATATGACTGTTAATATACAATAAAACAATGCCGCAGGCACTACGCCTGCGGCATTGTTTTATTGTATACCTGATTTTCGGATGATTATTTCGCTTTTTCATCACAGTACTTGCATCTGTATGTATGGTGAGAAGCATCTGCCAGGTAAAATATCTGGTCAAGATTAGTTTCAGATGAAGTAATACAACGTGGGTTGCTGCATTTTATGATATTTGTTAACTTCTTAGGTAAAGAAAGAGGCATTTTTTCAATAATTTCTCCGTCCTTTATGATATTAACGGTTATATTGCAGTCTATATATCCTAAAACATCAAGGTCTACAAGATCCAGTCCGCCGTCAATTTTTATAATATCTTTTCTCTCCATCTTGTTGGATTGAGCATTTTTTATTATGGCTATTCCGCAATCAAGATTATCAAGATCCAGATATCTGTATATTTCCATTGCCTTGCCGGCTTCTATATGATCAAGAACGATACCGTTATTCAGGGCTCCTATGCTTAACATATAATATCCTTTCGTGAACAGTTATTCATGTATTGATTATTTTTCGGGAATCAGATTCAAAAGCGTTAATATTACTGCCTGTCTGACATATACGGCATTCTGAACCTGCTCAAAATACTTAGCGCGCGGGTCGTTGTCAACATCTGTGGCAATTTCGTTTACACGTGGAAGCGGATGAAGTACGTACATATCAGGTTTTGCAAGTTTTAGCTTCTCTTTATCCAATATATAGTAATCTTTCATTCTTAAGTATTCGTCTTCGGAAAAGAATCTTTCTTTTTGAACACGCGTCATATAAAGAATATCCAATTCTCCGATTACATCTTCAAGTTTTGTAACTTCTTTATATTCAATATTTTTTTCGTCGAGAATACTTTTTATATAACTCGGAATGCGAAGTTCTTCCGGTGATATAATAACAAATTTGACATTCTTATAATGTGAAAGTGCTTTAATAAGAGAGTGAACTGTCCTTCCGAATTTTAAATCACCGCAAAGTCCGATTGTGAAATCGGATAAGCTTCCCTTCAATTCTTTTATTGTCATAAGGTCTGCCAAAGTCTGAGTAGGGTGTTCATGTCCGCCGTCACCGGCATTAACTATCGGAACGGTAGCATTTTCCGATGCAACAAGAGGCGCACCTTCCTTTGGATGTCTTATTGTAATTATGTCGGCGTAACATGATACGACCTTTATCGTATCGGCTACAGTCTCGCCCTTTGAAACAGAACTTGATTGGGCAGAAGAAAAGCCAAGCACATTACCGCCCATATTCATCATAGCGGCTTCAAAACTCAAACGAGTCCTTGTACTCGGCTCATAGAAAAGTGTTGCAATTTTAAGTCCATCACACAGATGCGAATATTTTTTCGGATTGACCTGAATATCATGTGCAAGAGATAGAAGGTCGTCAATTTCTTCTATAGAAAAATCTTCCGGACTTAATAAATGTCTCATAGTACCCCTCCTGTAATTTTTTACCATTTTACAATGAAAAAAAAAGTATGTAAATGGAGAAATCGAATTTATTTAATTATAGGGAAATATAAATATTAAAATATTTTTTTTCTATGCTATACTATAACGGATAAACATGGTATACAGACGCGTGAAATTATTTTAAGTCTTTACCAAAATGAAAAAGAGGTGCAAATAATGAGCAGAATTCTAAAAGCAGTAACAGCCAACGGCGAAGCAAGAGTGTATTTGGCTGAAACAAAAGAATTAGTTGACGAAGTAATTAAGAGACATAACATGAGTCCCGTAGCCGGTGTAGCTATAGGAAGATTGCTTACGGCGGGTGCCATGATGGGTACGATGATGAAAAACGAGCAGGATATCCTTACGATAAGAATAAAGGGAAACGGACCGATAGGAGACATGCTTGTGACTGCGAAACCTAACGGCGACGTAAAGGGATATGTTACAAATCCGCAGGTTTTTGTTCCTCTTAAAGAAGACGGAAAGATAGATGTGGCAAAGGCTGTAGGTATCGGAGTTTTAAGTGTAACAAAGGATATGGGACTTAAAGAACCTTATATCGGCGACTGTATTCTTGTAACAAGCGAAATAGGCGACGATCTTACGTATTATTTCGCAACAAGTGAGCAGACTCCGTCGGCGGTGGGGCTTGGAACTACTCTCAACAGTGACAATACCGTAAAAGCTTCAGCCGGATTTATTATTCAAATGATGCCCGATGCAACGGATGAAACAATAGGAACAATAGAAGTAAATATTGCAAATATTACATCGGTGTCGGGACTTATCGAAGAAGGAAAAAGTCTTGAGGACATACTTGCCATGATTTTAAAGGGACTTGAATATAAAATAGTGGAAGAGATACCTGCCCGTTTTAAGTGTGACTGCTCAAGAAAGAAGGTTACGGATGCGCTTTTAAGTCTCGGTTCAGAGGAACTCAAGAGCCTTATAGACGAAGGAAAGCCGGTGGAAACCACATGTCAGTTCTGCGGAGAAAGATATGAATTCGGGCTTGACGAGCTTTCGGTTATGGAACAGGCAATGAGAGTTAAAGAGCAGCTCAGAAGATCTAAGAGTGCGGCAGCCGAAGAAGACGGAAACGAGAAATCTGACAAAAAGGAAGAAAACTGACTTGGATAAGGGGAAAAAATCAAAAAACAATATTATACTTATCGGTATGCCCGGCAGCGGTAAAAGTACAATAGGAGTTCAGCTTGCAAAGTGGCTGGGATATAAGTTTTTGGATTCCGATCTTGTAATGCAGGAAGTTATGGATAAACCGCTGGGTGATATTCTTAACGAATTGGGTGATAAGCGTTTTATTGAATTTGAGGACAAAACAAATTGCGCAATCAATACGGAGAGAACCGTAATTGCCACAGGGGGAAGCGCGGTATACGGTGCTTCGGCAATGGCTCATTTTAAAGATATGGGGCATATAGTTTATCTCAAGACAGATGTAAAGGTCCTTAACGGAAGACTCGGAGACCTGTCTGTCAGGGGAGTGGTATCAAACGGAAAATCCACAATAGAAGAAATATATGCAGAACGACAGGAACTTTATGAAAAGTATGCGGAGGTAACCGTCGTTATGAATAAAGACGAAAGTTACAATTCGGCAAGAAGGGTATATGAGGTATGTAAAGACCTGATTGATAATTAAACGGAAGGAACGGTATGGAAAAAGAAGAATCAACATACAAGAATTTTATTGAACAAATCATAGATAAGGATCTTGAAGAAGGAAAAACAGACAAAATAATCACGAGATTTCCTCCGGAACCTAACGGATATCTTCATATAGGTCATGCGAAATCGATATTCCTTAATTACGGAATTGCGCAGGAATATAACGGCACATTTAATTTAAGATTTGACGATACTAATCCCGGAAAAGAAAAGGATGAGTATGTGGACGCAATATTAAGTGACATTAACTGGCTTGGCGTTACATTTGACGGAGACGTGAAATATGCGTCAAATTATTTTGAAAAAATGTACGATGCCGCTGTTACACTTATAAAAAAAGGCAAGGCATATGTCTGCGATCTTACGGCGGAAGAAATAAGAGAGTACAGAGGCACGCTTACGGAACCGGGAAAAGAGAGTCCGTACAGGAACAGATCCGTTGAAGAGAATCTTGATTTGTTCGAGAGAATGAAAAACGGTGAGTTCGCAGACGGCGAAAAAGTGCTTCGTGCAAAAATTGACATGGCATCGCCAAATATTAATATGAGAGATCCGGTTATATACAGGGTAGCTCATCTTACACATCACAGAACAGGAGACAAATGGTGCATTTATCCGATGTATGACTTTGCTCATCCGCTTGAAGATGCTTTCGAATGCATTACACACTCTCTTTGTACTTTGGAATTCGAGGATCACAGACCGTTATATGACTGGTGTGTTAATGAAGTGGGATTTGAGAAGAAACCTCAGCAGATAGAATTTGCCAAATTGAGACTTAAGAATGTTGTGACCGGCAAAAGATATATAAAGAGACTTGTTGAAAACGGTGACGTTGACGGCTGGGACGATCCGAGACTTGTATCTATAAGCGCTCTCAGAAGACGTGGGTATACACCGGAATCAATAAGGGAATTTACAAAATTGGCGGGTGTAACAAAGGTGGAAGGCGAAGTTGAGCTTCCGATGCTTGAGTTTTGCATCAGAGAGGACCTCAAACCGAAATGCAATCGTATGATGGCAATATTTGATCCCGTAAAGGTGGTTATTGATAACTATCCGGAAGATAAAGAGGAAATGCTTACAATCCCTAACAACATTGAAAATGAAGAGCTGGGAGAGAGAAGCGTACCTTTTTCAAGAGAGATATATATAGAAAGAGAGGACTTCATGGAGGAGCCTCCGAAGAAATATTTCAGATTGTATCCGGGTAATGAAGTAAGACTGATGAACGCATATTTAGTTACATGCACGGATATTGAAAAGGATGAAAACGGCAATATAACTCTTATTCACTGTACGTATGATTCTGAGTCAAAAGGAGGAAATTCTCCGGACGGAAGAAAGGTTAAGGGAACTATTCATTGGGTAAGCGCAAAACATGCAAAGAGTGCGGAAATCAGATTATATGACAATATAATAGATGAAGAAAAAGGTGTCTTTGCCGAAGACGGAAGCATCAATGTTAATAAGGATTCACTTATAGTAATTAATAATGCAATGCTTGAACCGGAACTTATGAATGCAAAGGCTGAAGACAGATTTCAATTTGTAAGAAACGGATATTTTGTATGCGATCTTAAAGATTCAAAAGAAGGTCAACCTGTATTTAACAGAATAGTATCTCTTAAGAGTTCTTTTAAGTTATAATAATACCCGATATTCCCGTTAAGAAATTACATTTACTATCAAAGTGTTTTTTATTGCATAATATTTTCTTCTATGTTAGTATATGTTTCAATACTTAACAGTAGTAAGTATTATTGATATGGAATTTAAAGATATAATCATATTTGTATGAGAATATCCGGAATTTATATGTTGTTGTTTGTTAAAATTATGGGGAGTAGCTGTTTTGTTGACAGTTACTCTTTGTTTTACTATTTTGAGGTGCATCAATATGACAGACCATAATATAGGACTAACAACTGCGGAAGCCAACAGAAGAGCGGCTTCCGGAATGTCCAATGCGACAGAAAAAAACACATCCAAAACAGTCGGGCAGATTGTGAGAAGTAACCTGCTCACGGCATTTAACATTCTGTTCTTCTTTTTTGCGATATTGGTAATCACAACCGGATCATTTAACAATTTGACATTTATCATAGTTGTTATTGTCAATACCGTAATAGGAATAGTACAGGAACTTAATTCCAAGAGAATACTTGACAATCTTTCGGTTTTAACGGCTCCCCATTCTAATGTAATAAGAGACGGTAAATTACAACGGATAGAAACCGAATCTCTTGTTAAAGGAGATATATGTGAATTTACGACAGGGGATCAGATAAGTGCCGATGCTGTGGTTTCTTACGGAGAAATAAAAGTAAACGAAGCGCTGGTAACGGGTGAATCCGATGAAATAATTAAAAAGCCCGGAGATAAGCTTTTGTCGGGCAGTTTTGTTATATCCGGAACATGTAGGGCAGAGCTCACGGATGTGGGTGAGCATTCATATGTTAACAGATTAACAAGAGAAGCTAAGGCAAGTAAGGGAAAGAGCAGCACGGAAATGATGAACTCTCTTTCAAAGCTTATTAAGCTTATAAGTATTTTTATGGTACCTATAGGTGTAATAATGTTTTTGCTTGACATGTTTGTCCTCAGGTTCGACTATGTGCAAACAATAAACAGCGTTGTCGCATCTCTCGTAGGTATGATTCCGGAAGGATTATATCTCCTTACAAGTATTGCTTTAACGGCCAGCGTTGCCAAACTCGGCGTGCAGAAAGTATTGGTGCAGGAGATGGCGAGTGTTGAGACTCTTGCCAGAGTAAATGTATTATGTCTCGATAAAACAGGTACACTTACGGAAAACGAAATGGCGTTTGAAGCGCTTGTACCTCTTGACGGATACGATGATACCAATCCTAATCAGCCTACGCTTACACAGATGCTTGAGGATTTTGTGGGTGAAATGTCAAATGACAATGTTACGATGGCCACATTAAAGAAGACATTCGGAAAAAATCACAAGAGCAGAGCGGTCAGGCTGTTTCCGTTTTCATCGGTTGTCAAATATTCCGCCGTGGAGTTTGCGGAAGGTACATTTATATTAGGCGCTCCCGAAAAGCTGCTGCTTGACAAATATTCCGAATATGAAGAGCAGATAAAGGGTTACATGAACATCGGAAACAGAGTTCTTCTTTTCGGGTATATTTCCAAAGAAGACGGAAAAGTGGAAGACGGCAAGCCTATTGCAAATCCGGTTATTCCTTTGGGGTTGGTATTGCTTACAAATCCTGTCAGAAAATCCGCAAAAAAAACCATAAAGTTTTTTCAGGAACAGGGCGTGGAAGTTAAGGTCATTTCAGGCGATAATCCCGCAACCGTGGCGTCCGTAGCCAAAAAAGTAAGGATAAAAAATGCGGATGAATACGTTGACGCGTCAACATTGGAAACAGACGCAGATATATATCGCGCCGTAAGAAAATACACCGTATTCGGACGTGTGGCGCCTTCACAAAAGAGAAAGATAGTTGAGGCGCTGCAGCTTGATGAAAAAGTCGTAGCCATGACCGGAGACGGTGTAAACGATGTGCTTGCCCTTAAGAAAGCCGACTGTTCCATTGCAATCGGAGAGGGATCGGACGTGGTAAGCAAGGTTTCTCAGATCGTTTTACTGGACGCAGACTTTTCAAGAATGGAGTCCGTGGTTTCAGAGGGAAGACAGGTGGTTAACAACATACAGCGTTCCGCATCGCTGTTTCTCAATAAGAATATTTATTCATTCCTTACAGCCATTCTGGTTATGATAATAGGAAGTGCGACTCCGATTTATCCTACTCAAATGTCCTATTTGAGTCTGGTTACAATCGGAATACCGGGATTTTTCCTTTCGTTTGAACCTAACAATGAATTGATAAAGGGTAATTTCCTAAAGACGATTTTGCGTAAGGCACTGCCGGCAGGTTTAACCAATTTTGTAATAGTTTCGGTGGTTACCGTGTTGGCGAAGATATTGAATATAGAATTCAATCAGAGTTCCACAATGTCAATTTTGTTGCTTCTGTTTGTAGGAGTGTTAATGCTCTATAAAATATGTACGCCGTTTAGCAAATACAGATTATTTATATGGTGTCTCACAATATTCTGCACCATAGGAGGCATGATTATTCTTCCTAAGTTATTTGAGATTCATCCTCTTGAAATATGGCAGATTATATGGGTGGCGGCATTGGCTGTTGCTGCGGTATTCCTATATCAAATATTCTATAAGTTGGAAGAAAAGCTTATGAACAGATTTATAAAAAGAGTTAAGAAGAACGGAGGTAACAATTGGATAGGGAAAATAATGCGTCGGATAGGCTTGGTATAATGCCGGTTAATAAACTGGTGTTCAGCATTTCGCTTCCGGTCATTATATCAATGATAGTTCAGGCGCTGTATAACATAGTTGATTCGGCTTTTGTTGGAAGTTACGGTGATATGCCGCTTCGTGCGCTGTCACTGGCGTTCCCGATACAGAATTTATTTATATCATTTGCGGTAGGTTTCGGCGTCGGAACAAATGCGCTTGTTGCACGATATTTAGGACAAAATAAAAAGAAAAAAGCGAGCAGTATTGCCAATACGGGAATAATGCTTTCGATACTCGGATATTTAATATTCCTGGTTTTAGCGTTCTTTATCTGTGAACCATTCTTTTCATTCCAGACGGAATTCAGGGAAGTTGTGGATTACGGTGTAGAATATCTTTCGATAGTAATGATCGGAAGTATCGCCATTTTTATTGAAATAATTCTTGAAAGAATACTTATGGCGACGGGAAGAACAAAGCTGAGCATGGTTTCCCAGGCAACGGGCGCCGTTATAAACATTATCCTTGATCCTTTAATGATATTCGGATACGGTCCTTTCCCTGAAATGGGTGTAACCGGTGCGGCAATCGCAACGGTTATAGGTCAGATTGCTTCAGCAATAATTGCTCTGATTTTAAACCTTGTATATAACAAAGAGGTTACGCTCAGCATCAGACAGGTATTTTCATTCAGATTTAAGGAAATGGGAGAAATACTTAAAATAGGTATTTCATCAATTATACTTAACGCAATTACATCGATTGTTGTTCTTGTGATGAACCAAATCCTAATTCGGTTCTCGGAAAATGCCATAACCGCATACGGCGTTTACTTTAAACTGGTCAGTATTGTATATATGCCTGTTTTTGGACTTAATGCGGGAATTGTACCGATTTTAAGCTATAATTACGGGGCTAAAAAGCTTGACAGAATAAAGCAGGTATATAGAATAAGTATTATATTTGTGGCTATTGTAACGGTTGTATGTACAGTGGTATGCCAGTTATTCCCGGCTCAGTTATACTCAATTTTTAATGCCACACCGGAAGTAACCGCAATCGGAATTCCGGCAATCAGGATAATGTCCATAGGTTTTGTAATGGCGGGAATAGATACCATTAATTCAACCATGTTCCAGTCTATCGGTAATCCGATGCACAGCCTTATATGTATTTTGTTGAGACAATTTGCAATCCTTATTCCGCTTTCCATAGTGTTTGCGCTTACGGGTAATCTTATTTTGGTATGGTGTGCTTTACCTGTTTCTGAGGCGTTTGCGCTGTTTATGAGCTTTATGTTTATGAAGACTCTTAACAGAAATATTCGGAAAACAATAGGAAGCGGACTTCAAAATGCATAATTACTTAAAAATTGGATTATTATTCAATTTACTAAATTAATTAAATATATTAGAATAAATGGGTTATGGACAGTGTTACAATTTTGGTTGTTAATTTACGTTTCATAACCCATTATTTATTTTAAGAGATTGATGGAGATTTTGTTATGTCGAGAGAGTTATTTGATATGCATTGCCATTCGAGAGAAGGTTCATTCGATGCGCATGTACCTTTATCGCAATATGCATCAATTCTTAAAGAAAAGGGATTTACGGGGATGGTCGTAACGGATCATGACTCTTACAAAGGTTATTATCATTATTACGATAATAAAGATATTTTCCCTATACCGGATGATTTTGTAATCTTAAAGGGCATAGAGTATGATACAAGAAATGCGGGTCATATTCTTGTGATAATGCCCGATGATGTAAAATCGGATTTTTTGCAAATTAAAGGTCTTACCATTGATCAGCTTGAAAAAGAGGTTCACGGTAAAGGAGGTATAATAGGATGTGCGCATCCGTTTATGCCGGGACCTTGGGCATACGGCAATACATATTTCGGTAAAGATCATAAGAATTTTCCGAAGAAGTTTGATTTCATAGAGACTTACAACAGTACTATTAACCCTATATATAACCTGCAGGCAGAAGCTTTTGCTTCATATTACGACAAGCTTGCGACAGGAGGTTCGGACGCACATGTTGAGGCGTCGGTGGGAAGGGGGTTTACCCAATTTCCGGAAGGAGTTTCCATAAAATGCAATAATGACCTTATTGCGGCAATTAAGGGTAAGGTTGAGACAACAACGGGCGGAAGCATAGTTGATAAAGTTATAAAGGATAAAAGCAGACCGATAAAACGAATTGTAGACGCCGCATTCTGGGTTTATAACAGATTCGGCGCAAATAAAAACAAGGGCCTGTTGCTCAGTATTATTAACGGTTCCTTCATTGAAGAAGACTTCTTCGGAGATGATGAGGACGCAAGAAACAAGATTTTAAAATATGCCAAGAAGCTCAAAAAACAGGAGCAAAAGAGATTAAAAGAAAGAAGAAGGATTATTCAGAAAGCGCTTGACAGGGGTGCAAAGCCTTCGGAGCTTAAGCTTAAAAAGAAGAATAAGATACATTATCCTATTAAAACAATTAAGTATACTAACAATAAAAAAACTTCACGTAATGAAGACAACGTAACGCCCATAGAGGCAGTTACGGGTAATGAGAGGACTGAAACATATGGGAAAGTACAGTGATAAGATTTTGGTAACAGGACACAAGAACCCGGATACGGATTCAATATGTTCGTCAATTACATATACTAATTTTAAAAACAAACTTGAAAATACGGACAAATATGCAGCCATGAGGCTCGGAAACGTAAGTGATGAAACCAAATTCGTTCTCGATTATTTCAATATGCCGGAGCCTGCTTTAATTGAAGGCGCTCTTGAGGAAGGTGATAAGGTTATACTTGTTGACCATAACGAGAAGTCTCAAACCGTTGACGGAATAGAGAATGCCGAAGTCTTGGAGATTATCGATCATCACAGACTCGGAGGTCTTGTTACAGCTACTCCGTTGTTTATGAGAGTTCAGCCTGTTAGTTGTACGGGAACGATTGTATATCAGATGTATAAAGAAAACGGTATTGAAATAAGCAGGGAAATGGCGGGTCTTATGGTATCGGCAATTCTTTCCGATACTTTATTGTTCCGTTCTCCTACATGTACGGAAGCCGATAAGATTGCGGGCAAGGAATTGGCTGCAATAGCCGGAATCGATCCGGAAGTATACGCAAAGGAAATGTTTAAAGCAGGAAGCAATTTATGTGAGAAATCCGCTGAAGAAATCTTCAATATAGATTGTAAAAAGTTCGAAATGGGAGAGAAAGTAATTACTGTTGCTCAGGTAAGTACGATTAACTCCGATGAGATTGAAGACATACATAAGAAGGTTTCAGACTTTATGGGAGAAGGAATAAAGGCTTCAGGCTGCGATATGGCATTTCTTATGATTACGGATATTATAAATGAAAGTTCAACAGTGGTTTGTGCAGGAGAAGGAGCCATTGATGTTATGACAGACGGCTTTGAAGTTGAAGCAAACGGAGATGCTGTTTATCTTCCGGGTGTTGTTTCAAGAAAGAAGCAGATGGTTCCTGCAATTATGGGGGCGTTTAAATAATGAGAAGATTAAAGCCGACAGACGAGTGCTGGTGTGGCAGCGGCTTAGCCTATAAAGATTGTCATGCGGCATTTGACAGAAAGTTAGACGGATACAGAAAAAAGCATATAAGAGTACCGGGACACAATCTGCTTAAAACTCCTTATCAGGTTGAGATGATAAAGAAGAGCGCTGAAGTAAATGTTGCAGTGCTTGATTATGTAGCGGAGCATATAAAGCCCGGAATTACAACTGAAGAGATTGATCAGATGGTATATACGGAGACCGTAAAAAGAGGAGCTGTTCCCGCACCTCTTAATTATGAAGGATTTCCGAAATCCGTATGTACTTCCGTTAACGATGTTGTATGTCACGGTATACCGTCAAGCAGTCAAGTGTTAAATGAAGGGGATATCATCAATGTGGATGCCTCTACAATACTTGACGGATATTTCAGTGATTCTTCAAGAATGTTTATGATCGGCGAAGTTTCCGATGAAAGAAGAAAACTGGTAGAAGTAACTAAGGAATGTGTTGACCTCGGTATAAAGGCTGTTAAGCCATGGGGATTCTTAGGCGATATTGCGGATGTTATTCAGAAGCATGCATATGCCAACGGATTTTCCATAGTAAGAGAAATCGGAGGACACGGTGTGGGACTGGAATTTCATGAAGATCCGTTCGTTTCGTATGTAATAAGAAAGGGAACGGGAATGATGCTTGTACCGGGACTTATGTTCACCATCGAGCCGATGATTAATGCGGGAATGGCAGGGGTATACACGGACAGGAGAAACGGCTGGGAAGTTCACACTGAGGACGGCAGAGATTCTGCACAGTGGGAAGTACAGGTTCTTGTAACGGAAGACGGTTGTGAAGTGATAAGCTGGTAATCGGAGAAATTTAATGAATGACAAAGGATATAATCCTGAAGTGATATCATTAGATAACAATATAATTATTAAAAACATAGAAGATTTTGATTTAAAGGAAACATTGGAATGCGGACAGTGTTTCCATTTTTTGAATACAGAGGAATCAGACAATAATTATACATATCTAATTTCATCATTTAACAGGGGATTAAAAATAGAACAAAAAAACGGTGATTTGATATTCCATGACACTACCGTTGATGAATATAACAGCATCTGGAAGGAATATTTTGATTTGGACAGGGATTATAAAAGCATTAAAAAGGAAATCGGTGATGCAAGTCCGGAACTGAGGGATATAATCGAAAAAAACAGCGGCATTCGTCTGCTTAATCAGGATTTTTTTGAAACATTGATTTCTTTTATTATTTCCCAAAACAACCAAATTCCCAGAATAAAAAAACTTGTAAATGATATATCCGAAAAATGGGGAAGCAAGTCATTTTCATACATTGACAACATATATAATTTTCCGGATGCGAGGACGATGGATAAGGTTACGGAAGAGGAACTCAGAGAGTTGAAAACGGGATTCAGAGCACCGTATATCGTAGACGCCGTATCAAAATTCAACAGCGGTGAAATCAACGAAGAAGAGCTCAGACAGGCGGATACCGCGGAATGTGAAAAGAAACTTTGTATCATCAGGGGAGTGGGTAATAAGGTTGCAAATTGTGTGATGCTTTTTTCTCTGGGGAAAAGAGATTCATTTCCGATTGATGTATGGATGAAACGAGTTCTTGAACAAGTTTATTTTAACGGAGAGGAAAAATCAAAAGAATACTTGTTTGATTTTTCAAAGGATAAATTCGGAAGTCTGGGCGGCTATGCTCAACAATATTTATTTGCGTTTGCCAGAGGTATAAGGTAGGCTTTGATATATTATGTAAAACGATGAATACTGACAGGAGGTGCACATGTACAGAAAGGCAGAAAAATCGGACTTAGAAGAATTGGTAAGACTCAATTATGAGTCATTTTCAGATTATCCGTTATTCAGGGTATTGAGAGAGGACTGTGAATCGGAAAAAGCGTACGAAAATCTCGTATATGCTCTTATGAACGTATATATAAAATCCAATTTCGGCAAAGCGACATATATTGTAAGAGAGATACATGGGAAAATTGCCGCTTTTGCACTGCTGTTGCCGCCTAATCACAAAAGGTCCTCCGTTTTAAAGGATATTTTATACGGAGGAACAAAGGTAATAAGTATACTCGGAATAAAAAAAGCAATTGCATTTAATAAATTCCTTGACGAAACTACCGAGGCATTTGAAAGTGTAATCGGAGAAGAACATTGGCATCTCGATCAATTTGCGGTTTCTCCCGCAATGCAGGGACAAAGCGTCGGAAGTAAAATGATGCAGCAGGCCGTGCTTCCGTTCTTAAGAAGAAAAAATGCAAAGTGTCTCACACTTATTACAAACAAAGAAATAAACAGAAGATTCTATGACAAAAACGGATTTATACAGGTATTTAACAACGAAGTGATATGGTCAAACCAGGTTGTTGATAACTGGGGATTTAAGATGGATTTATAAACTAAATATAAATAATATTATAATTGTGGAACATTTTAGAAATTCCTTGACATGTAATATTATAAGTGTTAAATTCACTAATAAATAAATAGCACTCAATTTTATAGAGTGCTAATAATCGAATAGGGAGGCTTACCATGAAACTTACACCACTTGGAGATAAAGTTGTATTAAAAGCTATTAAGGAAGAAGAAAAAACAAAATCAGGTATTATATTAACGGGAGAAGCTAAAGAAAAGCCACAGCAGGCAGAAGTTGTTGCAGTAGGCCCGGGCGGAATCGTTGACGGAGAAGAAGTTAAGATGCAGGTTAAGGTCGGCGACATCGTAATTTATTCAAAATATTCCGGAACAGACGTAACACTTGAAGACGAAGACTACATTATAGTATCTCAGTCGGATATTTTAGCAATCGTTGAGTAATTATTTAACGATTCAATCACTTTTTTGTAATTATTTTGATATAAGTAAGGAGAAATATAATGGCAAAAGAAGTTCAGTACGGTTTAGATGCAAGAAAGGCACTTGAAGCCGGCGTTAACAAACTTGCAGACGCAGTTAAGGTTACTATCGGACCTAAGGGAAGAAACGTTATTTTGGAGAAGTCATACGGTGCTCCTCTTATTACAAATGACGGCGTTTCAATTGCAAAGGAAATTGAGCTTGAAGATAAGTTCGAAAATATGGGTGCACAGCTTGTTCGTGAAGTAGCTACAAAGACAAACGATGTAGCCGGCGACGGTACAACAACAGCTACCGTACTTGCACAGGCAATGATTACGGCAGGCATGAAGAATATTGCGGCAGGCGCAAATCCTATTATTCTCAGAAAAGGCATGAAGGCAGCCACAGAAGTTGCGGTAGAAGCCATTCAGAAAATGAGCCGTAAGGTAACAGGTAAGGATCAGATTGCAAAAGTAGCTTCAATCTCGGCTGCAAATGAAGAGGTAGGTCAGCTTGTATCAGATGCAATGGAAAAGGTTACAAGCGACGGAGTTATAACAATCGAAGAATCCAAGACAATGAAGACAGAGCTTGATCTCGTTGAAGGTATGCAGTTTGACAGAGGTTATGTATCTGCTTATATGGCAACGGATATGGATAAGATGGAAGCTAATCTTGATAATCCTTACATCCTCATTACAGATAAAAAGATTTCAAATATTCAGGACATCCTTCCTGTTCTTGAACAGATTGTTCAGGCAGGCGCAACTCTTCTCATCATTGCGGAAGATATCGAGGGAGAAGCACTTACTACACTTATTGTTAATAAGCTCAGAGGAACATTTAATGTTGTAGGTGTTAAGGCTCCGGGATATGGTGACAGAAGAAAAGAGATGCTTGTTGATATTGCAACTCTTACGGGAGGACAGGTTATTTCAAGTGACCTCGGAAATGAGCTTAAGGATGCAACAATCGAAATGCTCGGTCGTGCAAAGTCTGTTAAGGTTAAGAGAGACGAAACAATTATTGTTGACGGTGAAGGCAGAGCAGAGGACATCAAGTCAAGAGTTGCTCAGATTAAGCAGCAGATTGAAGAAACAACATCTGACTTTGACAAAGAGAAGCTTCAGGAAAGACTTGCAAAATTATCGGGCGGAGTAGCTGTTATCAGAGTCGGAGCAGCTACGGAAACAGAAATGAAAGAAAGCAAGCTTCGTATGGAAGATGCTCTTGCAGCTACTAAGGCAGCTGTTGAGGAAGGTATCATTTCCGGCGGCGGAAGCGCATACATTCACGCATCCAAGGAAGTTCTTAAGTTAGCGGATACTCTTGAGGGAGATGAAAAAACAGGTGCTTTAATCGTACTTAAGGCTCTTGAGGCTCCTTTATTCCAGATTGCCACAAATGCGGGACTTGAAGGTGCGGTAATCGTTAACAAGGTTAAGAATTCTGATGTTGGCATAGGTTACGATGTACTTAAAGACGATTATATCGACATGATTGAAGCAGGTATTCTTGATCCTGCAAAGGTTACAAGAAGTGCACTTCAGAATGCTACAAGTGTGGCTTCAACTCTTCTTACAACGGAAGCTGCCGTTGGAATAATTCCTGAACCGGCTCCTGAAATGCCTGCAGGCGGTATGCCGGGAATGATGTAATAATGTTATGAATTGTTTTATGACATTGACGTAAAAGAAATTCCGCATACATTGTTTATCGTATAAATTAAAAATCCCAAAAGTAAGTTATAACTTACTTTTGGGATTTTTTTATGTTCATTTTTAAAGCACAAACAGCCCGTAAAATTGTAACTGTTTTTTATCAAGTCCTGATTTTTTTATTTAACACAAAACCACATAGGGGGGTTAAAGCCTAAAAAAGGCAACATTATACTAAAAAAAATATTTATTAAAACTAAAAAACTTTATTAAATATGCGGAAATGAGGTTTGTAAATGAAAGATGAAGAAAGAGCGTCACGTTGGGCAGACGGAAGCAGTTACAATGAATATATTCTTGAAGAATTCAGTTCGTTCAGAAAACAGGCATGGAAAGATCGTATAAACAAAAAAATATACTTTAAAGGCAGCGGTCTTGATATTCTCGACATAGGAACGGGACCGGGATTTTTCTCCTGTATTTTATCAGAAGAAGGACATAATGTGACGGGAATAGATCAGTCTCCGGGAATGCTTGAATGTGCAGAGGAAAACGCAGAACGCCTTAATGTGCGACCGAAATTTATTAAAGCAGACATTAATGAAATAGATACAAGATTTCCGAGAGAATCGTTTGATGTAATTATTTCGCGAAATGTCACATGGACTCTTGAGCATCCAAAAGAAGTTTATAAAAAGATGAAAGAGTTACTCAGACCCGGAGGCATAATTCTTATTTATGACGCAAACTGGTTTAAGCATAATTTTGATGAGGAACTGAAAAAGAAAGTAGAGCGGCTTGAAAAGGAACATTTTGAAAAATACGGTGTTGAGAGGAAGGTAACGAAAGCTGATTACGAATACTACGATACAGCTCCGCTTACGAAAGAAGACAGACCGAACTGGGATATAAATGTTCTTAAAGGAATGAATATGAATGTTTCCGTTGAATATGATATAGGTCGATATGTATATGAAGATTGGGAAAAAGAACTGTATCGTGAATCGCCGATGTTTGAAATAGCCGCAATAAAGCTTTCCTCAGATGAAGTGCAGAAGAACATGAAAGATTACTGGAACGAAAGAAGTAAAACTTTCGGTTTCCCATATGCTGAAATGGATGATATCAGACATGAGGTTGCTCATATTCTTCCAAGGGAAAAATGTAAGGTTCTCGATGTAGGTACAGGAACAGGTATTATGGCTGCTGTAATGTCAAGCTTAGGTCATGAAGTAATTGCCGTTGATATTGCTGAAAACATGATAGAGAAGGCGAAGGAAAATCTTTACAGCCTTAATCTTAAAGCGGAATTTGTATGTACAAACTCTGATGAACTGCCATTCCTTGATAATACATTTGATGTAATCTGCTCAAGAAATCTTATCTGGGCTTTTCTTGATCCGGAAAAGGTTCTCAGACAGTGGAGACGAGTTCTTAAACCGGGCGGTTTACTTTTATATTATGACGGTAATCATTATAGATATTTATTTGATGAAGAAACAAGAAAAAATAGAAATATTTTGATTGAGCATCTTGGAGATATCCACGGACACAGCGAAGAAGATAAGAAGAAAGTGGATTATTCAAAATGTGATGAGACTGCATATGATCTTCCATTATCAAAACTTAACAGACCGGCTGAATGGGATGACATAGTTCTTCCACAGTATAATTTTGCAATTACTCAGGAAATCCTCAGAATGCCTCAGAGTCTCATACCATATGGAAGATATAAGCCAAACGGTGGATATTATACAAATTTCCTCATTTCTGCAATTAACTGCAAAGAAGATTAAAAATAAAATTATAGTAAAAAAGGTTTTAAAATGGGCAAATATCTTATTAAGAGACTGATATGGCTGATTCCCATTATGATTGCCGTATCACTCGTCGCTTTCTTTCTGATGTATCTGTCGCCCGGTGATCCCGCGGAAATGTATTTAAGACAGGAAGGTAATTCACCGTCACTGGCTGAAATAGAAGCAATGAGAGAACAGATGGGACTTAACAGACCCGTGTTTATTCAGTACTTCAGCTGGCTCGGAGGCGTATTTACCGGAGACATGGGTATTTCATACTATACCCACAGACCGGTAGCACAGGAAATATTGTCATATTTTCCAAATACACTTTTGCTTGCATGTATTTCTGTTGGTTTAACAATTATTATTTCCATTCCTTTGGGAATAATTGCAGCAGTCTGGAAAAATAAATGGCTGGACGGTCTTATCAGAGTCCTTTCATTTGTTTCCGGTTCTTTACCGGGTTTCTTTGCAGCAATGTTAGTTATCATTTTATTCAGTCTGACCTGGAAAATGTTACCGACTTCTGCATCAGGTAATCCTACCGGAATATGGCTTCCTATAATTACTCTTGTAGTAACCATGTCAGGGCCGTATGTCAGACAGGTAAGAGCTGCAGTGATAAATGAACTTAACAAAGAATATATACAAATGGAACGCGCCAGAGGAATAAAGGAATATATGATACTTTTTGCCGGCGCACTAAAAAGTTCATTACCTTCAATACTGACTATAGCAGGTTTGAATTTTGGTCAGCAGCTGGGTGGAACAGCCATTATAGAACTTGTGACATCATATCCGGGAATAGGTCGTCTGGCTGTACAGTCTATTACAAACAGAGATTATCCTCTTATGCAGGGATATATTCTGGTTATGGGAGGCATATATGTACTTGTTAATCTTTTAGTAGATATTTTACATGCATATGCTGATCCAAGAGTTAAAGAGAGATATATAGCAGAAGGCGACAAGGGCAAAAGAAAGATTCATGCAAGGCAGCTGGAGCTTAAAAAGAAAGAAGAAAGAAAAGAAAAAGAAGCAAAGGGTGCATGTAAAAATGCATGCAACAGTGCGGGCATAAATGGTGAGTAAATTTAATTTTAATGATTTAAATGTCAGCCGTGGTATCTGCTCAATAAGAAAGACATTTAATAAAGGGAGCAGTGGTAAAAAGAAAGCTGCAAGAAATTTTAAAATATGGCTGATTATCACGTTATCTATGCTTGGTGTCATATTTTTCATGCAGTTTTTTCCACCATATGATCCATATCAGATTGACGTAAAAAACATTATGAGCGGACCGTCAGCGGAGCATTTGCTGGGTACTGACTACCTGGGGCGTGACTTGTTATCACGACTTATGGTAGGTGGAACAAGAAGTGTTTTTACAGCCATACTGGTTGTTATTATAAATGCTACTGTTGGGACGCTAATAGGAATAATAAGCGGATATGTAGGTGGTAAGGCAGATTTAATTGTAATGAGAATTACTGATATGTTCCAGGCATTTCCAAGACTTGTATTTACAATTTCCATAGCAGCAATGCTTGGCGGAGGTCTCGGATGGAGTGTACTTGCCATCTGTACAGTTGGCTGGACACCATATGCAAGACTTGCAAGAGCACAGGCACTTTCCTTAAAAGAGAGAACATTTGTCAATGCGGCAAGAGTCACAGGTCAGTCAAGACCGGCAGTGTTATTTAAAACAATATTACCTAATGCTCTTACACCATTGATAGTAGAAGCGAGTATGGACGTTGGCCGTGTAATACTTGAGTTCGCGGGACTTTCATTCCTTGGACTTGGAACAGCAAGACCATATCCTGAATGGGGATCAATGTTAAATGATGCTCAGACATCATTTATGATAGTACCTCATACAGCATTGGTACCGGGAATTGCCATACTTATAGTTGTTGTAATTGTGGGTATATTTGGTGACAGTGTAAATGAATATTTAAGTTCAAAAGAAGATTAAAAGGAGTCATAGTTTATCATGAAGAAAAAGGCAGTATTAAAGGTTTTAGGAGTATTATCAACAATTTCCGTATTCGGAGGAGTATTGGCAGGATGCGGCGGGTCAGCCGGCCAGAGTTCGGAAACGAAATCGGCGGTTGCGGATTCGAATGCAGAATTAAATTATATCGTTACACATGCCAATACTCAGACAACGTTGATTCTTGATCCTGCCGTTGATTATTCGGGGCAAAAATCAATGAATGCGGGTATGACCGAAGCATTATTCTATGTGGATGATAATACACATGAAGTTACGCCGTGGCTTGCGGAAAGTATAAAGCAGACCGATAACACAACTTGGGTTATAAAGATAAAAGACGGCATTAAATTCAGCAACGGCAAAGAATTTGATGCTGCTGCGGCAAAAGCAGCCATAGAATATATAATAAAGGACGGCAACAATAAGAGATTGCGCGGATTATTAAAAGCTTCATCTATTGATGCAGACGGTTTGACGCTTACCGTTCATACCGACGGTATTAACGCCGTAGTGCCTAATGTTTTGGCTGATGTCAATATGATAATGTTCGATGTAAATGAGAACAGTGACGATTACAACAAAGGCCTTACAGGTACAGGACCGTATATACTCCAAAAAAAGGATGCCGAAGGCAATATGGATCTTATAAGAAATGAAAATTATTGGGCCGGTAAACCTGCCGCTGCCGCAATTCATACCAAATCAGGTCTGGATTCAACGGCTCAGGTAAATGCCATGTTGAATGAAGAAATCGACTTTGTTCAGCTTTCCGGAACTCAGGGAGCAGACATTTCAAGATTCGAGGCTGATACCGGTAAATTTGACATTAAGCAGTTCGATCAGGGGAGATTATTTTACCTATATATAAATCCCGATGCGGTAGGAACAAAAGATGCGAAAGTTCGTGAGGCGCTTCAATATGCATTTGACAGAGATGCGATAGTAAACGGTGTTTACGGCGGGAGAGCATCCGCAACAACATCAATTTTCCCTAAGGATTCAAGATTTTATCAGGAAAATGACAATGCAGTATCACATAATGCGGAAAAGGCCAGAAATTTACTCCGTGAGGCGGGATATACGGATACAAACAACGACGGATTCGTCGATAAGGACGGAGCTAACTTAAAGCTTCATATTGTTAATTACTCAGCCAACGGATTTCCTACCTTATCGGAAGTACTGCAGTCACAACTGAAAGAAGTTGGAATAGATGCAGATCTTGAGACCTCCGGAACGATTACGGAATCACTTAAATCCGGAAATTATAATATCGGAACATATGCATACAGCACTCAGACAGACGGAGACGCATATAATTATTTGCAGCCGGTATTTAAGTCTGACGGTACTTCCAACTTCAATTCATATTCAAATGCCGAAGTTGATAAATTGCTGACGGAGCTTACATCAACAACAGATGCAAATGAAAGAGCACAGAAGATAAAGGATATTCAAAATGCAATATACAAAGATGACGATACTCATATTTTCCTTTGTCATATTCTGAGTTATAAGATTTCAAGAAAGAATATTACCAATATGACAGGTCCGTTCTTAAGCGATAACGGTGATAACTCCATATTGTATAAAATAGGAAAGACTAATTAAACAACGACTTATATTGTAAATGTATCCGAATTATATTGCGGTTGTATCAGGCTTATTAAAAGGAAAAATATGGATAACATACTAAGTATCGAAGACATATATGTAAACTATGCCGAAAAACCTGTATTAAGAGATGTTAGCTTAAACATTAAAAAGGGGCATATACTCGGTGTTGTAGGAGAATCCGGAAGCGGTAAGAGTACAATTATTAAAACTGTTTTAGGCATTCTTGGTGATAACGGATGGGTTAAAGATGGAAAGATAATATTTCAGGACAGAGATATTATTGAATTACCTAAGGAAGAACTTAGAAAAATAAGAGGCAAGGATATTGCTCTTATTTCTCAGGATCCATCGCAGGCATTCCATCCCGTAAGAAAAAACGGTACACAGGTTAATGAGTTTGCAAAAGCCCACAATGAAAATCCTGAAAAAGTTACCGCAAGAATGCTGGAACTTCTTGAACTTTTTAAGTTAAGTAATCCTAAGAGAGTACTAAACGGCTATTCATATGAATTAAGTGGTGGAATGGCTCAGAGAGTGTCCATAGCCATGGCGATGCTGCTTAATCCAAAAGCGCTTTTAGCCGATGAAGTTACAAGTGCCCTTGATGTAGTTGTTCAAAGAGAAGTTGTAAAGCAGTTTGAAAAGATAAAGAATGAATTTCAGACTTCTATATTTTTTGTTTCCCATAACATGGGAGTAATATCATATTTAGCTGATGAAATAGCAGTTATGTATGGCGGTATGGTTATGGAATACGGTTCAAGGGATAATATTGTGAATAATCCTGTTCACGAATATACAAAGAAGCTCTATGAAGCAATTCCCAAAATGAATGTTATGGTTTCAAAAAATGTAAAAGCAACTTTGCCGGACAGATATACCGAAGGGTGTCCTTATCACGAAGGCTGTTCAATGGCATGCAGTGAATGTAAAACAAATATGCCTGAATTAAGAGAAATTGAACCGGGACATTTTGTAAGGTGCCATGAGGTGTAAATAAAGGGTTATATTGAGTTGTAACTTTGTAAATGAGCAACTAAAAGTGCATTATACCTGCTTTACACCAGATATTAAAGAAACAGAAAAGGTAATAATATGTCATATATATTAGAAATTGACAATCTGTATAAATCATACTGGATCGCAAAAGAAAAGGGATTCCATGATGTTTTAAAGGGTATAAATTTACAAATCAAAAAAGGTGAGATTGTCGGCCTTGTAGGTGAATCCGGGTGTGGAAAATCAACAGTTGCCAAAGTAATCTTTGGGTTAACACCGGCTGATGCCGGAAAGGTTAAGATAGATGGTGAGGTTGCATATTACCGATATCCGAAAAAGCTTTTTAAGAAAATTCAAATGATTTTTCAAATGCCCAAGGATTCATTTAATCCTAAACTCACCATTGGGAAGACGCTGATTGAAGTTCAGAGAAACTTTAATCCAAAGCTTTCAAGACAAGAGGCAGCGGCAAAGGCTGAGGAGTATTTGACTATGATGGAGCTTCCTGTGGAATATGTGAGTAAATACCCTATGCAACTGTCTGGTGGTGAGTGCCAGAGAGTAGCCATTGCAAGAGCACTGCTTATTGAGCCTGATGTTTTAATCTGCGACGAGATGACAAGTTCTCTGGATGTATCCGTTCAGTCCGAAATAATGAACAAGTTATTGGAATTAAAAGAAGAGAAGGGCTTCAGTGTATTATTTATCACACATGATTTAGTGCTCGCCGGCAGTATGTGTGACAGAATCGTGGTTATGAATCAGGGTGAATTTATCGAAGAAGGCCCTGCTTACGATATACTTAATAATCCTAAAAACGAATATACACAAAATATTATTAATTCGATATTTGTGTGATTGTATTAAAGCGAAACAGATTACTAAATAATTTTTTGAAAAATTATGCGTGATTTTAATACTCTATAATTAAGACACAATAAAAGATAAAGAAACACAACAAGACAGAACGAATTAAAATACATAAAACCATAAAACAAAACTAAGAGAAACAAAATAAACAAAACAATTTTAAAATACACAAAACCATAAAACATAAAACCGAAAACAAAATAAATTAAAACACCCCCGGTATATAAGACTGAAAACAGCCTTATGTACCGGGGGTATATTTATGAAATCAACATATTGATTTCATAAATGCATCAATAATCAGATTATTGAAATCTCTTTATCATATTCCTTCTTAAGATATTCCTGCATAGGTACGAGGAGAGAAGAGTCAACCTTCAGTCCTCCGATACCGGTACCGAGGGAAATAAGAGGCTTATTCTTTCCGTGATAGTCTGAACCGCCCGACAACATTAAATCATATTTTTTTGCATAATTGCGAACCTTATCTGTTTCCGACATTCCGTGAGTGGAATAGAAGGCCTCAATTCCCGCAAGACCGTTATCCTTCAAATTGGAAATCAAATCATCGAGATGTTTTTCGCTTAATCTGTATGCATATGGATGTGCCAGTATCGGAACACCTCCGGCCTGTCTTATTAACTTTATGCCTTTTTCGGGCGAAATACCCTTTCTTTGCACAAATGCAGGACAATCACTTCCTATATATCGTTCAAATGCTTCTTTTCTTCCTGATACGTATCCGTTTTTATACAGAAAGTCGGCAAAGTGAGCACGTGTAATTGCATGACTTTTATAAATATCCACAAGCTTATCATAATCTATGTCCACGCCGTATTTTCGTAATCTGCTGCACATAAGCCTGTTTCTGTCTTCTCTTTCGATTCTCATCTGATCCAGTTCGCCGACAAAATCTTTATTATTATAGTCAACGAATAAACCTATTATATGTATTTCCCCTTCCTGGTAAAATGTGCTGATTTCCACACCGGGAATAATGGTTATATCATAGTTTTCGGCGGCTTTTACGGCGTGCGGAACGCCGTCAATGGTATCATGATCCGTGAGTGCCATGGCTTTAAGACCGATTGAAACAGCCATATCAACCAGTTCTTTGGGAGAATTGGTTCCATCTGAATAAAGAGAG
Organism: Howardella ureilytica; assembly: GCF_054657495.1. NCBI lineage: Bacteria > Bacillati > Bacillota > Clostridia > Eubacteriales > Howardella > Howardella ureilytica. The sequence continues at coordinate 80,971 of NZ_BAAHYP010000002.1, read as the reverse complement.
TGGACATGTAAATCAATAATACTCATATATACCTCCTTTCTTTAGATTTTACATATATAAAAGTATTTTACGGTTTTAAAACAAGCGATAACATATGTAACCGCTTAAGCTTTTACTATCTCATACATCTGTAGATATATGAGAGTAGCTCTTTAAGGCGTCAAAGGTCTCATCGCTTATATAGTGCTCAACCCTGCATGCATCTTCAGCGGCCGTCTCTTCACTTACACCTATACTAATTAAAAATTGAGTAAGAACTTTGTGTCTCTCATATATTTTTCTTGCAACGGCACTGCCGCTTTCGGTAAGGGATAAGTATCCGTTTTCATCAACAGTAACAAAACCGCCGTCTTTAAGTATTTTAATGGCACGACTTACGCTTGGTTTTGAAAAATTCATTTCTTCGGCAACATCAAGAGAACGAACCGTGTTGCTTTTCTTGGAAAGTACATAAATCGTTTCAAGATACATCTCTCCTGATTCGTGTAAACTCATATGATAAACCTCCCCAATTAGTATATTTTCATAATATTAATTCCTAAATAAAAATTTTTCAACTACCAATTAGCCTATGTTAACCAATAAAAATAACAACTATACAAAAACATATTTATGTGATGTAAGACTTGTATTCCATATAAAAATATTATAAATAATTGAAAAAATAATAATTGACATTTTAATTAGTCAATGCTAACATAACATAATGCTTCAGTTAGCTTAGGCTAATAGCATTATTTAAAATATATGCATGATAAACATTACATTTAATACCATTTATATGCAGTAATAATTTTTTTAATAATTGACTTTTCGGATATCGGTTCGGTTTCTTTAATTTAGAGTGTATGAATAACCGCCGGAATCATTTTGTGGAGGTGATTAAAATGACAACTTTAAAGGATATAAAGGCAGGAGAAACCGTAAAAGTAGTAAAAGTACACGGAGAAGGTGCTCTGAGAAGACGAATAATGGATATGGGGATTACAAAAGGCGTATCCATATATGTAAGAAAATTCGCTCCTCTCGGAGATCCGATGGAATTAACCGTAAGAGGTTATGAATTGTCCCTCCGAAAAGCGGACGCCCGGAATATAGAAGTAGAAAGAAGCAATTAACTGTTTGTTTACGGAGAGGTAATTATGAGTAAAAGAATCGCTCTTGCAGGCAATCCTAACTGCGGAAAGACAACATTATTTAATGAACTGACAGGTTCAAATCAATATGTCGGAAACTGGCCGGGAGTTACCGTAGAAAAAAAAGAGGGAAAACTGAAAAAACATGAAGATGTTATAATAACTGATTTACCCGGAATTTATTCTCTTGCTCCATATACTTTGGAGGAAGTTGTTGCAAGAAACTATCTGTTGGAAGAAAGACCGGATGTTATACTTAACATAATAGACGGAACAAATCTCGAAAGAAGCTTATACCTTACAACACAGCTTGCCGAACTCGGTATACCGATGGTAATAGCAATAAACATGATGGATATTGTAAGGAAAAGCGGCGACAGGGTAAATATCGGCAAACTTTCCGAAGAGATAGGTTGCAAGGTGATAGAGATATCGGCCCTCAAAGGTGAGGGAATAAATGAAGTCGCATCTGAAGCCGTTAGGGCGGCAGACAAATCAGATTTCAAATCTCTTTTAAGATACAGTTCGGAAGTAGAAGATGTTCTTGAATATATTGCTGACAATCTTCCGGCTGAAACAGAAAAAGCCAAAAGATGGTATTCCGTTAAAATATTTGAACGGGATGAGAAGGTATTGGAATACATAAGGTTAAGTGACAATGTAAGATTGGAAACGGAGAATCTTATTCATGAGATAGAATCCGAACATGACGACGATGCGGAAAGTGTAATTATTAATGAACGTTATAATTATATTTCAAGCATAATTGAAGACTGTTACATAAGAAAAAACAATCTTAAAAACAGTGTTTCGGACAAAATAGATAAAGTTGTAACCAATAAGTGGCTCGGATTACCGATATTTGCTGGTATAATGTTCCTTGTATACTTTATTTCAATGGTTGCCGTGGGAACACCGGCTACGGATTGGGTTAATGACGGAGTATTCGGAGAAGGTTATCATTTATTCGGAAACGGTACGGCCGAATATGACGAAGCAATAACTGAATATGCAAAAGAAAATGTTTGGACTCCTGAGTTTGTGGATGTTGTAGACAAGGCGGCAGAAGCGGGAGTAAGCGGAGCCGATGAAATTAAGGCTGCAATCGCCGATGAGGATTACGGTGCATTCGACGAAGCATATTCTTCATATTCGGCAGCACTTACGGAATCCGGATATGATTTATCAGAAATGTATGATAAAGCCCTGGGAGAGGATGCGGAAGGAGTTCCTGCCACGGAAGATTACGGAATATGGGTTCCGAGCATTCCTACAATAGTAACAAATGCTCTTGAATCTGTTAATGCAGCCCCATGGCTTATTAGTATTATAGTAGACGGAATACTTGCGGGTGTCGGAGCGGTACTGGGATTCCTTCCTCAGATGGCTGTATTCTTTGTATTCCTTGCGTTCCTTGAAGCATGCGGATACATGTCAAGAGTTGCATTTATCTTAGACAGGGTATTCAGACGGTTCGGCTTATCGGGTAAATCTTTCGTTCCTATTCTTATCGGATCCGGCTGCGGAGTTCCCGGTGTAATGGCGTCAAGAACCATTGAGAATGAAAAAGACAGAAGAATGACAATAATGACGACAACATTTATTCCGTGCAGTGCAAAACTTCCTATTATAGCGCTTATTGCCGGTTCCATTTTCAGAGGTGCATGGTGGGTTGCTCCAAGCGCATATTTTATCGGGATCGCCGCCATTGTAACTTCAGGTATAATGCTTAAGAAAACTAAGATGTTTGCCGGTGAAACATCTCCTTTCGTTATGGAACTGCCGGCTTACCATTGGCCTACCGTAGGCAATATAGCAAGAAGCGTATGGGAGAGAGTATGGTCATTTATAAAGAAAGCCGGAACCGTAATACTTGTTTCCACTCTCATTATTTGGGCAGGTTCTCACTTCGGAACAGTGGACGGAGTATTCGGTTACCACAGTGAGATAGATTTAAATGATTCCGTAATCGGCGTAATAGGCAACGGAATAGGCTGGATATTCGCTCCTCTCGGATTCGGAGATCCGGCTGCTACAATTGCAACCCTTATGGGACTTGTTGCAAAAGAAGAGATAGTGGGAGTGTTCGGAGTGCTTGATTTTGAACATCTCGGTGCTCTTGCGGCATACAGTTTCCTTATATTCAATCTTCTTTGTGCACCTTGTTTTGCGGCAATCGGTGCAATCAGAAGAGAAATGAACAGCGCTAAATGGACAGCCTTTGCAATAATATATGAATGCGGATTCGCATATGTGGTTTCGCTCATTGTATTCCAGATAGGCTCGGCATTTACCGGTAACCTTAATATAGTAGGATTGGTATTTGCTTTATTCTTCCTCGCAATTATTGTATATATGTTATTTATTAAGAGATTAAAAGTTGACAATAACTACGATAACAGCATGAAGGTGAGTAAGAAAATTGCATAACGAGGTGATAATATGGAATGGTTTATGAATAATCTTTCTACAATAATAATATCAATAATAGTCTTTGCATTTATTGCATTTCTTGTTTACAGACTTATTAAAGCAAGAGTGACAAATAAATCAATGTGCAGCGGTTGTTCAGGATGTGACAGCGTAAAGACATGCAGTGCCGCGCACAATAAACATATAGACCATATTAAACAATAAATATTATAAAAAATATTAACTTTGCGATACGGCGTTATGAATTCTCAAGAGAGAATCATAAATTCCCGTATCGCATTTTTATTTTTAAAATTATTTATCAAAAAAATTATAAACGGTAAGAAACAGAAATCTGTATACCGAAAGAAATAAAAATTCATGCGGAAAATTTGTGTGAATAAGGAAACAGAAATTTCCAAAATAAAGAAAAAAATTTTCGTGAGTTTTTAAAAATAAATTTTAATTAAACGGTTAAACAATAAAAATACGGCGTAAATCGCCTGTGAACATTGGATTTGCAGTAATTTACGCCGATATTAAAAAAAATTAAAATGTTTTTTTAAAAGTACAAAAAAAGGTGTTGACTTTAATATGAATCTATAATAGAATAACCCTTGTCGTTGAGAGACATCAAGACGACACGACAAAAACTTCTGATGAAGTTGTTATTGTCGGGGTGTGGCTCAGCTTGGCTAGAGCGCTTGATTTGGGATCAAGAGGCCGCAGGTTCGAATCCTGTCACCCCGACTTGTATATGCGGGTGTAGTTCAATGGTAGAACACCAGCCTTCCAAGCTGGATACGTGGGTTCGATTCCCATCACCCGCTTTTGTGTGTCCATAGCTCAGCTGGATAGAGCAACGGCCTTCTAAGCCGTGGGTCGGGGGTTCGAATCCCTTTGGGCACATTTGAATATGGTGGGTATAGCACAGTTGGTTAGCGCGTCAGATTGTGGCTCTGAAGGTCAAGGGTTCGAATCCCTTTATCCACCCTCATATTAATAATGGGCTATCGCCAAGCGGTAAGGCACAGGGTTTTGATCCCTGCATTCGCTGGTTCGAATCCAGCTAGCCCAGTTATGGTATGACCGTATATACGGGCTCGTAGCTCAGTTGGTAGAGCACTAGACTTTTAATCTAGGTGTCCCGGGTTCGAACCCCGGCGGGCTCACTTTGATTAAACTATCACCTTTGAGGTGGTAGTTTTTTTATTCTGATTTTTTATTGCGGCATACTAATCTTAAAGGTTTTTAAAATAATGTATATATAATATTCCGTAATTTTACAATATTCCATATCCCTGTATCAGGGTTAAATTACCGGCTGTTTATCATTACAATCTAATTATTGCACCAATCAGATTTAAATCATATGTTGTGAAGCAAAGTACATTTTAAGGTAATCATATGATTTAAGAGCGGATTAAAACGATGTATAAAAATATTGTTGTATTTGTTATTAATATATGATAATATGTACATATGAACAAGTAATCATATATAATATACACGGTCATGGAGGTGACTATGGATTATGAACACTCAGATGAAATTGCAAATTTGTTCAAAATGTTCTCAGACAAAACGAGAGTAAATATTTTATTTTGTCTCAAGGAGAAAAAAGAATGCAGTGTCGATGAAATTTCTGAGATACTCGGTATGGAACAATCGGCTATTTCACATCAGCTTAGGATTTTGAGACAGGGAAGACTTGTCAAGCAGAGAAAGGAAGGAAGATATTCGTTTTATTCTTTGGATGACCTGCATGTTGAACTCATTTTAAACATGGGCAAAGATCATATTTGTGAAGATTGTATTCATGATTAACAATACGGCGTTGAATATATAATTATTATTTTAATTTTAAGGAGAAGTATTATGAAAAAGAAATTTGTTATAGAAGGAATTGACTGTGCCAACTGTGCTTCAAAAATGGAGGAAGCGATTAATAAAATAGAAGGGGTAAACAGTGCCACAATTAATTTCTTTGCTGAAAAGTTAACAATAGATGCGGATGACGATAAGTTTGAAGATATAATCGTTCAGGCTGAAAAGGCATGCAACAAAGTGGACAGAGGCGTCACAATTAAAAGATAATATTAGGAGATTACGGTATGTCCAAAAAACAAAAAAACCGACTTGCAAGAATAATTATCGGTGGCTGCATACTTGCATTGCTGATGGTCTTGTCACATATGTCGCTGCTGCCGGTCGCAGATGTAAACGGATATAATTTGGTTGAGTTATTCCTGTTTGCGGTTCCTTTTGTAATTATAGGTATAGATGTAATTACCGAGGCTGTATATAACATTTTCAGAGGACAGGTGTTTGATGAGAATTTTCTCATGCTCATAGCAACCGTGGGAGCATTTGTGGTCGGCGAATATGAAGAAGGCGTTGCGGTTATGCTTTTCTACCAAATCGGCGAATTTTTCCAGGATATGGCTGTAGAAAAGTCCAGAAGGTCAATCAAAGAGCTTATGGATATTGCACCCGAATTTGCAAATGTGGAACGTGACGGTGAGATTGTTACAATAGATCCGGATGAAGTTTGCATAGGTGATATTATTGTTGTTAAACCGGGAGAAAAGGTTCCGGTTGACGGCGTTGTAATCTCAGGGGAGTCTACACTTGATACGTCATCACTTACGGGAGAATCAGTTCCGCGAACAATAAAAGCGGATGAGGCCGTAATCAGCGGCTGTGTAAATGTATCGTCAGTCATAAAGATGAAAGCTACCAAAGAATATGAAGATTCAACTGTTGCTCAAATTCTTGAACTTGTAGAAAATGCAGGCTCCAAAAAAGGTAAAACGGAAAAGTTTATTACAAAGTTTGCAAAATATTATACGCCGATAGTGGTATTGGGCGCCGTTGCGTTATTTATAATCCCATCGCTGATAACGGGTGAATGGTTTGAATGGCTTCAAAGGGCATGTACATTCCTTGTTGTAAGCTGTCCGTGCGCGCTTGTCATATCGGTTCCTCTCGGATTCTTTGCGGGAATCGGTAATGCATCAAAACGGGGAATACTTGTTAAGGGAGGAATCTTCTTAGAGCAGGCGGCAAAAATTAATACGGTTGTATTTGATAAAACCGGTACGCTTACAAGAGGCGTATTTGAAATCACGTCAATAAATCCCGTTGAAGGCGTATCAAAAGAAGATTTGCTGAGAATTGCGGCTCATGCTGAGGAAATGTCAACACATCCGATTGCTGTTTCAATTAAAGAAGCATATGAGCAGAGCGGAAATAAAGTGGATATATCCATAATTAAGGATAATAAAAATATTGCGGGACACGGTATTTCCGCCAATATAGACGGAAAACAGGTGCTCGCCGGCAACGCAAAACTGTTAAGTGATCACGGCGTGGAACATGATTATGTTACAAGTGCCGGAACAGTATGTTATTTGGCTTCCGACGGAAGATATATAGGCAACATCGTAATATCGGATGTTGTGAAACCTGAAGCAAAAGAGGCAATAGAGAGCCTCAGAGAAAACGGCGTATCGAATATTGTTATGCTTACCGGCGACAGAAAAGAAGCCGGTGAAAAGGTGGCGGCAGAACTTAATCTTGACAGAGTATATACAGACTTACTGCCCGGAGATAAGGTGACCAAGGTAGAAGAGCTTTTAGAGCATAATGATAAACATCACAGGCTTGCCTTTGTGGGAGACGGAATTAACGATACTCCGGTTATTGCAAGGTCAGACGTCGGATTTGCAATGGGAGCCATAGGCTCTGATGCGGCAATAGAAGCGGCGGATATTGTTATTATGGATGATGACATAAGAAAAATATCCAAGATAAAAAGAATTGCTAAATTTACGTTAAATATAGTAACCCAAAACATTGTATTTGCGCTCTCCGTTAAAATCGCAATATTGATACTGAGTGCATTCGGATTTGCAAATATGTGGATAGCTGTATTTGCGGATGTAGGCGTGGCAATGATATGTATACTTAATTCATTCAGGGCATTGTACAGAAAATAGTTAAATATAATGCGTAATATAATATTTTTTAATAAATCGGCAATTTACTATTGCAATTACAGACAAAAAATATAAAATAGTTGAATAGTTACATAATTATCTTATATGTATATAAATGTAACTATTCAATTTATTTGTTTCTGGAGTTATGCAAAAAATTGAATTTCAGTTTAACGATTACAATAATTATATAAAATGTTTTACGGGGGACCTGCAGTGGCTGATTCAATAATAACCAAAAAAGCAATATCAGACAGTTTTAAAAAAATTCTCAAGGAAAAACCCTTTGAAAAGATATCCGTAGGCGAAATTTGCGAAGACTGCGGTCTTACAAGAAAGAGTTTTTATTATCATTTCAGAGATAAATACGATTTGGTGAGCTGGATATTCAGATATGAATTCTTAGACGAACACGAACAGCTTGTGGGCTACGAGATGATTTGGTTTTTTGACGATCTGTTCAGATACTTATTTAATAACAAATCATTTTATAAGAAGCTATTTGATTCAAACGGGCAAAACAGTTTCCATGATACATTTATCGAATCTCTTTCTCCTTTTGCACACGGATTATCCGAGGTCGTTCTTCCGGACGCAAAAAGGGAAGTGACGGATTGTCTTATAGACTTTTTCTGTGAAGGATTGGCTGCTGCGGTTAAAAGAGGTTTAAACAGCGATATAAGCGGTGAAGAATTTATTGAAGCTTCACATAAGTCCGTAACGGAAACGGTGGTATTTATTCTGGGCTGTCAGTTGGAATTCTCACAGATGGAGGATTGATGTCAGGCGCAAACGGAGATTATTTGAAGCTCTGTTTGCGCTTGTTTTTTATTGTCCGATAAAAGGTAGTTAAAAAGATAACATTTAGCGGTAAAAACCGGTAACAAAGGTATAAATGTGTTTACTAAGTTCACAACAGCATATATTTGTCTAATGAAATAAAGCATTTTCAATCATAGAATACAACACGAGATAAAGAGAGACATTTAGGAGGATAATGAAATGGCAGCAAAAATTGATTTTGCACATAAGGCACAAAGAAAAATGTTCGAAGTAGTTCTTGATGCAGCTATCAAGCACTCAGATTCAGATAGAAGAAAAGCTCTTATGCAGCTTGTAGATCTTATAGAGAAGACACTCGGTGATGTTTGGGGACCTGCGGCATACAAAATGTTCAGAGACATTTTCTCAGATCCTGACAGCAAGTGGATGAAATATGCCAACAGCTTACTTGATGACGTACATCCTAACATCATCAAGGGTAAAGGTCTTAATACAGGTCTTGAAGCCGGATTCAGAGGTTTCCATATCGCTCAGGAACAGAAAAAGAAGCATGGTGTTTCAATTCCATGGTTAGTTCTTATCGATCCTACAAGTGCATGTAACTTAAAGTGTACGGGATGTTGGTCAGCTGAATACGGTCATTTGATTCAGCTTTCATACGAAGATCTCGACAGAGTTATTACAGAGGGTGAGGAACTCGGTATTCATGCATGGCTTATGACAGGCGGTGAGCCTCTTATCCGTAAGAAAGATATCTTAAAGCTCGCTGAAGCTCATCCATACAGCTCATTCCACCTTTTCACAAACGGTACACTTATCGATGATGAGTTCTGTGAAGAAGTTGTAAGACTCGGTAACATCGCTCCTTCAATCTCACTTGAAGGTTTCGAAGAAGTTAACGACTTAAGAAGAGGTAAGGGTGTATTCCAGAAGGTTATGCGTGCCATGGATATCATGAAGAAACATAAACTTCTTTTCGGTACATCAATTTGCTACACAAGTGCAAACTACAAGACTGTTACATCAGACGAATTCCTTGATATGATCATTGCCAAGGGTGTTAAGTATACATGGTACTTCCACTACATGCCTGTAGGTAACGATGCATCTACGGATCTTCTCCTCACACCTGAGCAGAGAGAGTATATGTATCACAGAGTAAGAGAAATCAGAAAGGGCGACGGCGGTAAGCCAATCGTTGCTGTTGATTTCCAGAATGACGGTGAATTCGTTTCAGGATGTATTGCCGGCGGTAAGTACTACTGTCATATTAACCCTAACGGTGACGTTGAGCCATGTGTATTCATTCACTACTCAACAGCCAATATCCATGACATGAGCCTTCTTGATTGCTTAAAGCAGCCATTATTCAAGACATATCAGGCTAACCAGCCATTCAACTCAAATCACTTAAAGCCATGTCCAATGCTTGAGAACCCTGAGAAGCTTGTTCAGATGGTACACGAGACGGGAGCTAAGTCTACTGACTTACAGTCACCTGAACCTGTTGAGCATCTTTGCGGCAAGTGTGAGAACTACGCTGCAGAATGGGAAGCAACAGCTGATAAGCTTTGGGAAACAGGACATCTTGTAAAAGTTAATTCAGAAGAGTATAAAGAACTTCATAAGAATGACTAATTTAATTCCTTAATTAGAATATGAAAGCACCTCTATTACGCATTCTGATGTGTACTGAGGTGCTTTTTTGGGGATATTTATTTAAACATTTAAATATTTGCATCCTGATTGCATATTTTGATGTATAAGTTTTTACACAATCTGTTGTTTCTGTGGCTATATTTATAATATAATGCCATAATCGGAAAATCAGACGGATATTAAGCAAATCTCCGTAGTTGCTTAATAATTTTTTATAGTATACAATGAAAAAATGCAAAAAAGGAGGATTCGAGTTATGGGAATGACAATGACTCAAAAAATATTGGCTAAACATGCCGGACTTTCAAGCGTTAAGGCAGGAGATTTAATAGAGGCCGACTTGGATTTGGTATTGGGAAATGATATTACATCACCCGTTGCAATTAAAGAGTTGGCTAAATTTGAGAACAAAGAGGTTTTTAATAAAGATAAAATTGCTCTGGTACCCGATCACTTTGTTCCTAATAAGGATATTAAATCTGCAGAACACTGTAAGATGGTCCGTGAATTTGCCAAAGAAAATAACATTACCAATTACTTTGAAGTAGGACAAATGGGTATAGAACATGCGCTTCTCCCGGAAAAAGGACTTGTTGTATCAGGAGACGTGGTTATCGGCGCGGATTCTCATACATGCACATACGGTGCACTCGGAGCGTTTTCTACAGGTATCGGTTCAACTGACATGGCTGCCGGAATGGCAACCGGTAAGGCATGGTTTAAAGTACCCGAAGCCATTAAGTTCAATTTAACCGGAGAACTTCCTAAGTGGGTAAGCGGTAAAGATGTAATACTTCATATTATAGGTATGATAGGCGTGGACGGTGCGCTTTACAAATCAATGGAATTCACGGGTCCCGGAGTTGCGACTCTCTCCATTGATGACAGATTTACCATTGCAAACATGGCAATTGAAGCCGGTGGAAAGAACGGTATATTCCCGGTAGATGATGTTACAAGAGCATACATCGCCGAACACTCCGACAGAGAGCCGGTTGAATATACGGCGGACGATGACGCGGAATATTCTGCGGTATACGACATTAACCTTTCAGAACTTACGCCTACTGTTTCATTTCCTCATCTTCCGGAGAACACTCATACATTTGACAGCATCGGAGATATTCCTATTAATCAGGTTGTTATCGGATCATGTACAAACGGACATATCCAGGATATGAGAGAAGCTGCGGAAGTAATGAAAGGCAGAAAGATTGCGGACGGAGTTCGTGCAATTATAATACCTGCCACTCAGCAGATTTATTTACAAGCCATGGAAGAGGGACTTATTAAGACCTTTATCGAATTTGGCGCAGTAGTAAGTACTTCAACATGCGGTCCGTGTCTCGGAGGATATATGGGAATTCTTGCGGCGGGTGAGCGTTGTGTTTCCACAACCAACAGAAACTTTGTCGGAAGAATGGGACATGTAGAATCTGAAGTATACCTTGCAAGCCCTGCTGTTGCCGCAGCAAGTGCTGTTACAGGTAAGTTATCACAGCCGGCTGAGCTTGGATTATAACGGTAGGAGGAGCTAATGGAAGCAAAAGGTTATGCTATAAAGTACGGTGACAATGTAGATACGGATGTAATTATTCCCGCAAGATATCTTAATTCATCAGATCCCGCGGAACTTGCATTACATTGTATGGAAGATATTGACAAGGATTTTGTCAATAAAGTTAAAAAGGGCGACATAATGGTCGGCGGTAAGAACTTCGGATGCGGATCTTCAAGAGAGCATGCTCCGATTGCGATTAAGGCCTCGGGAATAAGCTGCGTTATTGCGGAGACATTTGCGAGAATATTCTACAGAAATTCAATAAATATCGGTCTTCCGATTATGGAATGTCCGGAAGCTTCAAGAGAAATCAAAGAAGGCGATGAAGTTGAAGTGGATTTTGATTCAGGTATAATTACCGACAAAACAACGGGCAAGACATACAAGGGACAGGCTTTTCCGCCGTTTATGCAGAAAATTATAAATGCAGAAGGTTTAATCAATTACATCAACGCCAAAAAATAAGAATTACCGTGTTTAATACCATCGGAGGAATATATGAATTACACAAGTACCAGAGATAATAAGGTAAGTCTGAGCGCATCAAAGGCTATTTTACAGGGCTTATCCCATGACGGAGGTTTATTCGTTCCTGAAGTTATGCCTAAGCTCGGCGTTTCATTGGACGCTCTTACGGAAATGAATTACCGTGAAGTTGCATATGAAGTTATGAAGCAGTTTTTTACGGACTTTACGGAGGAAGAATTAAAATACTGCATCGACAGTGCATACGATAAGAAATTCGATACGGATGAAATTGCTCCGCTTGTTGAACTTAAGGACGAATACATATTGGAGTTGTTCCACGGTAAGACCATTGCTTTCAAGGACATGGCTTTATCCATACTTCCGTATCTTATGCAGGTATCGGCAAAGAAGAATAATGTAAATAATGAAATCGTAATTCTTACGGCTACTTCAGGAGATACGGGAAAGGCGGCTCTTGCCGGCTTTGCCGATGTTCCGGGAACAAGTATAATTGTATTTTATCCGAAAGACGGTGTAAGTCCGATTCAGAAGCAGCAGATGCTTACTCAGGAAGGAGATAATACAAACGTAGTCGGAATCGAAGGAAACTTTGATGACGCACAGACAGGCGTTAAGAAAATCTTTAATGATAAAGAACTTGCGGAGAAAATGAATAAGAACGGATATCAGTTCTCATCAGCCAATTCGATTAATATCGGAAGACTGGTTCCACAGGTGGTTTATTATTTCTATTCATATAAGACTCTATTAAAGAACGGTAAGATAAAAAGCGGCGACAAGGTAAATTTTGTTGTTCCTACAGGTAATTTCGGAAATATTCTCGCTGCATATTATGCAAAGGAAATGGGGCTTCCCGTTAACAAGCTTATATGTGCTTCAAACGAGAATAAAGTACTTTATGATTTCTTTAAAAACGGAACATACGATAAAAACAGAGAATTCATTCTCACTTCTTCTCCATCCATGGACATACTGGTATCAAGCAATCTTGAAAGATTAATATATTTCATGACGGGAAGGGACGCTGAAAAGACAAAGGAATATATGGATTCTCTTTCGTCAAAGGGAGTTTACAGCGTTTCTGCCGAAAGCTTTGCAAATGCAGGAGAATTCTACGGCGGTTTTGCAACAGAAGATGAGGACAAGGCCACGATTAAGGCTGTATTTGAGAAAGAACATTATGTCCTTGACACCCATACTGCGGTAGCGGTAACAGTTTATAACAAATATGTTGCGGATACGGGGGATAAAACTCCTACGATTGTTGACTCAACGGCAAGTCCGTATAAGTTTACAAAGAGCGTTATGGAAGCGATTGACCCTAAATATGCCGATAAGGGCGATTTCGAATTGGTTAGCGAACTGGAAAAGATATCGGGAGTACCTGTTCCAAAGGCAGTATCGGAGATTATTACGGCGCCTGTCCGTCATAACAGAATATGCGCCGCGGATAAGATGAAAGAAGAAGTGTGTGATATTTTAGGTATTTAACAAACACACAGCATAATTATTTAATGAGGCTATATAATGTCAAAGATAGATTTCGCTCATAAAGCACAAAGAAAGATGTTTGAAGCTGTTCTTGATTCGGTTATCAGACATTCACATTCTGATAGAAATAAGGCTATTAAGCAGCTTGTCGATCTTGTAAAAAAGACTATGTACGACATTTGGGGTCCGGCTACATATGAAATGTTTGGTTTCAGTTCTTCGCCGGACAGCAAGTGGATGAAGTATATTGACAATCTGCTCAACGACGTGCATCCAAACATTATAAAGGGAAAAGCTCTTAATACGGCATATGAGGCCGGATACAGAGGATTCCGTATTGCACAGGACCTTAAGAAGAAACATGATGTATCCATACCTTGGATTATTCTTATCGACCCTACAAGTGCATGTAATTTAAAATGTACGGGATGTTGGTCTGCTGAATACGGAAACCTTATTCAGCTTTCGTATGAAGATCTTGACAGGGTAATTACGGAAGGAGAGGAGTTGGGTATATATGCCTGGCTTATGACGGGAGGAGAGCCTCTTATTCGTAAGGCGGACATTCTCAAACTTGCGGAAAAACATCCGTACAGCTCATTCCATATATTTACCAACGGCACACTTATTGATGACGCATTCTGTGAAGAAGTTGTCAGATTGGGAAATATTGCTCCTTCAATATCTCTTGAGGGATTTGAGGAAGTAAACGATCTCAGAAGAGGAAAAGGCGTATTCCAGAAAGTTATGCATGCAATGGATATTATGAGAAAGCATAAGCTTCTCTTCGGTACATCCATTTGTTATACAAGTTCTAATTATAAGACTGTAACATCAGATGAATTTTTGGATATGATTATTTCAAAAGGCGTTAAATATACATGGTATTTCCACTACATGCCTGTAGGAAATGACGCTTCAACGGATTTGTTGCTCTCACCTGAACAGAGAGAGTATATGTATAACAGAGTAAGGGAGATAAGAGGCGGAAAAGGCGGTAAGCCTATTATTGCCGTTGACTTCCAGAATGACGGTGAATACGTTTCGGGATGTATAGCAGGCGGTAAGTATTACTGTCATATTAATCCTAACGGTGATGTGGAACCTTGCGTGTTTATACATTATTCATCCGCCAATATTCATGACATGAGCCTGCTTGACTGCTTAAAACAGCCGTTATTTAAGGCTTATAAGGACAATCAGCCGTTTAACCCTAATCATTTAAAACCGTGTCCTATGCTTGAGAACCCTGAAAAGCTTGTTCAGATGGTTCACGAGACAGGCGCTAAGTCTACGGATTTACAGTCGCCTGAACCTGTTGAGCACCTTTGCGGTAAATGCGAAAATTACGCAGCTGACTGGGAAGCGACGGCTGACAGACTGTGGAATGCGGGTCATCATGTTAAAAAGTAATTGAAATCGGACAGAAAGAGTTTTAAATTTCGTATTCGGTTTATGCATTACATATTAAAATTATGTGGATTAACTTAATGTTTTAGTTCATTTTTAAGAGACTGTAGTACACAGTCTCTTTTTGTTTGCCCTGATAATTTTATTATTTGGAAAAATAATATCGTAAATTATGCAAAACATTACCCGGAAGAATCGGAGAATAAATTACACCCGGTCAGAGACTTATTTGTTTTTATAAGTACCTATTAGGTTAGATATAACGGTACGGTTGTGGTATAAGAAAAAGGCAAACCACGTAAATTACGATAAAAGGGAGGATATATATGAAAAAAAATTTGTTTTTGGCACATTGTATGGATATACCGCTTGCAGGATGTACAGGATCAAATTATCCCGAAACTTCGGGAGGCGGAAGTTCTTCGGAATGTATGCAGCAATCTGATGTAATGTCTGTTTTAAAAGAAGCGTATATTTATGCATTTCCTCTCGTACTTATGGATGCAACAAAGACTGTTTCAATAAATACAGAAAGGCCGGGAAACGGTAAGGTTCCGATTAATCAATTTTTGCACGGAGACAATACGGCAGATGCTGAATTTAAAACAGTTGTAACTCCGAATGTTGACACAGTGTACAGTCAGGTATGGCTTGATCTCAGCGTAGAACCTTTAATATTTACAATGCCCGATACAGACAGATTTTTTAATGTGCAGTTGTTGGATGCATGGACAAATACGGCAGATGTACTTACAAAGCCCGGATCCTATGCAATAACATCCCCCGTATGGAACGGCATATTGCCTCAGGAAGTTACAAGAATAAATATACCTACAGATACGGCATGGTTTATAGGAAGATGTATACTTAAGAACAGATATGACATTGATAACGTAACGGAAATACAAAACAAAATGTCATTAGTCCCGTTGTCTGCATATATTTCTGAGAAGGAATATAAAGCACCCGAAGGTACTTATAAAAAAGAAAATGATTATGTTCCGGTTGACAAGGTGTTTTCAATGGGATTTGAAGAATTTTTTACAAAAGCCAACGAATTAATGATACAAAATCCTCCGTCAAAAGAAGATAAGGATATACTCAAAAAAATATCGGCAGTTAATGTCGGTCCCGGTCTTAAATTTGATAAAAAAATTTTAGGAGCGGACGTGCCATTGCTTTGGAGTGATTTTATCAAAGGACTGAAAGATGAATTAATACGAAAGGGCTCGAAATTTTCGGTAAAAATGGGACAGTGGAGTTATTTCGGACGTCCTATAGGAGATTTCGGAACGGAATATGATTATCGTGCAATGATAGCTCTCGGAGGATTGGGAGCAAACACATTAGATGTAGCGCTGTATGCTAAAACAGATACGGACGATACGGGAGAAAGGATGAGCGGAAAGCATACATATCGTATACATTTCAGTTCGGTGCCACCCGTACTTGAAAAAGGTTTCTGGTCGGTTACGGCGTACGGAAGCGACGACTTTCTTATAGACAACCATTTAAAACGCTATTGCATTAATGACCGTTCATACTATGCGATTAATGACGACGGAACATTCTATATTACGGTTTCTGCCAATGAACCTGAAAATGTATCAAACTGGCTTCCGGTAAATGAAGATGAATTTCATTTATATATGAGAATATATTATCCTGATATGGATAGAATCAATAAATGGACAGCTCCGGTTATAACAGTTAAGGAGTAGACAGTTAAAATATACGGTTAACGGATTTTGCAGTAAGTATTTTTTAAGATACAAATTGTCGGATTTATTGACATATGTTAATTTTTCTGCTACCATACCAAACAAATTAAATGAATAACATAAACCGTTGATGCGGAGATAACGTTAAGATATGTGCTTACAGAGAGTTCGGGCAGGTGAGAGCCGGGCAGTAACAGCTTTTCAAATGGACCGCTGAGGGTGCAGTCAACAGCATTTATATGCCCAGTATTCTGCAACGTGATGTGAGCGTTAATCACAGGGAGTATGATGGTACTCCGTTAAGTGCGCGACTGATGTCGTGAATTCAAGGTGGCACCGCGGGAATAAAATCCCGTCCTTGACAAACCTTTGTTTGTTGAGGACGGGATTTTTTGTTGTTTTCAAAAACAATGTTCTCTTCAAAACGGCAATGTATTACATAAATTACACTAATTAAAATTACTTATTATTTATAAAAGGAGCACATATGTCAGACATTAATTCTTTTTATCCGTCAGAAACTTATCCGACGGCAAGTGAGGTAAAGAAGTATTTTGAAAACAAAGATTACGGAAGAATTCCCATATGTATGGAAATATTAAGCGACAGCCTTACACCTGTCGAAGCGGTAAGAAAAGCAAAGGCCGTATACGATCACGTGTTTTTATTTGAAAGCGCAGACAATACCCACAGATGGGGAAGATATTCATTTATCGGATTTGAACCGGAAACGGAAATCACATGCCTTAACGGAGAAATGACAATTTCTCAAATGGAAGGAAATAAAAGAACGGATGTAAAAAAAATACAAGTGGCTCATCCCGGAGATAAAATAAGAGAAATCATAAAACAATACAGGAGTCCGATGATTCAGGGATTTCCGCCTCTTTCGGGGGGACTTGTGGGATATTTTTCATATGATTACATAAAATATGCCGAACCGAGTCTTAAGTTCTCAAACAAAAAGGGAGAGGGCTTCAGGGATGTTGACCTTATGTTATTCAATTCCATGGTTGTATTTGACAATGATGAACAAAAAATAAAACTTATTACCGGAGTTAACAGACCGGACGGAAATGAATCAATTGACGATTTATATGCAGACGCCGTTGAAAGATTAAAGAAAATGGCGGAACTTCTCGGAAGCGACAAACGCCACATATTTGAAAAGCTTACATTAGACGGTGAACTTACGCCTGAGTATGACAAAGAAAGATTTTGCGAAATGGTCAATAAGGCAAAACATTATATAAAAGAGGGAGACATATTTCAGGTGGTACTTTCCAATCCTCTTACGGCAAAAGCGGAAGGTTCACTGTTTGATACATACAGAATATTAAGGACGACCAATCCTTCTCCTTATATGTTTTACTTCTCGAGTGACGATGTTGAAATTGCCGGTGCATCTCCGGAAACACTTGCAAAGCTGGAAAACGGAGAAGTATATACATTCCCTCTCGCGGGAACAAGGAAAAGAGGTTCTACACCTGCGGAAGACAAGATCATAGAAGAAGAACTCTTAAGTGATGAAAAAGAGTGTGCGGAACACAACATGCTTGTGGATCTGGGACGAAACGACATAGGAAAGATTTCAAAGCCGGGAACTGTGAAAGTTGAAAAATATATGGCGATTGAGAGGTTTTCACATGTAATGCACATAGGTTCCACGGTTGTCGGACAGATAAGAGACGACTGCGATGCCGTAAATGCAATAGATTCAATCCTTCCCGCCGGTACTCTTTCGGGAGCTCCTAAAATAAGAGCATGTGAAATTATTGAAGAATTGGAAGAAAGAAAGCGCGGTATATACGGCGGTGCCGTAGGATATATTGATTTTGCGGGCAATCTTGATACGGGAATAGGAATAAGACTCGTTTATAAAAAAGACGGCATGATTTGCGTCAGAAGCGGAGCCGGAATAGTATATGATTCCGTTCCGGAGAACGAGTACATGGAAGGAATAAACAAGGCAAAAGCCGTTGTGGAAGCAATAAAGAAAGGAAGTAATTGATATGGTTTTGCTGATAGATAATTATGACAGTTTTTCTTACAACTTATATCAGCTTCTTGCTTCATTCAGAGATGACATAAAGGTCGTAAGAAATGATGAGATTACGATTAATAATATTAAAGAACTTAATCCGGAAGCAATATTTTTAAGTCCGGGTCCCGGGAAACCGAAAGACGCCGGAATATGTGAAGACGTGGTTAAGGAGCTTAAGGGATTATATCCCATACTGGGAGTTTGTCTAGGACATCAGGCAATTTGCGAGGCGTTCGGAGGAACAGTAAGTTATGCAAAGGAACTGATGCACGGTAAAGTCTCCTTTGTAAAAAGTGAAAACAGTAAGATATTTGACGGAATAGAGCAGCCGTTTAAAGTGGCAAGATATCATTCTTTGGCGGCAGTGGAAAGTACTTTACCGGATGAATTAAGGGTTACCGCAAGAACCGAAGACGGCGAAGTAATGGCTGTTGAGCATAAAGATTACAACATAGTCGGGCTGCAATTTCATCCGGAATCCGTACTTACGCCGGACGGACATACAATGATAAAAAATTTTTTTGAAACTTTATAAAACATAAAACGCAAATACACGAAATATAAATATGAGACATAAAACATCGTAAAGTACGGTGTGATTAAATACCGAAAAACATTCATGAACAATAAAAGCTTTTAATGAAAGAGATTTTAACATAAAAACTTTTCGGAGGGGGAGTAACCATGATTAACGGAGCAATATCGAAACTTGTCGAAGGGCAGGATTTAACACGTGCCGAAATGATATCCGTAATGGATGAAATTATGGGGGGAGAAGCCGATAACATTCAAACGGCATCATTTCTTACGGCACTTGAAATAAAAGGTGCAACCACAGAAGAAATAACGGCAGGAGCGCTTTCAATGCGCAATCATGCAGATACCATTGAAACATACGCGGATATTACCGAGATAGTGGGAACGGGAGGAGACAAATCCAATTCATTTAATATATCAACAACATCGGCATTCGTTGCGGCCGCCGCGGGAGTTAAAGTTGCAAAACACGGCAACAGGGCGGCGTCATCAAAATCCGGAGCGGCGGATGTATTAGAGAAATTGGGATTAAACATAACACTCGATAAAGATAAGAGTTTGGAGATGTTGGAAAAATATAATTTCTGTTTTCTTTTTGCCGTCAAATATCATTCTGCCATGAAATTTGTTGCGCCTGTCAGAAAAATGCTCGGAATAAGGACGATATTTAACATATTGGGGCCTCTTACCAATCCCGCAAAGGCAAGTACACAGGTGTTGGGAGTATATGACAAAGCCTTGGTAAAACCGATGAGCAGAGTGTTATCAAACCTCGGAGTCAAAAGAGGAATGACGGTTTACGGTATGGACGGTCTGGATGAAATATCCGCAAGCGACAGTACATATGTGTGCGAATTAAGAGAAGGCTGGTTTAGAGAATATGAGATTCAACCTGAGGATTTCGGATATAAAAGATGTGATAAGGCGGAACTGATCGGAGGAACTCCGGAAGAAAATGCCGAAATAACAAGAAACATACTTAACGGAAAATTAAGGGGCGGAAAACGAAATGCCGTATGTCTCAATGCGGGAGCCGCAATCTATGTTTCAGGCAGAGCAGAATCGTTGGAATCGGGAATAAAAACGGCGGAAAAAATAATTGACGACGGCAGGGCGATAGAGAAGATGAACGAAATAATTACATTTTCCAAACAATTTGCGTAAATGAACATATTATGAAATGTATATAAAAGGGAGGGCAAACCATGAGCGAAACAATACTTGATGAAATAGCGCGTTCCACAAGGGAGAGAGTGGAAAGAAATAAATCATTGTTCTCCCTTGAAGAATTAAAAAGAATATATGATGCAGGATATGACAATTTAGATAGATTCGGAAACGGCAGATTCTATAATGCAATAAAAAAACCCGGTCTGTCATTTATATGCGAAATAAAAAAAGCATCACCGTCAAAGGGAGTAATATCAAAGAATTTCCCGTATATAGAAATCGCAAAAGAATATGAAGATGCGGGAGCGGATTGCATATCATGCCTTACTGAACCTGATTATTTTCTTGGCAGCGACGATATATTTGTAACCGTAAGGGAGCGTGCGGATACGCCTATGTTGAGAAAAGATTTTGTGGTTGATGAATATCAAATATATCAGGCAAGGCTTATGGGAGCGGACGCAATTCTCCTTATAGCCGCCATTACGGAACCGGAAGATTTGAAATCATATATATCAACCGCTAAAAACATAGGGCTTGATGTTCTTGTGGAAGCTCATAACGAGAATGAGATAAATTCGGCAATTGATGCAGGGGCGGACATAATAGGAGTAAATAACAGAAATCTCAAAGATTTCTCCGTTGATATTTCAAATGCCCTCACTCTTAAGGAAAAGGTGCCTGAGAAAATATTATTTGTTGCCGAATCGGGAATATCATCCGCAGAGGATATTAAAACGCTGAAGAATTCCGGAACAGATGCGGTGCTTATGGGTGAAGTCCTTATGAGATCAAAAAACATTCCTGAGACAATCAGAGAAATGAGAGCAGTGTAATGTTAGTGAAATTATGCGGAATGTGGAGTGAACGGGACATAGAATATACAAATATCGCAAAACCGGATTATGTCGGATTTATAGTAAATGTACCTGAAAGTCACAGAAATGTAAGTGTAGGACAATTGGAGAAGCTGTCTTCGGAGGTGAATCCCGAGATTAAGAAAGTAGGGGTTTTTCTCAATGAAGATTTGGATATTGTTGCCGACCTGTTAAACAGAAATGTAATAGATACGGCGCAGCTGCACGGATCGGAAACGGATGAATATATATCTGAACTTAAGTCAATGACAGACAATAAAGAAATTTGGAAAGTTTTTGAATTGTCAGGAGTAATAAGCGACAGTGAGAAGTTAAAGGCTGTACTAAAAAATGCAAAGGATTCCAAAGCGGATAAAGTATTATTTGATTCGGGGAAGGGATCCGGAGTTGCATTTGACAGACATGTGCTTGACGATTTTGAGAGAGAATATATTCTTGCAGGCGGACTGACTCCGGAAAAAATAAAGTCACTTAGCGGTAAGTTGCCTTTTGCCGTGGATTTAAGCAGCGGCATAGAGACGGATAAAAGAAAAGACTTGAAAAAAATGTTGTTAACTGTTGAGAATGTGAGGAGAATAAATGGAAGCAAGTAAAAAAAGCCGGGGCAGATTCGGTATTCACGGCGGACAATATATGCCGGAAACACTTATGAATGCCGTCATCGAGTTGGAAGAAGCATATAACCGATATAAGGATGATAAAGATTTTAACGATGAATTAAACAGATTATTAAATGAGTATGCAGGAAGACCTTCAAGACTCTATTACGCAGAAAAAATGTCAAAAGACCTGGGCGGAGCAAAGATATACCTTAAAAGGGAAGACTTAAATCACACAGGTTCACATAAGATAAACAATGTACTTGGACAGGCGCTTCTTGCAAAAAAGATGGGAAAGACAAGACTTATAGCGGAAACGGGAGCGGGTCAGCACGGAGTTGCGACAGCTACGGCAGCGGCACTGCTCGGAATGGAGTGCGTTATATATATGGGCGCTGTCGATTGTGAGAGACAGGCGTTAAATGTATACAGAATGAAACTGTTGGGTGCGGATGTGGTTCCAGTAGAGTCCGGAACAAAGACTCTTAAAGACGCTGTCTCGGAATGTATGAGAGAGTGGACGAGCAGAATAGACGACACACATTATTGTCTGGGTTCAGTTATGGGACCTCATCCGTTTCCTACTATCGTAAGAGATTTTCAATCCGTAATATCAAAAGAGATAAAAGAACAGATAACGGAAGCTGAAGGAAGGCTTCCGGATGCTGTAATCGCATGTGTCGGAGGAGGCTCCAATGCAATAGGGGCATTCTATAACTTTATCGGAGACAAAGAAGTTAAATTAATCGGGGCTGAAGCTGCGGGAAGAGGTATAGATACGGCTGATACGGCAGCTACGATAAATACGGGAAGGCTCGGAATATTCCATGGTATGAAATCATATTTCTGTCAGGATGAATACGGACAGATTGCTCCGGTATATTCGATATCGGCAGGACTGGATTATCCGGGAATAGGGCCTGAACATGCATATTTACATGACATAAAAAGAGCGGAATATGTAGCGATTACGGATGAAGAAGCGGTAAATGCCTTTGAATATTTATCAAGAACGGAAGGAATCATACCCGCAATAGAATCGGCTCATGCAATAGCGTATGCCATAAAAATCGCTCCGAAAATGAAAGATAAAATAATAGTGGTAAATGTATCCGGACGCGGTGATAAGGACTGCGCCGCAATGGCAAGATACAGAGGGGAGGATATTTATGAATAAAATCAATATCGCAGACGCATTTTCAAAGGGTAAGGCATTTATCCCGTTTATAACATGCGGCGATCCGAATCTCGAAACCACAAAGGAAGTAGTTTACAGCGCCGTTGAAGCAGGCGCAAATCTTATAGAACTCGGTATTCCGTTTTCAGACCCAACGGCAGAGGGGGTTACAATACAGGGAGCAAATGAAAGAGCTCTTAAAGGCGGAGTTACAACGGATAAAATATTCCATATGGTAGAGGAAATCAGGGAAAAAGTCAGTATACCCATGGTATTTATGACATATGCAAATGTTTTATATTCATACGGAATTGAAAAATTTGCAAAAAAATGTGAAAGTGTCGGAATACAGGGAGTAATACTTCCGGACGTTCCGTATGAGGAAAAGGAAGAATTTGACTCCGTTTTAACCTTGCACGGAGTAGACTTAATTTCTCTTATTGCTCCTACATCAGAAGACAGGATTACGGAAATAGCAAGTGAAGCAAAGGGATTTATATATCTTGTGTCATCTCTCGGAGTTACGGGTGTAAGAAGTTCCATAACAACGGATATCGGTGCCATTTGCAAAAAAATAAAAAGCGTAACGGATGTACCCGTAGGAGTCGGATTCGGTATATCCACGCCCGAACAGGCCGCAAAAATGGCGTCAACGGCAGACGGAGCGATAGTAGGAAGTGCGATAATAAAGATTATCGAAAAAGAGGGAGAGAACGCTCCGAAGCATGTGGGTGAGTATATAAAGAGCATGGCAGATGCCGTACATGCCTGAAAATCATCAGTCCATGTACTTGACTTTATTAGTTTCATTTGTTAACTTATCTTCGTAACAAATGATTTGTTGTTCATAATTTTGAATGACATAATATTATATTGCAGAGTAGAAATTAAAGCGTGAAGTGCTGTGCGGACGGGGAGTTGCTGCACAGACGAAGGATTTATCTGCGGTTTTAATTTCGCATCCCGCTGCTACATAGTTATAGAGAATTATCCTGAATATACAGATAACCTCCTATGTAGTTTACGAGAACTGCAAAGGAGGTTTTTTTTATGAAAAGTAAGAGTACAAAACTGATTGCCGTAGCCGGGCTTCTTATTGCCCTCGGAACGGTGTTGAGCTTCTTCAAGCTTCCGATAAGCAACATTGCGGAAGTAAGATTTACATCATTTGTATTTGCCGTGGCAGGTTATATAATCGGTCCGGTATGGGGCGGAGTAGTCGGAGCGGCAACAGACATTTTAGGTTGGCTTGTAAAACCGACGGGTGCTTTTTTCCCGGGATTTACAATCAGCAATGTGGTTACGGCCGTTATTTACGGACTGTTCTTTTATAAGAAAAAAGTCAGTTTGTGGAGAGTTATTCTTGCCGAAGTGATTAATATGGTACTTGTATATATACTTATGAACAGCTTATGGCTTAATATACTCTACGGAAAGGGATTCATCGCTCTTATGGGTGCAAGAGTAGTCAAGCAGCTTGTTTCGGCGCCTATATATGCGGCGGCAACCTACTTTATTCTTAAGATGCTGGAGAAAACTCCGGTTGTAAGGACATTTTTTATTCCGTCAAAGGAAAAAGGGTAAATAAGTCTTAGCAGTATAAATATTTTACGTTAATTACGAGATATAAGAAAAATCTCCTTAAGCAGAACTACTCTGTTTGGGGAGATTTTTTTGTAAAGTCGTGAAGTTTTCAAATTTATATTTTTGTATAAAAACTATATGAAAAAACATCCAAAACACATATAATAGAACCAATGTAAAATATATGTAATATTGGAGATAAAGATATGAAAGTAAATACATATTTAACAGACGGCTTTGAAACCGTAGAAGCCATGGCTGTTATAGATATATTAAGAAGAGCGGGTATAACAGTTGACATTGTCAGCGTTACGGGGGATACAAAGGTTACAAGCGCCCAAAATATTATTGTGGAAGCCGACAGACTGTTTAATGATGAAAGTGAAGAAGCGGACATCCTTTTTCTTCCCGGAGGGCCGGGCACACCTTCATATAAGGAGGTTGAGGGATTAAAAGAGCTTTTTATTTCGCAGTCGGATCAGGGGAAGGGAATAGCCGCAATATGCGCGGCTCCGAGTGTGCTGGGAGAATGGGGGCTCCTTGAAGGAAAGAACGCAACCGCATTCCCGGGATTTGAAAGTAAGCTTATCGGAGCAAAGGTACACAAAGCTCCTGCAAGGGTAGTTGCAGACGGGAATATTATAACGGCAAGAGGAATGGGAACTGCCGTGGATCTGGGGCTTGCATTGGTTGAATACCTTAAAGATGAAAACAGCGCAGTGGAACTCGGAGTGGAACTTCAATATCTCGAAGAATCCGAGAAAAAATTACTGAATTAAAGGGAAAAGGGATATTGAATGCAAAAAAATGACAACAGAGATAAGGAAAAAGAATACCTTAGAAAGTATAAATTAAACCTGAAAAAAAAGGAAAGAGCGCGGAAAAGAAGAATAAAGACAACGCTTTTTCTAACCGTCCTTGCGGCTGTTGCCGTCGTTGTTTCGGTGGTCTTATTTTCATTTGCCGGCGGAAGGACTTCTACCATGGCTGACGAAGCGCAGAGCGGCGCCGAATCCGGTGCAAACGGCGAATCAGATGTAAACAACGAAACAGAGGCATTTACGTCTCAAAATAATTCCAACAGGACAAAAACCATTTTGCAGGACATGGCATATCCGTACAGATCCGCATCATATAAAGAAATGAAAGATATAACATCGGATTTTGCGGCAGTGCTTGATGTTGAGAAAAATGAGTTTATCGCGGGTAAAGCGGATAGCGCAAAGATGTATCCCGCTTCCATGACAAAGGTTATGACTCTGCTTACCGCCAACGATTTTATAAGCAGTCCGGATAAAGTGTATGAATTTACATTGGAAGCATCCGACTATTGTTATGTAAGCGGCGCGTCGCTTGCGGGTCTGCTGGTAGGCGAAAAGGTCAGCGCAAAGGATTTGTATTACGGACTGATACTTCCGTCAGGCGGTGACGCGGCTCTCGGTATTGCGGCGGCAACCACTGATAACGTGGATTTTAAGTACTTTGCTGATCTTATGAACCTCGAAGCACTGATGATGGGTCTTAAGAACACCCATTTTACCAATCCGGTAGGTTTGCACGACGAGAACAACTATTCCACTGCCTGCGACATTGCCGTATTGTTAAATTATGCAATGCAAAATGTCGATGCGGCTCCGGTTCTTTCGGCCGAAAGATATTTTATGTCGACACCGTCCATGCATGAAAACGGTATCGGACTGTACAGCCTGGTTTATAAATATTTTTACAGATATAATATCAACAACGTAAAATTATTGGGCGGAAAGACAGGTTATACAACCGAGGCAAGGTCATGTATGGTGGTTGAAGTAGAGAAAAACGGCAAAAAGTACATTGTATGTACCGCTCACGCTCCTTCACAGTCCGACATGATGGAAGATCACAGAAAAATATATGATAACTATTGTATTTAATGGAGTCATTAAATGTTGTAATACTGATTATTTATATGTTATAATTCTCAGCATGTGAATTTTGAAAGTATTTTACATTTTAAAAGTATTTTACTATTTTAAATTTTTGGGAGGAATTCTTTAAAAACATGAACGTTAAGGTTGAGCAATTAGGTGATAAGAATATGTACCGTCTCGTTGTTGAGGCATCGGCTGAGGAAGTTGAAAAGGGTATTGAAAGAGCATATAAAAAGGTTAGAAACCGTGTTAATGTTCCGGGATTCAGAAAGGGAAAAGCTCCTCGTAAAATCATTGAGCAGATGTACGGAAAGACTGTTTTCTATAACGACGCTGCAGATGAGATAGTACCTGAATTATATGAAGCAGCCGCTAAAGAAAGCGGACTTGACATTGCATCACATCCAATCTTAAAGGTTATCAAGATGGATGATGAGAACCCAATGGTGTTTACGGCCGATGTTGCCGTTAAGCCTGAAGTTGAACTCGGTACATACAAGGGTGTTGAGGTTGTTAAGCAGGAAACATCCGTAAGTGATGACGAAGTTAACGCCGAAATCGAAAAGACACAGAATCAGAACTCAAGAACAGAGGCTGTTGAGGGAAGACCTGTTCAGGATAAGGATATCGTAACAATCGATTTTGAAGGATTTATCGATGATGTTCCTTTTGAGGGAGGCAAGGGTGAGAACTATCCTCTTACAATCGGATCACATACATTCATTGACAATTTTGAAGATCAGCTTATCGGTTTATCCGTAGGAGACGAGAAGGACGTTAAGGTTACATTCCCTGAAGATTACCAGGCAGAAGCTCTTAAGGGCAAGGAAGCCGTATTCAAGGTAGTTGTTAAGGAAATCAAAGAGAAGATTTTACCTGCACTTGATGATGAATTTGCACAGGATGTATCAGAATTCGATACATTTGCCGAATACAAAGATTCTGTTAAGAAGAATCTTGAAGAAAATAAGAGAATCAATGCAAAGAATCTTAAGGAAAGATTTGCCATCGATCAGGTTATTGCAAACGCTAAGATGGACATTGCAGAGCCTATCGTTAACGATCAGATTACAAGAATGATTAATGATTTCCAGAGAAGCATTGAGCAGCAGGGCATGTCCGTAGAGCAGTATCTCCAGTATGCAGGCGCAACAATGGATCAGTTAAGAGATACAATGAGACCGGATGCGTTAAAGAGATTACAGCAGAGATATGCGGTAGAAGCTATTGTTAAGGCTGAGGGAATCGAAGTTTCCGATGAAGAATTTGAAAAGGAACTTGAATCACAGGCTAAGAATTACAATATTGAATTGTCAGACTTCAAGAACATTCTTGACGATGAAGCAAGAGCTCAGATCAGAGAAGATGCCGCAATCCGTAAGGCAATAGACCTTGTTGTAGATACAGCTGTTGAGGTTGAGGCTAAGGCTGAAGAGGCTGCCAAGGAAGAAGCGGAAGAGAAGAAGCCTGCTAAGAAGACAACAAGAAAGACAACTGCAAAGAAGACTGCAGACAAGGAAGAAGCAGAAGAGAAGAAGCCTGCAAAGAAGACAACGGCAAAGAAAGCCGCAGATAAGGAAGAAGCTTCAGAAGAGAAAAAGCCTGCAAAGAAGACTTCAACAAAGAAGACTTCAACAAAGAAGGCGGAAGAGGCTGAAAACTAATATTTGCTGATTTATAAGCTGATATATAATAAGAATTAACACCGGCTGAATTTATAGTCGGTGTTATTCTACAATTTACATACATTGAAACGGAGGTGTAATTATGGCATTAGTTCCTTACGTCGTTGAACAGACAGGTCAGGGTGAAAGATCCTATGACATCTATTCCAGACTTTTAAAAGACAGAATTATTTTCTTGGGTGAAGAAGTTAATGACGCAACGGCAAGTCTTGTTGTTGCACAGTTATTATTCCTGGAATCCGAAGATCCGACAAAGGATATTTATTTATATATCAACAGTCCCGGTGGATCTGTAACAGCCGGCTTTGCTATATACGACACTATGAATTACATTAAGTGCGACGTATCAACAATATGTATCGGAATGGCCGCAAGTATGGGAGCATTCCTTTTATCCGGCGGTACAAAGGGCAAGAGACTTGCGCTTCCTAATGCTGAGATTATGATTCACCAGCCATCCGGAGGAGCGAGAGGACAGGAAACTGAAATCAGAATCGTTGCCGAAGAAATTTTGAAAACAAGAAAGAAACTTAATGAGATTCTTGCAGCTAATACAGGCAGGACATTTGAGCAACTTGAAGTTGATACCGAACGTGATAACTACATGACGGCGCAGGAAGCGCTTGAATACGGCCTTATCGACAGAATAGTAGAGAACAGGGAAAAGTAATTGACTGACAGATCAGATAATATCTAAATAAGTATTTATACCGTGTTCTTACCGTATAGCGGTTTTGTTATTATATTTTAATAAGGGGCTTGCCTTTTGTGGCACAGTCCCTTATTTTATCTATTATATGAATATTTAGTAATCAGGTAATATGTATAATTATTGCTTATATGAGCGTAATTGTGTATTGATATCAATATAATTTTATGCAATAAAATATATGTGGGTGATATTATATTTCGAAATGGAGTATTATGGCTGGAAAAAAGAATGATGATGAACTTCGCTGTTCGTTTTGTAATAAAAAACAGAGTTTAGTTAAAAAATTAATTCAAGGTCCTAACGGGGTATATATTTGCGATGAATGCGTAGATATATGCTCGGAAATCATTAATGAACAGTTGGTGAATGGAAGTGATTACGATTCCTTCGAAGGCGATCTCGAAGATATCAAGCTTTTGAAGCCAAAAGAGATAAAAGAATACCTGGACGACTTTGTTGTCGGTCAGGATGAAGCTAAGGTATCTCTTGCCGTAGCGGTATACAATCACTATAAAAGAATATTACATAAGACGGATTCCGATGTGGATATACAAAAGAGTAATATTTTATTACTCGGTCCTACAGGTTCCGGTAAGACTTTTCTTGCCCAAAACCTTGCAAAGCTTCTCAACGTTCCGTTTGCCATTGCCGATGCAACGGCCCTTACGGAGGCGGGATATGTAGGCGAGGATGTGGAAAACATCCTTCTTAAGCTCATTCAAGCAGCTGATTTTGACATTGAAAGAGCTCAAAAAGGAATTATATATATTGATGAAGTAGATAAGATTTCCAAGAAATCAGAAAATGTTTCCATTACAAGAGACGTGTCCGGAGAAGGCGTTCAGCAGGCCCTTTTAAAGATACTTGAGGGTACTGTTGCGAGTGTTCCGCCTCAGGGAGGAAGAAAACATCCTCAGCAGGAACTTATTCAGATTGATACAACGGATATTTTATTTATATGCGGAGGAGCATTTGACGGGCTCGGCAAGATAATTGAGAGAAGAATGAATTCCAATTCCATAGGATTCGGAGCGGAACTGGCTTCAAAGGAAGAGAAGACGGTAGGCGAATTGTATCATGAAGCATTGCCTCAGGATATTATCAAATACGGACTTATTCCGGAATTCGTCGGAAGAATACCTGTTATAGTGGCATTGGATTCACTTGATGAAGATGCTCTTATAAGAATTCTTACGGAACCTAAGAATGCAATAGTAAAGCAATACCAGGCTCTGTTTGAAATGGACGGAGTTGAACTGGTGTTTGAAGAAAAAGCCCTCAAAGCAATAGCAAAAAAGAGCTTTGAGAGAAATACAGGCGCCAGAGGTCTCAGGGCAATCCTTGAATCCGTAATGAGAAATGTAATGTTTAACATACCTTCCGACGATAACATTTCAAAGTGTACAATAACGGAAGAATCGGTTATCGAAGGGAAGGAACCGTTAATAGAATATAAAGATAAAAAAGAATAATTAAATCGGAGGTGGCCATGATAGATATAGAACTTGTTGATTATGAGTTGCCGCTTGTTGTTGTTGAAAAAGCAACGGTTATTCCGGGAGGTTTTCTTTCGGTAATAATCTCAGGTGACAAAAATATAAGCGCGTCAAAGAAAGGATTCGAAAGCGATAATAAGCTTGTATTTGTTGCAACAAAGAAGGAATCAGGACCACAACCTTTTTTCGGAACAGGAACAATATGCGAAGTAAATGATGTCATTGACAGAGAAAAGGGATATGCCCAATTCAATGTTAACGGCATAAGAAAAGCATTGATAAAAGATGTGCACATCGATGAAGAATACGACACGGTTACGGTACATCCCGAAGACATAAATATCATTCAAAGGGAAGAGGACAACGATCCGATAGTTACGGAGGCGCTTAAAAGAGAGCTCAGAACCATAATGGGTGAATATATGCAGCTTTCGGAAATGACGGATCAATATAAGAGAACGCTCATTTCAAAGTGGATAAAAATTGAAAGACTCTCGGAACTCATGGAATCAATTGTGGCAAATATTCCGATTGACTACAAGATTAAGCAGTCATTTTTGGAACTTTCAAGCCTTAATCCGCGTTTTGAGATATTAGGATCCACTATCTCCAATGAACTAAACATTGAGAGAATAAAGAGAAATATTGATCAGAGAGTCCGTCAAAACATGGACGAAAGCCACAAAAAGTTTGTCCTTAAGGAACAGCTTAAAGAAATTAATAAGGAATTGTACGGAGACGACGGCGAAACGGAGGATGAGGAATTCACCAGAAGACTCGAAGAGCTGGATGCTCCGGAAGAAGTAAAAGAGAAGATTGAAAAAGAGATCAAGAGATTTAAGAAATTATCCGACAGTTCTCCGGAATCAAATGTAAGCCGTACATATATTAATACTCTTTTGGATATTCCATGGGAAACGGAAACACCCGAGAGAAATGATTTGGATGTTGTTCAAAAGGTGCTTGACGAAGAACATTACGGTCTTCAAAAGGTGAAGGAGAGAATTATCGATTCTCTTGCGGTAAGAAATATTACAAACAGCGGAGATGTTCCTATAATATGTTTATTCGGCCCTCCGGGAACAGGTAAGACTTCCATTGCGCAATCTGTGGCAAAGGCTCTGGGTAAGGAATACGTAAGAATTGCTCTCGGCGGCGTTAAGGATGAAGCTGAAATCAGAGGACACAGAAGAACTTATGTGGGAGCAATTCCGGGAAGAATAATAAACGGAATAATTGATGCAAAGGTTAAAAATCCGCTTATATTATTTGATGAGATTGATAAAGTCGGAACGGATTACCGTTCCGATACATCCGCGGCACTTCTTGAAGTACTTGATGCCGAGCAGAACTCACATTTTGTGGATCACTATGTTGAATTGCCTTTTGATCTTTCAAAAGCATTATTTATATGCACTGCCAATGATTTATCCACAATGAGCGAACCTCTTCTTGACCGTATGGAAATTATCGAACTGAACAGTTATACGGAGAATGAAAAACTTCATATAGCAAAGGATCATTTAATTCCTAAACAGTTACAGAAAAACGGTATTACCGGCGACAATCTCGTAATAACGGATGATGCAATAAGTTCGATTATTAATGAGTACACCATGGAGGCCGGAGTAAGAAGTCTTGAAAGAAATATTGCAACCATATGCCGTAAGGCAGTAAGGAAACTGTATAATGAAGGAGTATTAAAGTCTGAGAAATTAACGGTTTCAAAGGATAATCTCGAAGAATACCTGGGCAGGCAGAAGATTCACAAACCTGAATTCAATCATGTTCCTATGGTCGGAAGAGTTCACGGCCTTGCATGGACCAAGGTAGGCGGTACCGTTATTGAACTCGAGGTAAATGAAATGCCTGGTAAGGGAGACCTTATTTTAACGGGACAGATGGGCGATGTTATGAAGGAATCAGCAAGAATTGCTCTTTCGTTTGTTCGCTCTATTGTAACGGATACGGAAGATGAGCGTTTCAACACTAAGACGATACACTTGCATATTCCGGCGGGATCCGTGCCTAAGGACGGACCTTCCGCAGGTGTTACAATGTCTACTGCTTTCTATTCCGTGTTAACGGGAAAGAAGGTTGCGGGAGACGTTGCCATGACGGGCGAAGTTACTCTTACGGGCATTGTACTTCCTATAGGCGGACTTAAAGAAAAACTTCTGGCAGCCAATAAGGCCGGTATGACGAAGGTCATCGTGCCTGCGGCAAACAGAGGGGACGTAGAGGAATTGGATCCTGAAATTATCGGCGATATGAAGATAGTTTATGCAATGACAATGGATGATGTTCTTAAAGAAGCGATAATATGATATACTGATAATTGTTTAATTCAACCGGTTCTTGAAGGAGATGGCAATGAGCACACCAAGGCATACATTAAATGAATTATTAGTGGGTCTGTTCCAGTTTATTTTATATATTGAAGAGAGGAATATCAGAAGCAAGGGCATAGACCTGTCCATGAATGATGTTCATATTCTTGAAAATATATCAAAAGCAAGCGATAACAGTATGTCTCATATTGCTGCAAGAATGATGGTTACACAGGGAACGATGAGTACCAATATTTCCCGTCTTATTAAAAAGGGATATGTCGTTAAATATCGTGATGACGCCGACAAAAGGGTTCAGAGATTAATTAATACCAACAAGGCAAAGCCGGTCCTTGAGATACATGAAGAATTCCATAAAAATATGATTGATAAAGTCATAAAAGATATGGGATTGGAAGAAAATGAATTATTAAATGAATCTCTGGAAAGAATTCTTGCTTATTTTAGAGAGCAGTATTCGGATGTGGAACTTACCCGAAACGAAGAAAAAGAAAAAGAAAAACAAAAGTAAAAAAAATCATATCAGGTGCATTTTGGGGATGACCTGATATGATTTTTTTATGTCTGACTAAATTTGATTATATATCGTGTTATCTGGAGCCTCGTTTAATTCGAAAATTTAATTCTTAAATAATCTGCAAGTCGGTTAGATTAATAATATTACTAAATAGAAAATAGAAAATAAAATAATAAATATAATATTGTAAATATTTTATATCATAAAAATGTTAACTAAAAATAAAAATAGGTTTACAATTATTTTATCGTATGTTATTCTAAAGAACATAAAATATTAATAATTCAAACAGGGAGAGAAGATATGAAATATACGACAAAAGAATTGACTCTGACTGCTTTGTTTGCGGCGCTGGTTGCCGTGGGAGCATTTATTAAGCTTCCTATATCCATAGTGCCGGTAACTTTGCAGACTTTATTCATTTTTTTGGTTACATTTACAACTTCGAGGAAAGTAGCTGTTTCCTCAATGATTGTATACCTTGCAATAGGACTGGCGGGCGTTCCGATATTCGCCAGCGGCGGCGGCTTCATGTATGTGTTGGTTCCTTCGTTCGGTTATCTTATAGGCTTTTTGGTTGCAGTTATTGTAGGCAGCACGCTTTTAAAAATAAAAAATAATATTTATACAAGATTTTTAATCGGTTTGCTTGAATTGGGAATTATTTATGCAATAGGAATATTATATTTTATATTCATTATGAATGTTCATTACGGAAAGACTTTTGATGCTCCGTATATTCTGTACAACTTATTCTGGGTATATATACCGGGTGACATTATAAGTCTTGCGGTAGCGGCATTTGCAAGCGCAAGATTAAGATTTCTCAATACTTCCGCCGCATAATTACAAAAATATATTTAAATCTATGTACCGTTTCCGTTGATGATAATATTTCATGCAGCGGAAGCGGTTTTTTATTTTAAAATAAATTGTAATTTGCTATTTACTTTGATTATCGAACTATGTATAATGAACAAGAAATTTTGAATATCAAACTATTTAATTTGATTTTCAAACTAAATAGAACATAACATGGAACGCTTTAGGAGGATAAGTATGTTAGAGCAGATTAAAAAGGTATTGACAGATGCAATCAATGTTGATGAGGCATTGGTTACGGAAGACGCAAACTTAAAGGACGATCTTGATATCGATTCTTTATCGGCCGTGGAGCTTGCTCTGGAACTTGAAACAGAGTTCAATATCACCATTGAAGACGAAGAACTGGCTAAGCTTGAGACTGTTAAGGATATTATGGATCTTATCGCTTCAAAGCAGTGATATGTGATTTAACATTTCGTTATTATTTTTGAATTATATTTTTAAAGCCCTTTTTGTAAGGAAGTCCGAAAATCAGATTAAGATCTGACGACGGGATCCGATACAAAAAGGGCTTTTTATTTCGATTACAAATTTAAAGTTTTGATAATCAAAGTATTTACTTTGATTATCTAAGTATGTATAATGATAAAGAATTTTGACTATCAAACTATTTTACCGGATGTTTTGACATTCGTGAATGTGTAAGTAAGTGTATGGAGAAGATTATGGAAACTAAGAATATAGAAGAGATTGTAAATATATTTGAAAAGAGCAATGTTGCCAAAATGGAGCTTGAGGCAGGCGACTTAAAGATTAAGCTTGAAAAAAACATTGTTGCACATTCGGAAGATACGACTCCCGTTGCTAATGCCGTATATGTCGGAGAGCAATCCGATTCAACGGTTGCAGATCGGAAGCCGGCGCAGGCGGGAAATGCAGCCGCATGTGAAGAAACACATAAAGCTTACATTAAATCTCCTATTGTAGGTACATTTTATCAGGCAGGCGCCGTGGGAGCGGAGCCTTTTGTAAAAGTCGGCGACATGATTAATGAAGGCGATGTTGTCTGTATAGTTGAAGCCATGAAGGTAATGAATGAAATAAAGTCGGATAAATCGGGGATTTTAAAAGAGGTACTTGTAAAAGACGGTTCGATGGTGGAATATGACGCACCGTTATTTGTAATCGGAGATTGATATGATAAAGAAATTACTTATAGCAAATCGTGGCGAAATTGCCATAAGAATAATAAGAACGTGTAAGGAAATGGGAATAAAGACGGTAGCCGTATACTCCAAAGCGGATGCGGAATCGCTTCATGTTCAGTTGGCAGACGAAGCCGTATGCATTGGAGCACCGAGAGCCGTCGACAGCTATTTGAATATGAACAACATTATACAGGCGGCATGTTCAACCGGATGCGACGCAATTCATCCCGGTTTTGGTTTTTTAAGTGAAAATCCGGAATTTGCGAGATTGGTAGAGAAATGCGGTCTGATATTTGTGGGGCCAAGCGCAGACATTATTGAGAAGCTGGGCAATAAGTCAACCGCAAAGAAAATTATGAAAGAAGCCGGAATCCCCGTGGTTCCCGGAAGCAGGGACGTTATTGAAACAGTTGAAGAAGGTTTGGAACGCGCAAAAGAAATCACATATCCTCTCATGATAAAGGCGAGCGCGGGCGGCGGCGGACGAGGAATGAGAATAGTTCACCGTGAAGATGAATTCGTAAATGCATTTAACAGCGCAAAAAGCGAGGCCTTAGCGTGCTTCAACAATGATGAGGTATATCTTGAAAAATTTATAGAAGATCCAAAACATATTGAAGTTCAGCTGATAGGAGACCGTTTCGGCAATGTAATTCATCTCTATGAAAGAGACTGTTCATTTCAAAGAAGAAATCAAAAGCTTGTGGAGGAGGCTCCCTGCTTTACATTAAGCGATGAAATAAGAACAAGAATGACTGATGACGCTGTTAAAGCATGTAAAGCCGTGGGATATGACTCTGTGGGCACCATAGAATTTCTTCTGGATAAGCACGGTAATTACTATTTTATGGAAATGAATACAAGAATTCAGGTAGAGCATCCCATTACGGAAATGATATGCAACATAGACATAGTAAAACAACAGATAAAAATTGCCGAAAATAACAGACTGACCATAAAGCAGGAAGATATAAAAATTAACGGATATGCTATGGAATGCAGAATAAATGCGGAAAATACAAAAGAAGATTTTAAGCCGTCACCGGGAAAGATAACATTTTTAAATCTCCCGGGAGGAAGAGGAGTAAGAAATGAAACGGGTGTATATAACGGATACACCATACCTCCGTTTTATGACGCGATGATTATTAAAGTCATAACATTTGCTCCCACAAGACTTGAGTGCATTAAAAAAATGCGTATTGCTTTGGAAGAACTGATTATTGAAGGTATAGATACCAATATAGAATTTCACTATCTGCTTCTTCACCATAAGAATTTTATAGACGGAAGATATACAACAGGTTTTGCGGCTGCTTTTATCGAGGAGTTAAAGGAAAATGAAGAATATATTTAAAAGAAGAAGAGAACGTATAACTTTATTTAACGTCCGCAGTAAAAGAGAGAATAATTACAGCGCAAAGGAAATTCCGGACGACCTGTTTAGGATATGTAAAAGATGCAAAAGCACTGTACAGACGGAAGTATTTAAAAGCAATTTATATGTATGTCCGGAGTGCGGCTCTCACGTAAGGATAGGCTCAAGGGAACGAATCAGGCAGATTGTCGATGGAGGGACGTTTAAAGAAACGGATGCGGATGTTACGACAACCGATGTTGACTTTGAAGGATATTCTGAAAAGCTGGATAAATACAAAAACGACACCGGTTTAAATGAAGCCGTAATATGCGGTATCGGCAAAATAAACGGCGAAGAAACAGCCATAGCCGTTATGGATTCCTATTTCATGATGGGAAGTATGGGAAGTGTGGTCGGAGATAAAATAACAAGGCTTATAGAAATGGCGGATGAAAACGCCTTGCCGTTGGTTATATTTTGTGCAAGCGGCGGAGCGAGAATGCAGGAAGGTATAGTGTCACTTATTCAAATGGCGAAAACAAGCGCTGCGCTTAAGCGGTTTGGCGATCACGGAAATCTTTACATAAGTGTCCTTACTAACCCGACGACGGGAGGGGTAAGCGCAAGTTTCGCAATGCTGGGAGATATTATTATTGCAGAGCCCAGGGCACTCATCGGATTTGCCGGAAGACGTGTTATTGAAAAGACAATAAACGAAGAGTTGCCTAAAGAATTCCAAAGAGCAGAATTTGTTAAGGAAAAGGGCTTTGTGGACATGATTGTTGAAAGAAAAAAATTGAAAAAGACACTTAGTGATTTAATCAGATTACACGGAGTTAAATGATATGGATATAAGCGTTAACGGGTCAAAGATTACCGCTTGGGAGAGAGTCGGGATTGCAAGGCAGACAGACCGCCCGAAATCACAGGATTTTATTAAAGAATTATTCAATGAATTCCATGAATTTGCAGGAGACAGGCTGTTCGGCGACGACAAGGCAATAATAGGCGGTATAGGTTCTTTTCACGGTATTCCGGTTACGATAATAGCAGAATCAAAAGGTAAATCATTGGAAGAAAATCTGAAGAAAAATTTCGGAATGGTAAGTCCCGAAGGTTACAGAAAGGCTCTAAGACTTGCAAAACAGGCCGAAAAATTCAACAGACCGATTATTACATTTGTGGATACGGCGGGAGCATATCCGGGCAAAGGAGCGGAAGAAAGAGGTCAGGCGAGCGCAATCGCCGAGTGTCTGTATACATTTTCCGACCTTAAGGTTCCCGTAATTGCCGTTGTAATATCAGAAGGCGGAAGCGGAGGAGCTCTTGCGCTTTCCGTGGCTGACAGAATAGTTATGTTTGAAAATGCCATATATTCCATTCTTTCACCGGAGGGATTTGCAAGCATACTTTGGAAAGACGCAACGAGAGCAAAAGAGGCAAGTGAAGTCATGAAATTAACTTCATTTGATTTATACGAAAAGGAAATAACGGACAAAATCATTGCCGAGCCGGAGGGCGGAATACAAAAAGGCATGGAGGATGCAGTCAGAGAACTGGACGAGTACCTCATAAAGGAGCTTAAAACACTTAAAGCCATGAAAACAGAGGTGTTGCTTGAAGACAGATATAACAAATATCGCAGAATAGGTAAATTTGTATGAAAAACATAAGAATAATCGGCGTAGGTCATAAGGCAGCGGAAACCTGCGTTACAAACGATATGTTGTCCGAAATCGTGGATACAAATGATGA
This sequence comes from Howardella ureilytica, assembly GCF_054657495.1. Lineage (NCBI taxonomy): Bacteria > Bacillati > Bacillota > Clostridia > Eubacteriales > Howardella > Howardella ureilytica. Next base: position 42,500 of record NZ_BAAHYP010000002.1, on the reverse strand, counting down.
ATGGATAACCACGAGAACAGGTATCAGAACAAGATATTTCAGTGAAAATAAAAATACAAGCGAACTGGGATATGAGGCTGCGTGTAATGCAATAAAGGATGCGGGAGTTGATAAAAAAGAAATTGAAGCAATAATAGTTGCAACCATGACTCCGGACAATGCAATGCCGTCCACGGCCTGTCTTATTCAGGATATGTTGGGCCTGAATGAACAAAAAATTATGGCGTTTGACGTAAATGCCGCATGTAACGGTTTTATTACGGCTTTACAGGTGGGTTCGTCGTTACTTGGAAGATTTAAAACGGTTCTCATTATCGGAGCGGAAACCAACAGTAAAATACTTGATTATTCTGACAGAAGTACATGTATTTTGTTCGGTGACGGAGCGGGAGCCGCAATACTTAAATACGAAGAATGTGAAAAAGAAACATTTATGTACAGCAACAGCATGGGGGATAACAGAGGCGTATTAACATGTAAAAATAACGGCTTAACGCCTTTAATGATATCAAACCGAGCAACGAACAATTACATGACCATGCAGGGTAATGAGGTATTCAGATTTGCAATAAGAGTTATGGAAGAGGCCGTTGCGGAAGTACTTAAGGAAGCAAAACTTACGATAGATGACATTGATTGTATAATTCCTCATCAGGCAAATATAAGAATAATAAAGCATGTCGCAAAAAGTATGAACCTTCCGATGGAGAAGGTATTTGTAAATCTGGATAAGTACGGCAATACATCTTCGGCAAGCATCGGAATTGCGTTAAGCGAAGCCAAAGAGCAGGGCGTAATAAAAGAAAATGACAGAATCATACTGGTGGGATTCGGCGGAGGTTTTACTTACAGTTCCTACCTATATCAAGTATAAATTTAAAGACGATTAACATAATTATTACAATACCGCATTTGCACTGCGGAGGTTCAGAACAATCAGAGAATGTTGAGAAAGGCACATTTATATATGATTAATAAATTATTTGGTGTTAAATATCCCATTTTTCAAGGGGCAATGGCACATATAGCTACAGCCGAATTTGCGGCAGATGTATCTGAAGCGGGGGCAGTGGGAATAATAGGAACCGGAGCCATGAATGCCGAAGAAACAAAAGAAGCAATACACAAATGTAAAGAATTAACGGATAAACCTTTCGGTGTAAACGTTATGCTTATGAACCCACATACGGAAGAAATCATGAAAGTGATTGCAGAGGAAAATGTGGCGCTTGTAACAACAGGTGCGGGTAACCCGGGTGTCTATATGGAAATGCTGAAGAACAGCGGTGCAAAGGTAATTCCCGTGGTTGCAAGTGTTGCTCTTGCAAAAAGAATGGAACGTGTGGGCGCGGATGCTGTAATTGTTGAAGGAGGCGAAGCGGGCGGACATGTGGGTGAGCAGACAACAATGGCCCTTGTTCCGCAGGTTGTCGACGCCGTAAGTATTCCCGTAATCGCAGCCGGAGGAATAGGAGACGGAAGAGGCTTTGATGCGGCGATTTGTCTTGGTGCGGAAGGAGTTCAGCTCGGGACATGTCTTCTTGCAAGTAAAGAATGCCCGATTCATGAAAATTATAAACAGGCAGTTCTTAAAGCCAAAGATACGGATACGGTAGTTACGGGCAGAACGGCGGGTTCACCTGTAAGGGTGCTTAAAAACAGATTAAGCAGAGAGTACATGAAACTGGAAAAGCAGGAAGAAAGTCAGGAAGAACGCGAAAAACTCACCATAGGGGCATTGTGTAGAGCGGTAAAAGACGGAGACGTTCGGGACGGATCGGTTATGATGGGTCAAATCGCAGGAATGTGCAAAGAAATAAAACCTTTATCACAAATATTTGATGAAATGGTTACCGGATCTAAAACGGTATTAAGCGAATTAGAAAGAAAAATCAGAGATATATAATGTTAAAAGAAATAAAATTCAGAAATAGAAAATTATCGGTTCCCATTATACAGGGAGGAATGGGAATCGGAATTTCTCTGTCAAATCTTGCGGGGAGTGTAATGAGAGAGAGCGGAATGGGAGTTATAAGCGCTGCTCATCCGGGCTGTTACAAAGAGGGTTTCAAGACAAATACATTTCAATGTAACATGGATGCATTTGCGGAAGAAATACGTAAGGCAAGATATATTTCTGAGGGGAGAGGATTGCTTGGCGTAAATATTATGTGTGCAAGCGAAGACTATGACGATTATGTCAAAGTTGCATGCAGGGAAAATGTGGATGCAATCATATCCGGTGCAGGTCTTCCGCTTAAATTGCCTTCTGTTGCGGACAATAAAGATGTGCTTCTTGCCCCGATAGTATCAAGCGTTAAAGCCTTTAACGTAATTGCAAAGTATTGGGATAAACATTACGGAATATGTCCGGATTTTATAGTTATTGAAGGCAGTATGGCGGGAGGCCATTTAGGATTTAAAAAAGAACAGATATTAAACGGAAATTGCGAAAGCGCAGAAAGCATTTTATACGGAATAAGGGATGCAAAAATACCGTATGAAAACAAATACGGCTTTAAAATTCCGATATTCGTTGCAGGAGGTATATTTGACGGGAAAGATATTGCAAAATATTTAAAACTCGGAGCCGACGGAGTACAGATGGGTACCCGTTTTATTGCCACACATGAATGTGACGCAAGTAATGAATTTAAGAATGCGATTATTAACTGTAAAAAAGACGATATTGTGATTATAGATTCACCGACGGGATTTCCGGGGAGAGCATTAAAAAACAGGTTTACGGAGAGTATAAATCCTGATTTGAAAGCGGAGATAACTCACTGTTATAACTGCATGATACCGTGCAATCCGAGCAATACGATTTATTGTATAAGCGACGCACTGATAAATGCCGCAAAGGGCGATACGGAAAACGGAGTCGTATTTGCGGGAGAAAATGCTTACAGAATAAAAAAGGCTGTAAGCGTAAAGGAATTAACGGATGAACTGATCCGTGAAGCAAATGAATCATTAGGGAGGTAATAATGAAGACGGGTATTCTGTTTGCAGGGCAAGGCTCTCAATATGCGGGCATGGGCAAAGATTTTTATAATAAATATGATGAGTGCAGGGAAGTATATGACAATGTAAATGTCGATTTCAGTTTAAAAAATCTTTGCTTCGAAGGACCCAAGGAAATGCTTGATAATACTGCATACGCCCAAAGCTGTATTTTAACAACGTCCATGGCAATATCAGCATTACTTAAAAAAGGCGGTATAAAGGCAGATTACGTTGCGGGCTTAAGTCTCGGAGAGTATTCCGCACTTACATATGCCGGTGTATTAGACTTAAACGACGCCGTAAAGATTGTCAGGGAACGCGGGAAGATTATGGACAGTGCGTTCACGGGTAAAGAGGTCATGATGGCAGCGGTTCTCGGATCCGATGAAAATACAATTAAGGAAGTAATCGAAGAGGTCAGAACGTTGGGAGTTTTGGAAATCGCAAACTATAATTGTCCGGGGCAAATAGTAATAAGCGGTGAAAAAGCCGCCTGTGAAAAAGCTGCGGAAAAGTTATCGGAGAGAAATGCAAGAAGAATTATCCCTCTTCAGGTAAGCGGAGCTTTTCATACATCGCTTTTGGAAGATGCGTCGGTCAGTCTAAGTAAAGAGCTTTGCAAATATACATTCGGAAAACCGGAGATTCCCGTTGTTTATAATTATACGGGTGCGGAATCGGATGAAGATATCGTAAATATTCTTACAAAGCAGATAAAAAGCAGCGTACGCTTTTCTCAAACAATAGAATATATGATTTCACACGGAGTTGATACATTTATAGAAGTCGGCCCCGGTAAAGTATTGTCGGGATTCGTTAAAAAAATAAATAAAGACGTAAAAGTATACGGCATTGATACGGTTGAAGATTACGAAAAAATGATGAAAGGATTAGGTTTATGAGAAAAACGGCACTTGTAACCGGCGGTTCAAGAGGAATAGGTCGCGCAATCGCAACAGCACTGTCACATGAATATAATGTTGTAATTAATTATTGCGGAAGTGAAGAAAAGGCAAATGAAATACTTGCCGAATGTGAAAAAAACGGAAGCGACAGCATGATTTTTAAGGCGGACGTAAGCGACTCCTCCGCGGTGAGAAGTATGACAGAATCAGTTTTGGAAAAATACGGCAGTATTGACGTTGCGGTTAATAATTCAGGGATTACAAAGGATAACCTTATCCTCAGAATGAGCGAAGAGGATTTTGACAGGGTAATGGATATAAACTTAAAGGGATGCTTCAATGTAAGCAAAGCCGTTTTTAAACAAATGCTTAAGCAAAAGAGCGGATCCATAATAAATATGGCGAGTGTTGTGGGAGAAATCGGCAATATCGGTCAGGCAAATTATGCGGCAAGCAAGGCGGGAGTTATTGCATTGACAAAGACAATCGCCAGAGAAGGCGCGCATAAAAACGTGAGATGCAATGCAATAGCACCCGGATTTATACAGACGGAAATGACTGATGTTCTTTCGGACAGTGTTAAAGAATCGGTATTAGCAAATATTCCGATGAAGAAACTCGGTAAACCGGAGGATATTGCAAACCTTGTTTTATTTTTATCAGGTGATAACAGCCGATATATTACCGGACAGGTTATCAACGTGGACGGCGGAATGGTAATGTAAGGAGCACAAATGAAAAGAAGAGTTGTTATAACGGGATTAGGAGCATTGTCACCTGTCGGAAACGATGTTCCGACTCTTTGGGATTCAATAGTTAATTGCAAATGCGGTATAGATAAAATAACAAAATTTGATACATCCGAATATAAAGTTAAATTAGCAGGAGAGGTTAAGGATTTGGATGTTGAACGGTATTTTGACAAAAGAAGCGTAAAGTTCAACGACTTATTTACGGTATATGCAAGAATAGCCGCAAAGCAGGCGTTTGAAGATTCAGGTATAGATACGGAATCAATTGATAAGACAAGATTCGGCGTAATATTTGCAACGGGAATAGGCGGTATAAGAACAATCGAAGTAACGGAGGATAAATTGCAATCTCAGGGACCGGGAAGAGTATCTCCTTTCTTCATTCCGATGTCGATTGCAAATATGGCGGCGGGAAACGTGGCTATTGATTTAGACGCGCAAGGTCACTGTTCAAGCGTAGTTACCGCATGTGCGGCGGCCACAAACGCAATAGGTGAGGCCTTCCGTAAAATAAGAGACGGATATGAAGATATAATGATGGCGGGCGGATGCGAAGCGGCCGTTACGCCGTTGTCCGTTGCCGGATTCCAGGCCATGAAGGCTCTTCATGTGGGAGATGATGTTAATCGTGCAAGTATTCCTTTCGACAAGGACAGATCGGGCTTTGTTATGGGGGAAGGAGCAGGTGCTCTTGTTCTTGAAGAATATGAACACGCCAAAAGGAGAGGTGCAAAAATCTATGCCGAAATCGCAGGTTACGGTGCAACATGCGATGCTTTCCACATTACGGCTCCGATGGAAGACGGGGCAGGAGGTGCGAGAGCAATGATTAAAGCATTAGAGGACGCGTCAATACAACCATCTGACATTGATTATATTAATGCCCACGGAACAAGCACGCCTCTTAACGACAAGACTGAAACAAAGGCAGTTAAGACGGCATTCGGCGAACATGCGAAAAATCTGTTAATATCAAGCACAAAGGGAAACACCGGACATTTACTCGGTGCAAGCGGAGCCGTAGAATCCGTAATATGTGTAAAGGCAATAGAAAACAGCTTCGTTCCTCCTACAATAAATTATATAAATCCGGATGAAGAATGCGACCTTAATATTGTCGCGAATACTCCTATAAAAAAGGATCTCAGATATGTAATGAAAAATTCATTGGGATTCGGAGGACATAATGCATCGTTGATTTTTAAGAAAGCAGAGGATTAAATGTTATATAATTCAAACCAAATTCAGGAAATAATCCCTCACCGTTATCCTATGTTGTTGGTGGACACAATTGAAAGCATAAGTGAAGACAAAACATGCATAACGGGAACTAAATGCGTAAGCGCAAATGAGATGTTCTTCATGGGCCATTTCCCTCAGAAACATGTTATGCCTGGAGTTCTTATCGTTGAAGCTCTTGCGCAGACCGGATGCGTTCTTCTTTTATCTCGGGAAGAAAATAAGGGTAAAATAGGTTATTTCGCGGGAATCAATAAAATGCGTTTCAAGACACAGGTAGTTCCGGGAGACATTCTGACTCTTAAGGTTACTTTTACAAAACAGAGAGCGGGTATTTATTTTGCGGATGCGGAAGCAAGCGTAAACGGCAAAATTGCCGCAAGCGGTGAAATAATGTGTGCCATAGGCTGATTGTGCGGATGATGTCGAGGATGGGTTTATAAACTTAAAAAGTTCGGTTATAATTTAACCGTTAAGTTATAGAATATATTTTAACTTAATATGCCGATGTATTACGGTATATTATTTGATAAGGATTCAATTATGATTATAGGTGTCGGATGCGATATTTGCCAAATAAGCAGATTAAAACATAATTTCGAAAAGACGGCAGAGAGGCTGCTTACGGACAATGAATATAAGATATTTTCAGGCTTTCAAAGCGAGAGAAGAAAAATCGAATTTCTTGCCGGGAGATTTTCGGCAAAAGAGGCTGTTGTTAAAGCTTTAGACGTGCCAATGCTTATAAAAAACATTGAAATTTTAAATGATGAAAACGGAAAACCATACTGTACATTAGACGGATACAAGATACATATTTCCATATCCCACGAGAGAGAATACAGTTGCGCATATGCTTTATGTGAAAGCGCGGATTAATATTCAAAAAAGTGAAACATCTGAAAGCGGATCTTAATAAACATTTACAATAAGAATCCGTTTTATCAGATGTTTCACTTTTTAATTATTTGAGCTGAGCAAAATGCAGCCCGCACATAATATGACGTTTAAAGTCTTATGCTTATTTCGTTGCCGGAAAGTGTTACAGAGGCTCCGTCTTCCTTTCTGATAATAAGATTTGCCAAATTATCAATGTCTTCAACATATGCGTTATATGTATTATTTTTTTCATATACGGTAATATTCTTATGAAGCACTATGGAATATTTTTTATATTTTTCAATCAGAGAATCATCATATATGTTCTTATAGTTGTAATGAAAGTGATTGAGTACAGAAACTATCAAATCATTTCGGTGTCTGAATGTATCGGTAAAATCCTCAATGCTTGATGCAATACCGTTTGTAAATTGAGAGTTATTGATATGATGTACGTTTATTCCGATTCCGACTACCATATATTCAAGACTCATGGATTGAAGCTCAATGCCGGCTTCGCATAAAATACCGGCCAGCTTTTTCTTTTTATAATATATGTCATTTACCCATTTAATCCCCGTTTCTATTCCGTATACATCCTTTATTGCTTCAACAATGCTTACTCCGGCACATGCCGTAATAAGAAGAGAAAGATCAAGGGGTATATCGGGTTTTATCAGGACGGACATATAGATTCCTTTGTTTTTTTCGCAGTAAAACGGTCTGCCGTTTCTTCCCTTGCCTCCAAGCTGGTTATTGCTTATGAGTACAGAGCCTTCCGGAAGGGATGATGCACGTTCCTTTATGTCGGCATTTGTTGACGACGTGCTGTCAAGCACCGTTATATTTTTATAGAAAGAATCGGTATTATCTTTGATGTACTGGTCCGAAAGATAATCATTTTCATTTATAAGCATATATCCTTTGTTTTGCTTGGATAATATATCATATCCCTCATTTCTCAATGTTTTTATGTTTTTGGAGATGCTTACACGGCTGACATTTAATTCATTTGCGATACTTTCGCCGGATACATATTTATTTTCGTTGTTTATCAGTATATTCAAAATTTTGTTTTTCATGATTACAATTATATATTAACGGGAGTAAGTATCAAGTATATAGATGTATGTTTATTTATAACCGATTAAATAAATTCCCGATTAACAACGAAAAATAACATAACGGTATGTTATGATAGTAAATGCTTTAACAGTATATGTTTTATCTGATAATATACATACGGATAATTATTTAAAATAAACCGATAATCGGTTCTACAGGAGAACTTTTAATAAATGAAGATTAAAAAAGTAAATCTTGATACGGTAATAGGTATAACAAGCGATATTCCGGAAACGGAATATCCCGAGATTGCATTTGCCGGTAAATCAAATGTAGGCAAGAGCTCAATAATCAACGCCTTAATGAACAGAAAATCATACGCAAGAACATCCGAGAAGCCGGGTAAGACTCAAACCATTAATTACTATAACGTAAACGACGCCATATATCTTGTTGATCTTCCGGGATACGGATATGCGAATGTAAGCGTTAAAGTAAAGGAAAAGTGGGGGAAGATGATAGAGAAATATCTGTCAACCTCAGGGATGTTAAAAGCCGTGTATTTGTTAATAGACAGCAGACATGCCCCTTCGGCTAACGACAAATTGATGTATGACTGGGTTATATCCGTGGGATTCAGACCCGTAATAATTGCAACAAAGTCCGACAAACTCAAGAAAAACGAGCGAATAAAAAATGTTAACATGATAAGAAAAGAACTCGGTATGAGGCCGGAGGACAAACTTATTCTTACGTCAAGTCTGAAAAAGGAGGCCATAGATCAGGTGTGGGAATCACTTTGTGACGACGCCGGAATAGAAAATATGGAATAAAGGATTGCCATGAACTATTATGTACTCAGCCTGTTTCCGGAGATTATTGAGAATTCTCTGAACGCAAGCATAACCGGAAGGGCTATTGAAAAGGAAATAATTACTTTAACATCGGTTGACATAAGAGATTTTTCGGATAATAAGCATATGAAAGTAGACGATTATCCGTACGGAGGGGGCGCGGGACTTGTAATTAAGCCCACATGCGTATATGACGCATATTTACACACCCTTTCGCTTATTAAGAATAAAAAAAAGCCAAGGGTAGTTTATATGACGCCTCAAGGGTCAGTGTTCAATCAAAAAAAAGCGGCGGATTTTGCAAAGGAAGAAGACCTTATTATTCTGTGCGGTCACTATAAGGGCATAGATGAACGTGTGCTTGAGACCATCGTTACGGATTATGTATCAATAGGAGATTATGTTCTTACCGGGGGAGAAATTGCCTCCGTAATTGTAATGGATGCGGTTTCAAGACTGGTTCCCGGAGTATTGGGAAACAGTGAGTCGGCATTTACGGATACATTTTCGGACGGACTGCTGGAATATCCTCAATATACGAGACCGGAGGAATTTCTGGGGATGAAGGTTCCGGAGGTTCTTCGTTCAGGGCATCACGGAAATGTTGAAAAATGGAGACATGAGCAGAAATTAATAAGAACGAGAAAAAACAGACCGGATTTGTATGAAAAATATATAATGCTGCATCCGGAAGAAGAACTTAAAGATTAAGGCGGATATGAACCGAAAGCGGGGTGATTAATGTGAGGGTATCGGAAAGAACAAAAGAAATTCTGCGAAGACTTGACGATAAATACGGCTTGGAAATTAAATGTTCTCTTGACTATACTTCGGATTCTGAACTTCTTATTGCAACAATGCTTTCGGCGCAATGTACCGATGAACGTGTAAATATCGTTACGAAAGATTTGTTTGCCGTATATAAAAACATAAACGAATTTGCAAATGCCGATATTACGGAACTTGAACACATGGTTAAGCCCACGGGTTTTTTCAGGGCAAAGGCCGCACATATTAAAGAAGCCGCAATTATGATTATGACGGAATTCGGGGGAAAGGTTCCGGATAATATCGATGATTTAACAAAACTTCCGGGAGTGGGGAGAAAAACCGCAAATGTTATATTGACTCATATTTACAATATACCGGGAATCGTGGTAGACACTCATGTTAAACGTATTACGGGAAGACTTGGGCTGACTAAGGAGACGGAACCCGTAAAAATCGAATTTGATTTATATAAAAAGCTTCCGAAGGAGCATTGGGGAAGACTTAACTACCAACTTATTACTTTCGGCAGGGAGATATGCTCCGCAAGGTCGCCTGCGTGCAGAGAGTGCTTTTTGTCAGATTTATGCAAATCAAAGGACAAGAAAATATAAACGGATTCCGTTGAGTGAAAATATGGCGATTTTTACGAAAATCAAAGGAAAATGAGCATGGAAGAAGGTATTTTACGGGACAATATATACAGAAGAGCGGTTGAAAAGAACATTGTTAAAAAGAATAAATGCGATGAAGACAATGTGACTATCAGCTTATCTTCATTTGCGTCATACAGAGATATAAAGATTGACTCATATGACGATAAATTTCATTTTTGTGTATTGTCTCTTATTGAAGCGGCAAATAATCTGCGTATAAGATCCTCGGATGGACGTATATATGCAAAAATTAATATTTTAATACCGGAACATTATACTGAAAATGAATTAAAATCGATTATAATATTACTGAATGAGTATCTTACGCTTTCAAATATAAAAATTGCCGAATGCAGCGTAAATGTATGGAATTGCATAACATATCCGATAATGAATGCGGAAGTTTTTTTATTGAATGCGGAGAATGTAAAGAGGTTTTCATTTAAAGAAAAAGATATTCCGGCAGTTGCATTCGGGGAAATCGGTATTTCTTACGTTAAAGCGGCTTTGAAGGATATATCCGTTTTTGAAAAATGTAAAAAACGATTCAGTGACGAATACATTTCAGAAATGGATTACGACTTAAGTGATATGCTGACAGATGTAGGCGGAGATGTGATTCAAAAAAGCAAATTAATAATTAATTCATCGGAATGCGGCATTAACGGCACGCTTTGGAAGCTGGCGGAACTATCGGACTGCGGATTTGAAGTTGATTATAAAAGAATTCCCGTTAAACAGTCTGTAATTGAATTATGCGAATTGCTTAAGTGTGATCCCTACAATATGCATTCTCTGGGATCGGGAATAATACTTACGGAATATCCGGATGAAGTTGTTAAGAACCTTGCCGATAAGGGAATAATTTCCGCACAAATAGGTACGTTAACAAAAGAGAAAAGTAAGATTATATTGGGAGTTGAGACAAGAAGCAACATGAACCGTCCGAAAAAGGACGAAATATATGGAATATAACGGAGTTGGTATTATGGAATTAAGAAAAGAAATATTGGACACTTTGGAGCAGGATGCAAGAATTTCACCGCAGGAACTGGCAGTAAGACTTGGTGCCGATGAAGTTGATGTTGTAAATGAAGTGGCGGCTCTTGAAAAAGAGGGAGTTATATGCGGCTATCTTACTCTTATTGACTGGGATAAGACGTCTCATGACAAAGTCACGGCTCTTATAGAAGTTAAGGTTACGCCGACCAAGGGACTCGGTTTTGACAGCATTGCAAAAAGAATAGAACAATATCCTCAGGTAAGCGCAGTCTATCTCATGTCGGGAGGATTTGACTTCACTGTTATCATAGAAGGGCGAAGCATGAGACTTGTTGCGGAATTTGTACGAAATAATCTTTCGACACTTGAGGGAGTACTCAGTACGGCAACACATTTCGTACTTCGTAAATACAAAGATCACGGCGTGATTTTTGATGAGAAAAAATCAGATGAAAGGATTAACATTTTGCCATGAGAGAATATGTATCACAACAAATTAAAAATCTCGAGCCTTCAGGTATCAGAAAATTCTTTGATGTTGTAAATGACATGCCTGACGCAATTTCTCTCGGCGTAGGTGAACCGGACTTTGAAACTCCCATGAACATAAGGACTCAGGCAATATATTCATTAGAGCAGGGGAAAACATTCTATACGTCAAATGCCGGTCTTCCGCTTCTGAGAGAAGAGATATGTAACTATGTAAAACGTAAATATAATGTGTCATATAATCCTAAAAATGAAATATTGATTACGGTGGGCGGAAGTGAAGCCATCGATATGGGACTTCGAAGCGTTCTTGACCCGGGAGATGAAGTTATTATCCCGCAGCCGGCATATGTGTCATATGAACCGTGTACAATTATGGCGGGCGGAAAGCCGGTAATAATAGATTTGAAAGCGGAAAATGAATTCCGCCTCACACCGGAAGAACTGGAAGCTGCCATTACGCCTAAGACAAAGGTGCTTATATTGCCTTTCCCTAACAACCCAACGGGCGCAATTATGGAAGCAAAAGACCTGGAGGCAATTATACCTATCATTATTAAACATGACCTCATAGTAATGTCTGACGAAATATATGCGGAACTCACTTATACCGGTAGACACGTAAGTATAGCATCTTATCCGGGTATGAAGGAAAGAACCATTTTAATAAACGGATTTTCCAAAGCGTTTGCCATGACGGGATGGCGTCTGGGATATGCTTGCGGTCCGGCTGACATTATTGAACAAATGACAAAGCTGCATCAATATGCAATTATGTGTGCGCCTACTTTAAGTCAGTACGGAGCCATAGAAGCCGTAAAAAATTCGGATGAAGAAGTAGAAAACATGGTTAAACAATATGACCAGAGAAGACGTTTTTTGCTTAATGAATTTAAACGACTTAACCTTGACTGTTTTGAGCCGGGAGGAGCATTTTACGTGTTCCCGTCAATTAAGAAAACAGGGATGACAAGTGAAGAATTTGCTACAAAGCTGCTTGAGTCGCAGAAATTGGCGGTAGTTCCGGGTAATGCATTCGGAAAGAGCGGTGAGGGCTTCATCAGAATATCATATGCTTATTCAATTGATAATTTAAAAGAAGGAATAAGAAGAATAGAGGAGTTTTTAAAGAATGTTTAACATTGTACTTCTTGAGCCGGAAATCCCCGCCAATACCGGTAACATCGGTCGAACGTGCGTGGCATGCGGACTGAGACTCCATTTAATAGAACCCTTGGGATTTATCATTAATGATAAAAATCTGAAGCGTGCGGGCATGGATTATTGGAAGGATCTGGACTGGCATTTATATAACGACTATGAGGATTTTCTTGCAAAAAACCCGGATTCAATAGGCCGTACATATTATGCAACGACTAAAGCTCATAAAACATATGCCGATGCAGATTATAAACCCGGAGATTATATAATGTTCGGGAAGGAGAGTGCGGGAATACCTGAAGAGATTCTGGTTAGAAATGAGGAAGCCTGTATCAGAATACCGATGAAAGAAGAATACAGATCCCTCAATCTCAGCAATTCGGTGGCTGTTATTGCATATGAGGCCATGAGACAAAATGATTTTAAGTCCCTTGAAGAATACGGCAAGCTGCATCGCTTAAAATGGCAATAATATAATTATGTGATTATTCATACCCGTCTCTATATTTATAATTAAATATGTTCTGCATACGGAAAGCGATAATATGAAAGGCGGGTGACTGTTTGCCTTTTAGACTCATAACAGGCAACAATCCGGACGAAAAACAAATTCACGGCTTTAAGTTCGTGTAAAATATAATTTTACACGGATTTCTCTCAAAGCAGATAGAATCGCGGCATAATATCCTGTAGTATTCTATATGTCAACAGGAAATGTTGATATACATCCGATATCCGTATTACTTTTGGGGAAACAATCAAATGTTTCTGAATTTTGCCGATATATTAATATTTAATATATAACGGCAAAAATGTTTGTTAACTTGGTATGATTTTCATTTTAACAATTATGACCTGACTAAAAAGCTTTTGTTAAGAACAACATAAGACGAAATTAAAACAAACAAAACAACACAACAAATTAAATACCTACCAAAACAAACTTAAACAGATCTGCATGCCATACCGACATACAGATCTGTTTTTTGTATTTCAACTAAATGAGTTTAAATATCATGTATCACAACCTTGAACCGCATTACCGTGCGTGAGAGTTATGAAACTGCACAATCACCGTGAGTGAGAGTTATGAAACTGCACAATCACCGTGCATGAGAGTTTTGAATGGCATTATCATTGTGTATCGGAGTCCTGAATCTTATCATCACTTAAGGCTGCGGTGAATATAAATGTCGTTCCCTCACCGTATACACTTTTTATGTCGATGGTTTCATTGTGAGCCTGAATAATGCCTTTGACAATAGACAGTCCGAGTCCGGAGCTTTTCTTGTTCCGCCCTCTGCTTTCGTCCGATTTATAAAAACGATTCCATATTTTGTCAATGTCGGTTTCTTTAATACCTGAGCCGTGGTCTCTGATTGAGATTACGGCTTTTTTTGATTTTTCATCCGGTACTTCCACGTTGATATCGATGGATGAATTGTCTTTGCTGAACTTAATGGCATTATCCACAATGTTATAAATAATCTGTTGATATTTTGTTTCGTCTGCATAAATATATGTGGAAACAGAATCAAAACTTAGCTCAAAGTGAATATTTCTGCTTGAACATACACCCTCAAATGTCTCAATAACATGCTTGATAACATTGTTAATGTCAAAAGTGCTTTTTTCCAATCTCATGGTATTGGCGTCCAGCTCCCCGAGTATAAGTATATCCTGCGTCAAATCCTTTAATCTGTTAGCTTCAAACAAAACTATATTGATATATCGGTCAATATTTTCTTTAGGTATCGTTCCGTCTGATATTGCTTCAAGATAACCTATAATTGATGTAAGCGGAGAGCGGAAGTCGTGTGAGATATTGGATAAAAAGTCCTTTTGATATTCCTCGGCATCATTTATTTTCTTTGCCATATCGGAAAGAGCAAGTTCCAGTTCACCGATACTTCCGCCGTTATTACGGTCAAATTGCACGTCGAATCGCCCTTTGTTGTATGTTTCAACAGCTCTTGCAATATACATAATGGGGCGATTGATATAAATAATATAATACATAAAGAAAAGCAAAGATATTCCGATACCTATTAATATGAGCGTAAGATCTACAATAAGGTAGCTTTTTGTGGAATCGGATATATAGTGATCGGGGATATTTAACACAATATATCCGTTCGTATCAAAATCATTTGCAACAGGTGCAAACACACTCATGTACTTTTCATTGAAAATACCGTAAAAATCGCCTGTCCAAACATGTTCCTTACCCATAAGAACAGCGTCAAAGTTATTGATTTTATAATTAATTTCGTTGTCGCTGTATTTATCGCTGTCAAATACGACAGTTCCGTCTGTCTTAATAAGAAATATACGAATATCTTCCGAACCCGCAATACTGCTTAACACTTCATTTGTTTTATTTTTTGCGTTTTCATCTTCGGAAAAAAAATCCGCCCGGTGTATATTTGATAAATTTACGGCCTGCTTATAAAGAATATTCGACGTATTTTTGTATGCAGCCCGATAATTTAATGAGTTGGCAACGAACAGCAGCAGTATGGTGGAAGCTGCAACGAAAAAAATATATAAAAAAATAATTTTTGGGAGAGAATCGCGTTTCATATGATTACCTTACTTCAAATTTGTAGCCTATACCCCAAACAGTCTGTATAGACCAATGCTCAGTGTCTTTTATTTTTTCTCTTATTCTTTTAATATGAACATCCACGGTTCTTGTTTCTCCCACATATTCATAACCCCAAATATTATCCAGGAGCTGTTCTCTTGTGAATACCTGATTTGGAGATGATGCAAGAAAATACAGCAGCTCTATCTCTTTTGGAGGCATATCGATAAACTGACCGTTGTATTGTACCGAATAATTATCTAAATTGACGGTCAGGGACGGATATGACACTGTTTTTCCCTTCTTTTTTTCCTCGGAATTAAAACTTGTACTTCTTCGTAAAAGAGCTTTAACTCTTGCTATAAATTCTTTTGTTTCAAGAGGCTTTACCATGTAATCGTCAGCCCCAAGCTCCAATGCAAGAACCTTATCAAATGTTTCGCCTTTTGCGGACAGCATGATGATCGGGGTGGTGAGAGTCTTTCTGACTTCACGGCACACTTCATAGCCGTCTATTCCCGGAAGCATAATGTCAAGCACAATTAAATTGGGATTATATTCGGCAACGGCTTTGAGTGCGGATTCGCCGTCATATGCAATTTTTGTGTCAAAAAGTTCCTTTTTTAAATAAAGAGAAACAAGCTCGGCAATATTTTCATCATCGTCTACAATCAGGATTTTTTGTGTCTGTGGCATATATTATCCTTTCATAAGGGTTATTTAAAATGTTACTATGGTAACTCCGTCATCTCCTTCACCGTTTATACCGAGTCTGAAGTTACTGATATAGGGAAGTCCGGATAAATAATCGGAAACTCCCTTTTTCAATGCTCCTGTTCCCTTACCGTGTACTATGCGTACCTGTCCGACGCCGGCAAGATAAGCATCATCCAAATATTTATCCAATACGCCTATGGCCTCATCAACAGTCATGCCGAGAAGATTAATCTCGGGAGAAATTGAACGCGATTTGTTGGAACGTATTTTGGAAGCATATGATGAAGATGTATCGGTTTTCTTTTCCTTGGGTTTCGGAGTTCTGTCTATTTGAAGATTTTTTATATTCTGCTTTAATTTAAAGTTACCGATAAGAACGGTACATTCATTTTTCTTATCCGGAGGTGTAAGTATTTCTCCGACAGTATCCATATCGTGCACAAGTACCATAACGCCGGGTTTGAAATCTTCCGGTTTGTCAGAGGATTTTTTCTTTGCGGGAGCTTTGGATAAAGATTTTTCGTGTCGCATTTTTGTCTGCTCACGAAGTCTGGTTCTTTCCTCCTCCAGTTCTTTAACCGTAACACCCGACGTATTCATAACTTTTATTGCTTTATCTGCATATGCCTTGGCTTCCGCAAGAATATTTGCGGCCTGCTCATTTGCGTTTTTCAGAATTTTGTTCTTGGAATCATTGGTCTTTTGGCGTTCGTTTTTAATTTCTTCTCTCAGGCGCTCAATCTCCTGTTTGTACTTTTTGATTTCGGCCTCTTCCGATTGAGCTTTTCGTTTTGCCGCATCAAGATCCGTAATGATATCCTCAAATGCAACATCATTGTCTGTAAGTCTTTTTTGAGCATTTTCAATAATATAGTCGCTGATACCGAGCTTTTTGGAAATGGCAAATGCATTTGATTTACCGGGTACGCCGATAAGAAGCTTATATGTAGGCCGGAGAGTATCGATGTTAAATTCGCATCCCGCATTTACAACACCCGGAGTCGTAAGAGCATACATTTTAAGTTCGCTGTAGTGAGTGGTGGCAATGGTTGTTATATGCTTTTTTAAAAGATCGTCAAGTATTGATGTTGCGAGAGCGGCTCCCTCGGTAGGATCGGTTCCCGCTCCGAGTTCGTCGAATAAAACAAGACTTTTTTCATTTGAGTGCTTTAAAATACCGGAAATGTTGGTCATATGAGCCGAAAATGTGGATAAGCTCTGTTCAATTGATTGTTCATCTCCTATGTCGGCAAATATTTCCTTAAATACGGCGACCTTTGAACCCATGTCGGCGGGTATAAGCAGTCCGGAATATGTCAGGAGACAAAGAAGTCCCACGGTTTTAAGGGTTACGGTCTTTCCTCCCGTATTTGGACCTGTAATAACAAGTGTTGAAAATTCCTTTCCTATGTGAATATCAATAGGTACCACCTTTTCTGCAGGAATAAGAGGATGTCTTGCGCTTTTTAATTCAACATAATTGTCCGTATTGATTTCAGGCATCGAACATTTATTGGATTTGCACCATGCCGCTTTTGCGTATATAAAATCAAGGATAGACAGCGTTTTAGAGTCTGCGGCTATTGCATCCGTATACTCTGCGGCTTCCTCGCTTAATTTTTTCAATATTTTTTCTATTTCTTTCTTTTCGTCAATTTCCAGCTGTTTTAACTCGTTATTGAGATTGACCACAACCGAAGGCTCGATAAATAATGTGGAACCGGTTGCGGAGCGGTCGTGTATCATGCCGGTAATTCTTCTCTTATATTCTGCTTTGACCGGTAGACAGTACCTTCCCTGCCTGCTCGTAATAATAACGTCCTGTAAACATTCTCTTACCGACGGAGAAGATAACATACGGTTTAATTCCGAGGTTATCCTGTCTTTTGTCGATTCCTGTGCTTTTCGTATTTCGGAAAGAGCGGGACTTGCGTTACTTGCTATGTAATCTTCCGAAATAATACATTTTTTTATGGATTTGGAAAGATTACTCACGGGATCAAGTGAACCATACATTTCCGTTAATGAATCCTCAAACAAGTCTTCATAATATTTTACTGCATCTTCGGCACAGATAAGCAGTTCGGCTATGGCGAGTAATTCAGATGCGTTCAGGCTGCTTTCGGCGCTGAGTCTCTTTAACATATCGGTTACGTCCACAACATGCGTAAAATCCGGTTTTCCTTTTCTGAATAATCTGTTAACGGCGTCATCTGTTTGCTTAAGCAGTTGCTTTATTTTTTCTTTTGAAGAAAGGGGATGAAGATTTAAAACACGTTCCTTTCCGGGCTCACTGTCGGCGAGAGAAGCTATCATATTTAAAATCTTGTCGTACTCAAGAGTTCTTAATACCTTTTTGTTCATGTTATACATCCTTGACTGTATTAATATTTTACAGACAGATTGTCACAGTCCTGTCTGATAACTTTTAGTATTATATTTTACTACTTGTTATTGTTTTAATAAAGTTGTAATTATACATCTTCATATTACGGCGGGAATTTTACCGCATGAATATTTACATATAAATGACAATGAAATGGATCTATTGCAAGACGCTTTATATGCGGAAAAATGTGTTTGATATATATGGTTTAATATGTTACATTTTGTTTTTCATTCTGATAAAATTTTATGATTTATATTCACTTTGAAAATTAATGATATACATTATGTTCATATATTTGGTAATATAGAAATAACTGTATCTGAAAATGCCATAATCGAAAAGCTGTTAAAAGAGGCTGATATGAGTAATGATAATACTAAGAACAATAAGTTTAGTTTATATACGGAAAAAATAATACCGAAGAAGCTGAAAAAGAAAAGCAAGAAATTTATCATAGTGTTGATAATAATAGCTGCAGGCATTACGGCATTGTTTATTGTACCTTTCATAATCAATAAAGTTAATCATATGGTAGAAGTAAGCAATTCGGAACTGTCATTGGACAGGGATGATATTCAGGCCATTAATCTTAAGGAAATCAGCGAATCGGGAAGTGTTGACAACAAAGAAGCGTTTTCTAAAATGCCTCAGACCATTGAAAATATAAACAAGTCTGTCGTATATATTACACCGAAAGACACAGATCTTATCGGCTATATTTTACCTGACGGAAATAAAGCGGAAAATGAAACGATTAGTCCGGGGTCAGGTTTGATAATAGGAGAAACGGCTACAAGATATGTGATAATGTCAGGAAATTTATCTATAGATAAGGGACAGCATGTTGACGTAACCGTTGGAGGAGATGTTATTTCAGGTACATTTCTTGCCAAAAGTCCAAACCTTAACATTGCGCTTGTTTCAATAAAAAAGAAAGATCTTTCGGATAACGCAAAAAGGAATATAGTACCGATTAAGCTCGGTAATTCGAACAGGGCACCTCTGGGATCGTTTGTAATATCATACGGCGAAAGCGGTGATGAATCAGGGACATATAATTACGGAATTATTTCAAAAAAGTATAATTTGTCCATCATAGATGCAAACCTTACGATGATTAACACAAATATAGTTTCTTCCGTAAGCAAGGGAGGATTCCTGTTTGATTCAAACGGAAATCTTCTCGGAATAGGAACCGATAAGGGTTCCGGAAGCAATACTTTTAACGTTGTGGGAATTTCAGACATTAAAAGACTTATTGAAAAATTATCGGCTGATATTGATATAGTACTTTTCGGAATATACGGTGAAGACATTACCGAAAGCATTGCCGACAAATACGGTGTGCCTAACGGCGTATATATAACAGATGTTGAATTTGATTCTCCGGCATATAAGGCAGGATTACAGTCGGGAGATATTATAACGGCAATAGACGGCAACGAAATAAAAAATATGGATGATATAGAAAATATATTATCATCCTATAAGGCAGGAAAAACCATGTCGGTTGACATAAAGAGAAAAAACAAAGACGGATATTTTGACATGTCATTCGACGTTAATACAGTGAGATATAAGTTATAAAATAATTGTATATAGCAAATCAACGGAATTGAGGAATTGAAATGTATTTTATTGAGAATTTTAAAGACGGAGACAAGGTTTCCGGAATATATTACTGCAAATCCAGACAGTCGGCGGTTTCAAGAGCCGGCAAAGAATATGAAAATGTAATTTTAAGCGATAAGACGGGAAGTATTGACACAAAAATATGGGATCCTAATTCATTTGCAATAAAAGAATTCGGCGCTTCCGATTTCGTTGCCGTAAGCGGAACGGTTTCTCTTTATAACGGAAAGCTTCAGTTTAAATTGGACAGTGCAAGAATTGCGGAGGAAGGAGAATATAATACATCTGATTACATGGCTTCTTCGAGGTTTGACATTGATGAAATGACGAATGAATTTTTTGCGATGATAGGCTCAATTAAGAATAAATATTTAAAGGAACTTCTTGAAAATATATTTATAAATGATGAAGTTTTCTTCAACATTTTTAAAAAGGCATCTGCGGCAAAGAGTGTTCACCATGGATATGTGGGAGGACTTCTTGAACATTCGCTGAGCGTTGCAAGGCTCACATCACTTATATGCAGTAATTACGACTATGCCAACAGAGATTTGGCGGTTACGGCGGCAATGCTTCATGATGTGGGAAAGACAAGAGAATTATCGCCGTTTCCGGAAAATGATTATACCGATGAGGGAAATCTCATAGGTCATATTGTTATAGGATACGGTATGTTGGTTGAAAAAATAGCGGAGATAGACGGATTCCCTGCAATTTTGGCGCAGGAACTGGAGCATTGCATACTTTCTCATCACGGCGAGCTTGAATACGGTTCACCTAAGCGTCCTTCTCTTGTTGAAAGCTGGATTCTTGCAGCGGCGGATAAATTGGATGCAAATCTTGAAGTGATAAGAGAAGAGCTTAACGGCAAAAACAGCAACGCATGGCTTGATTACAATAAATTACTTGACTGTAAAATCAGAAGGACAGAAATATAATGCTGACTAAGGGAGATTTATTTGCGGAGACCATTGTTGATTTAACAAGCGAAGGACTCGGAGTTGCGAAAACGAATACGGAAGACGGCAGGCTGTATCCGGTGTTTGTGAAGGACACCGCAATAGGTGACAGGATTGAGGGAATAATAACCAAGACATCAAAAACATTTGCATACGGCAAAATGTTGAAGTTATTGAAAGAATCCAAAGACAGGACCGTTCCGAAATGTGAAAATGCGAAAAGATGCGGAGGATGCTCAATCCAACATATTTCATACAAAGCACAGCTTGAATGGAAAGAAAAATTCGTTGAGGAAACGCTCTGCAGAATAGGCGGAATTTCAAAGGATAAATATATCTTCAACAACATAATTCCTTCAGAATATAACGGAGAAATAAAGGAATACAGATACAGAAACAAAGGTCAGTATCCTGTATCCAAAGATAAAAACGGAAATATTATAACAGGTTTTTATGCAAGCAGAAGTCATGATGTTATTGAGTGCAAAGACTGCCTTATTGAAGACGAATATAATTCCGTTATATTGTCGCGCATACGGAAGTATTGTGAAAAAAATAATATTGAACCGTATGATGAAGACAGCAAAAGAGGTCTTATCAGGCACATACTTATCAGAACCGGTTTGGGTAAACGTCTTAATGACGGCATGCCTGCGGAAGTTATGGTTTGTCCGGTTTTAAATATAACACGTGATTCTTTTTTAAGAAATAAAAGGCTTAAACAATTAATACAAGGCTTGGCGGAATATATTGTTTCGTCGTTGGGAGATAATTTATCCGAAGGGAGTACAGTTAAAAAATATAAGATTACGTCGGTGGTACTTAACTTTAATAATAAAGATACCAATGTAATATTGGGAAAGGATGAGTATGTTTTATACGGTGCTGATCATATTAATGATAAAATCGGTGACAATACATATAAAATAAGCGCAAAATCATTTTTTCAGATTAACCCGTATCAGACTTATAATTTATACAACAAGGCTCTTGAGGAAGCGGGGCTGACAGGAAGCGAAACCGTTTGGGATTTGTATTGCGGAACGGGTACCATATCACTGTTTTTGGCAAAAAAAGCAAAAGAAGTATACGGAATAGAGATAATTGAACAGGCAATAGCGGATGCAAGGTACAACGCAATATCAAATAATATCAATAATGCATATTTCGCGTGCGGAAAAGCCGAAGATATAAAGGTTGCCTCTTACGGGGAAGAAATGAGTTCCTCAGATATACAACATTCGGTCGACAAACTTGAATTGCCTAAACCGGATGTAGTGGTGGTTGATCCTCCGAGAAAGGGGTGTGACAACAGGCTTTTGAATACGGTTTCTGATGTGAAGCCTGAAAGAATTGTATATGTATCTTGCAACATTTCCACATGTGCAAGGGATATAAGGTTTTTATCGGAGCGAGGATATAGATTAGATAAGGTTACGCCTGTGGATATGTTCCCGCATACAACAGGAATCGAGACGGTATGTTTACTGAGGAGGAGCCCACAGATTTAAGTAGAAATCATATATTATAACTGATACTGAGATGAACTGTTACTATCCGATAATGGAAGAACAAAATAATCATAATTCCGCAAATACGCCTAACAATTAAACAGTACTTTCAACATATAAGCTGCAGATTCGGAGACAATCCAAAATCTGCAGCTTATTATGTATCGAATTATCTTATTTTCTTACCGACAATCTGATAGATTTCCGAATCGGAAATACTTGTAGTTACGGTCAGATACTTTGAAAATATTTTTGACAACTCGTCGATTTCCATTAAACCGTTTGAAATATGCTTTGCCGAGCCTTTGTGATGAGCGTCTGTTTGTTCTCTGCTCATTCCGTGAGCAACGGTGAGATAACCTCCGTCTTTCAAATGTTCGGATAAATATTGTATGATTCTTTCTCCGTCTTTAAAATGCGGAAAAGCATTATATATGACAATCCCGTCATAATCACTTTCGATGGGAGATTTTTCCGCGTCACCGACATAAAAAGAAATGCGTGAATCATTAAAGGATCTCCTTGCAATTTCAATCATTCCGGGAGAAATATCAACTCCCAGAACGGATTGTACATTTCTTTCAAGATAATACGGAATAAGGACTCCTGTTCCGCAGGCAACATCCAAAATTTTCATATTTTCGGAAATATGTGCGTTATCAAGTATTTTATTTATTTTTTTATCGTTTATTACTATTTCATCGTTCCAATTCTCTGAACGGGCATTAAAATATTTTATTACTTCTTCATTTTCTATCATGGTAATCTCCGATTATATTCATATAACAAAAGGTAAAACAGTTCCTAATAATAAAATCAGGCAAAGTCCACGGATGTTTATTTAAGTTTAAAGCAGTGAACCGGACTACAGTTTATCATTGTATGTTTAAGAATTTATCCCATATGGGGGTATATAATTTAAAAGTGCACTGAATAAAAAACATAAATTTTATTTACAGTAAAAAAATAATTGTGATATAATTTTAAAAAATAAATAAGGGAATGATAATCTCCCTTGGGAAACCTAAACCGCTGATTAAGGCTGATGATATCTGCATTTATGTGCAGGTATTGTCAGCCTTTTTTGCATTGGAGGACAATATGTTGGAATTTAACAAAGAAAAAATGAAAAACCTGCTGATGTACCTTATATTGGCAGGAATTGTCGGAGTTTGTGTGGGTGCGATTGATGCGCTTTTCGGAAGAGTATTGATCGCCATAGGCGATTTCCGCACGACTTATTATCAGTTTTTGGTTCCGTTTTTACCGCTTGCGGGACTGTTAATTATCGGAATGTATTATAAGTTCAGTAAAGAAAGTCTGGGCGGAATGGGACTTGTGTTTGATACCGCATTAAATAAACGGGAAAATATTCCCGTTCTTCTGATTCCGCTTGTTATGGTAGGAACATGGATTACGCATCTTTTCGGAGGAAGTGCCGGCAGAGAGGGCGTTGCGGTTCAGATAGGAGCGACATTTTCACATACCCTCGGCAAAAAGTTTAAGCTGCCTGACAGTCGTATTTTGCTTGTTATCGGTATGGCAGCCGGTTTTTCGGGGCTTTTTCAGACACCTCTTGCTGCTGTATTCTTTGCGCTGGAAGTTATTATAAGCGGGGTATTGGTATATGAAGCTCTGTTAAGTGCGCTTGTTGCGTCATATATTGCATGCTTTATCTCGAATTCATTGGGACTTGAAAAGTTCTTTGTGCCTGTTACAAATACCGTGGACCTGTCTTTTGACACTGTTATTCCGCTTATTCTTATCGGTATTGCATTCGGCCTTACGGGTTTATTATTCAGTAAAGGACTTGCCTTTGGAAAGAAGAAAGCAAAAAGCTTAATTGAAAGCCCGTATAAAAGAATATTTTTCCTTGCAATACCTTTGGCTGCCATACTTTTCTTTGTATTGGGAGGAAGATATTGCGGACTCGGAACAAACCTTATAAGCAACAGTTTCCACGGCGGAGAAATATACGGATTTGACTGGATAGTGAAGCTTGCGTTGACAATATTTACTCTGTCAATAGGATTTCAGGGCGGTGAAGTGACACCTTTGTTTTCGATAGGTGCAAGTCTCGGATTCGTACTCGGTGCCGCTTTCGGATTCCCTCCTGAAGTTATTGCCGCAATGGGATATGCCGCAGTGTTCGGAAGTGCTACAAATACTCTTTTGGCTCCTATATTCATAGGGCTTGAAGTTTTCGGACCGGCAAATATTCTTCCTCTTTCGCTTGTATGTATAATTGCTTATATTGTTAACTTTAATTCGTCTATATACGGCGGTCAGATATCGGTGAAAGATTTTATTATCGGAAAACTTAAAAATTCCGAAAATAAATAATATTCGAAAACTTAAAGTGCAGTTGATAAACTGTATTCGGAAATTTTAAGGAATATTGACAATGATATAAATTAAAAAACCGTATTATCCGATTACATATCGGGTAATACGGTTTTTTATTATTTATCATGATTTATTTAAACATATTATTCACTATGTAATGAATTGAATTGTCGATAGGGATTAATATAATTATGTAAAGAACGGTTAGCGTAAGGTAACAATACTGTAATAATGACTACTACAACTAGCTCCGTAAATGTTGAAATAGTTTTTTTCATGTGGTATCTTATCGAAATATAAATTAGCAATAGCTAACTAAAAAGGTTATTATTTTGGAGGATATATGAGAAAAGGTTTATTGGTTACTTTACTTTCAGTAACGGCTATGGGAACAACATTAATGGCAGGATGCGCGTCAAACGCATCGACAAATAATAATACGGCGACAGAGTCACAGGCGAGTGATTCGCAGGTGTCATATCCATATACGATTAAACATGCATATGGTACGACAACTCTTAATTCCGAGCCTAAAAAGATTGTAACTCTCGGTTGGGGAAATCAGGATACGGCTCTTGCTCTGGGTATTGCTCCGGTTGGAGTATCCGCAGCCAATTTTGGATATATGACAAATCACAAATTGCACGAATGGACAGATCAGGCATTTGCATCACTGGGAGTAAGCAATCCGAATGTATTTAATGATACGGACGGTTTTGATTACGAAGCGATAAGCAATGCAGCGCCGGATGTAATCATAGCGTCATATTCCGGCATGACTAAGGACGAATATGACAGATTGTCACAGATTGCGCCTGTGGTGCCTTTCGCGGAAGCGGCTTGGAAAACAAGCTGGAGAGAGCAGACAATATTAAATGCAGAGGGAATGGGTAAGAAAGCTGAAGGTGAGAAGCTTGTTGCCGAAGCGGACAATCTAATAAAAGAAAAGATTGCGAATCATCCTGAACTGAAAGATATAAAGGCAGGATTTTTCTACATAAGTCCTGATGATTTCAGTACATTTTATGCATACCTTCCTGCAGATCCGAGAGCATCGTATCTTCAGGATTTAGGATTGGAACTTCCGGAAAGCATTTCAAAGCTTGCTCAGGCAACACCTGATGATTTTTCGGTAACAATGAGCAGGGAAAATGCATCTGATTTCTCCGATGTGGACCTGATGGTATTATACGGAGACGAATCGCTTCTTAAAGCTCTTCAGGCAGATCCTCTTATGTCCAAGATTCCGGCAATCAAAAACGGAGCGGTTGTACTGTTGGATTCCAACTCAAAGCTTGCGGCTTCAACAACTCCTACCATACTTTCAATACCGGCAACTATTGACGATTATTTAACACAGTTGTCTGCAGCCGCATCCAAGGTCGGTAAATAAATTATGAAAAACAGGAAAATATGGATATTCGGTATTGTTCTTGCGGCTCTCATACCGGTGAGCATATTGATTTCATTATCTTACGGCTCAAGGTCTGTAGGTATAGGCAGTGTATTCGGTGCTTTTTTTGAAAACGGCGCACCGCAAACGGAAGTTGACATTGTAAATGCGAGAATTCCGAGAACCGTATTCGGTCTTATAGCGGGAGCGGCACTCGGAACATCCGGACTGCTTATGCAATCCATAACAAGAAATCCGGTTGCGGATCCGAGTATTCTCGGCGTAAACACGGGTGCTTCACTGTTTGTTGTAATCGGAATGGCTTTTTTTAACATAGGCGACAAAAACCAATATATTTGGCTCGCTTTTATGGGAGCTGTTTTGACTGCGGCACTTGTTTTCGGCCTTGCGTCATCGGGGAAAGGCGGAGCGACTCCAATGAAACTTGCAATAGCCGGCGCTGCAACGGCGACGGCTCTGCAGTCGATTGTAAACACCGTAATGCTTCCGAATTCTCAGGTAATGGACAGGTTCAGATTCTGGCAAACCGGAAGTATAGGAGGAGCATCATGGGATGATATCAAAACCGTAATTCCATATCTTGCAGGAGGCTTTATTATCGCAATCGCACTGATACAGTCTCTTAATGCTTTGGCTCTCGGCGATGAATTCGCTGCGGGGCTCGGAGTTAACGTTGCAAGAACGAGAATACTCGGGATAGTTGCGGGGGTATTATTGTGTGCGGCAACAACCGCAATAGCCGGGCCTATCGGTTTTATAGGACTTATGATTCCCCATGTTATGAAGCTTGTTTTGGGACCCGACTTAAAGCTCCTGGTTCCGTTCTCGATGATGGGAGGTGCGATACTCCTGGTTTTATCGGATGTAGCCGGCAGACTGCTTGGAAGCCCGGGAGAATTGGAATCGGGAATAATAACTGCATTAGTCGGCGGTCCGGCATTTATTCTTATTGTAAGAAAGGTTAGGGTGCGTTCAGTATGAATACCATGAGCAGCAGCGTAATAATGGAAGGATACAACAGCAGAAAACGCAGATACATCATAACGGTGTCACTGCTGGGAGTTATTGTATTTTTGTTAGCCGGTTTTATGATGATGTACGGTAAAACCATATATTCGCCTGTTGATATTTTTAAAATTCTGTTTTCGGACGGATCCGCTGCGGGTTCTTTTACCGTGAAGACATTGAGACTGCCGAGAATGCTTGCCGCTGTACTTTGCGGTTTTGCGTTCGGTGCGGCCGGCAATGTATTTCAAAAGCTTTTGGGCAATCCGCTTGCAAGTCCGGATATTATCGGAGTCAGTTCTGGAGCAAGCGTTGCGGCCATATTCGGAATATTGATATTCCGCCTGGACGGAACAGTAGTGTCTTTGATAGCCGTGTTATGTGGAATAGCCGTTTCCGCGTTGATATACATAATTGCGAACGGGAACGGATACTCTGACAGTAAACTTATTCTTACGGGAATAGGCATGAATGCATTTTTAAATGCGATAATTTCATGGCTTCTTCTTAAGGCGTCAGAGTATGATGTAGGTTCGGCTCTCAGATGGATGAGCGGAAGTCTTAACAATGTTACTCTCGATCAGATTCCGAAACTTGCAATTGTCGTTATAGGCGCAAGTATTGCGGTTGCCGTGTTGACCGGACATTTAAAGGTTATGGAACTGGGAGATTCTTATGCGACGGTTCTCGGCGTAAGGTTGTCGGCGGTCAGAATATCATTAATAGTACTTGCTGTTTTGATGATTGCTTTTGCAACGTCCGTTACGGGTCCGATAGCCGCGGTTGCGTTTCTTTCCGGACCGATTGCATCGAGATTGTCCGGTTCCGGGCACGGAAATATGTTGCCTTCCGGTTTGGTCGGCGCATCACTTGTGCTTGCCTCTGACATGGTAGGTCAGTATGCTTTTCCGTCAAGATACCCTGTGGGTATAATAACCGGAATATTAGGAGCTCCTTATCTTATATTTTTATTATTTAAAATGAATAAACGAGGTTGAATGTATTGAACGGATATATATTAAAAGCTGACAATATAAGTGCCGGATATGACGGAAGAAAGATTATTTCCGATGTTACGATTACGGTACCGGAAAATAAAATCAGTGTAATACTCGGTGCAAACGGATGCGGAAAATCAACCATGCTGAAAACATTTTCAAGATTATTGCACCCGACCAAGGGAAAAGTACTGCTTAACGGAAACAGCATTACAAGCATACCGTCGAAAAAAGTGGCAAAGCACATCGGCCTTCTTCCTCAGACTCAGATAATACCGGAAGGTATAAAAGTAACGGATCTGATTACAAGAGGCAGATTCCCTTACAGACAACTCATGAAGGGCATGAGTGCCGAAGATTTTAAAGCTGTGGAAAAAGCCATGGAAATGATGGGAATTACGGAGCTGGCCGACAGAAACGTGGATGAACTTTCCGGCGGCCAGAGACAGCGTGTTTGGATAGCTCTTGCGCTTGCTCAGGAAACAGATATATTGTTACTTGACGAACCGACAACG
This sequence comes from Howardella ureilytica, assembly GCF_054657495.1. Lineage (NCBI taxonomy): Bacteria > Bacillati > Bacillota > Clostridia > Eubacteriales > Howardella > Howardella ureilytica. The sequence goes on along the minus strand of NZ_BAAHYP010000002.1, from coordinate 13,648 downwards.
TTTCTGGATATTTCATATCAGGTTGAGATATTGGATTTGCTGTATGAACTCAACAAAAAAGAACATACAACAATAGTTATGGTATTGCATGACATCAATTTGTCGGCACGTTATGCAGATTATATATTTGCAATGAAAAACGGAAAATTAATTGAAGAGGGAGCGCCTGAAGATATTATTACTTCGGAACTAATTGAAGAAATCTACGGTTTAAAATGTTCGGTCATTGAAGATCCCATATCCGGAACTCCTCTGATTTTACCTATCGGAAGGCACAAGACCATAAGGGGTGTAAATGACAGAAAAAGTACGGCTGCTTATGCTTGAAGAGCATGAGGACAAACAATTCTAAGACGGAATGTTTCGTTTCTAGAAAGTAATGAAACACAACTGAATTATTTAATGTATATATTAAAAAGCGTGTAAAGCAGAAATGCTATATACGCTTTTTATTTATGGGTCGAAACGTTGTTATGCATGTGAAATCTGCGAAGTCGTTTTCATATTTAATATTACGGCCGAAAAATATTTTTTAGCTTTGTGCAGCCTATCCATAATACATTTATTATTAATATGCTCAAGTTTATATTATAATAATTGCAGCAATATTCCATAATAATCATATAAGATATTAATAATTATTGATAAACGGAAATTTTTAAATCAAGGTTATTCTTGATAACGAAAATATTATTTATGAAAAAAGGATAAAGGATAAAGGATAAATATGAATTACGGAAAACTCAAAAAAGGAGCGTCGTTACTCCTGGTGTTGGGAATCGCTTCGAGGCCTTTTCTGTTTGGCGCTGTTCCCATAAGCGCTGCGGAATCGAATAATAAGGATATCGGTTTTAATGCCCGGGAATCGTATTTTAACGGAGAGAGCATGGCAGATACGGAAATAAAGCACAATTACGAAGGTGTAAAGTCAGGTGTTAACGAAGAAAATAAATTTGTCAAATCCGAAAGTAAGATTGCGGAAGTTTCCGATAAAGCGGCTTGGGCAGTTAATAAATCGGTAACGGTACCAAAGACAATTTATGTCGAGACATTTGCGGAAGGAACGGAGGATGGCACGGAAGCACATCCTTACAGTGACTTTAAAACAGCTTACAGAGCGGCAGCAGACGGAGATACCGTTGTTTTAAAGAACAGCGTAACAATTCAAAATGACGACAACGGCTCGGACAGAGGAGTATTTACATTAGATAAAGCCGTAAAAATAACGGGAACCGGTGACGGAAGTTCTTTGAACAGCAGGGTACCGATACAGCTTCGTGCCGATATTACAATTGAAAACACGAAGTTCTTTGCCGAGAAAATATATCTTAACGGATATTTGCTCAGCATGAATGAGGTGAAAACAAATACAAATAATATAGGCAGAGTCACGGTTTTCGGCGGTTCGTTTGAAGCCGGCACACACAATGGGAATCACTCCGTGCTGACGGTAACGGGATATGCTCAAAATCCGTTTGAATTTGAAAATATTTATGCAGGCTCGGAAACGGCTGTATCGGATATTCCGGTTACGATAAACCTGTTATCGGGAGCAAAGGTGATAGGCAAAACAGACGCTTCGGGAAAGAGTGCAAATGTAACGGGGGCTGTGGAAATTAATGTGAAAAATGCAAATGCATCCGTATTTGAAAACACATACCTCACCGATGATTCCGTTTTAAAACTCATAAGCTATTCCAATCAAAACAGCCCGGTTATTGACGATTATAAAGATGTAATATTACAGGATTCGAACATTAAAATAAATTCGGATAATTCCTTTTCATCCGTTTCGGGTAAATTGGAACTTCTCGGTAACAGTAAACTGGACATAAGCGGTATCGGAGGAGAATTTAACGCAAACAGTCTTAATGCCGAAAAAGGTTCTCTTATAATACTTAACAGAGAAACGGGATTAATGAAAATAAAAGATGTATTTACGGGAACAATCGAAATAAGGACTCCCGGTCAGGATATTTCTTCATCGGGAAATGTGATTCTTGACAAACCGTATATGGAAGCAGGGGTATCTTCTACGGGAACCGTTATATTTAAACCGTTTTTTACACAGGGAAAAGTACATATTCAGGAGCTTACGGGTACAGTTAAACAGTGGATTGTAACGGAAGAAGTGTATGATGAAAAAATTGATTCATTGAGCATTGTCGAAGACGGTAAGATAAATACAAATATAAGCAAACATGAACTTACACCGGTTGCAAAAGATAAATCAGGGAAAATAATTACATATAAACCTGATTATGTTTTGGAATTGAGAGACAAGGACGGATATATACTTACCGACGAAGAAACCGTTCTGTCATATACCGAGACGGATAATAAGATACATTTGAATATTGTTTATAATGACCTTGAAGAAGGTAATTATATTCTTGTTGTTTCGGAAAAAATATCCGGAAAAACATTTGAGATACCGTTGACATTTTTCAAATCACCTACTGAGAATCCGAAGGGAGATGAAGAACCTGTCATATGCGGAACTCCTTATTTGTATCCGTACAATATTAATAAGTTATAATGAGAAAAAAGTTAAATACGTATTGTTTTAAGTTTTAAGATTAAAAACTGCCGAATGCCGTAAGGTGTTCGGCATTTTTTATGTAAAAATGTCATTTTAAAATAAATAACTCACACATTTATCCGTTAAATATAATGTATGAAACATTTGAAAATAACGGATAAAGAAAACGGAAAGGTGAATCCGATTTGTCGTCTGAAATGCGACCGATTCATTAAATCGTGAAGATATAATGTGATAAGAGAACAGCCGGGGGAGGTGAATATGTGTATGATATGTGTTTGAAATTTCGGTCACATATCAGAATGTAGAATTAACAGAGTCGATTTAATCGAAAAGTGTTTTAAGGGAAATGGGATTATTCAGCCGTATCGTAGAACGACATGGATGAAAATGTATGCGGGTTTGTTTATCCAAACGGAAAGGAGGAAATCCATGGCAATGATTGTTTGTAGGAATTGCGGAAAACCGGTCTCGGACAAGGATAAGAAATGTATATATTGCAATGAAATTCTTATTCCAAATGACAGTAAGACTTTCGAAAACCGTAATGAAGAGTCCGTTGATGAATCCGAGAAAAGTAAAAACTCCGAATGTAAGTTCGAAATTAAAGCAGAAGCGAAAAAGGAAAACACGGAAAAAGATGAAAGTACGGAAAACAGCGAAGGAGCGGAAACGGAGGAATCCTCAGAGAACGGCGAAAATTCGGAAACACTCGAAACCCCGAATAATGAAAAAGGCGAGGAAACGGCCGGAAATACGGGAGAAGGCGAAAGTACGGAAATTGCTGAAATCCCGAATAATGAAGAAAACTCTGAAAATCCGGAAAACGCAGAAGACGGTGAAAGCACTGAAAATGATGAAAAAGGGAAAGGAAGAAAATTAAGCAAAAAAATAAAGATAATCATCGGTGTTGCCGCTGCAATTTCAGCAGCATTTATAATAATATTTATTTCCGTCGGACAATACCACAGAGGAAAGTCGAAAGAGTATTACGAAACGTTAAAATCAGCAACAACTTTAATGTATTTTGGTGCGTCAGATGCAGAAAAATGCGGTAAGTTGATCAGGGATGTATGGTATAACTCTATTTACAAAGAGAGTGATGAAAGAACGGATAAATATACAAAGTACAGGGGATACTTTTTACCTAGTTTTAATACCGCGCTGAGAAACCTGTACAATGACAGCGGTTTCATCAGCAAAGTAGAAAGTATCAAAACAAATCAAGAGGCAGTTAATTCATTGATGAAGAAGTTAAAAAATCCGCCGGAAGAGTATGAAGATGCTCATGAGGCAATTATAAAGCTTCATGATGCATATGTATCTCTTACAAATTGTGCCATCTCTCCGAGCGGAAGTCTTATAAAATATTCAAGCACGTTAAATGATGCGGATAATGATACGTATAATGCGTATAAAGTCATGGATATGTATATAGAATAAAAACGGGACACAGAAACCATATGAAATTAAAATATAATATAATTACAGTGACGGAATATGACAATTGCTGATTATTACCAAACAATGTATAACGGAACATGGATAAATTGTGAGTTATAATAACGGAGGATTGGCAATGCTTACAGATGAGATAAGAGCTGCCCTGAGAATATATATTTTAAATAATTATATTTTTATTAATGAAACCGAAAAATATAAATGGTTGTCCGATGAGATAACAAAGGATACCGGTATGCATTCCGGTAAAGGGGAACCTACTTTAGAACAGTTAATAAGCCAAATGGGTGAAACATTTACGGAAAGGCTGTTATCAATCATAGACAGCAGCGGAATGACCGATGTTGAAGTATATAAAAGGGCAAATATAGACAGAAAATTATTTTCTAAAATACGGGGCAATCCCGCATATCATCCAAGAAAACAAACCGTTTTGGCTTTGGCGATTGCGCTTCGGCTGAATCTTGAAGATACCGTCGACCTGTTGGCAAGAGCAGGATATGCTCTGTCCCCGGGCAGCAAAGGAGATCTTATAGTCAGATATTTTATAGAGCATGAGGTATTTGATATTATGACAATCAATTTTGCACTGGATGAGTATGAACAGCCTTTGCTTGGATGATTTATTTCACCGGTCGTTACATAATAAGCAATTTGCAATTGTTCTTTATATGAATAATATATGGAGGCTTATATGGAAGAATATATTACTGAAAAAGAATTAGCCGCATTATTGGAGGACATAGAGGATAAACTGCAAAACAACAGGGTGCAGGAGTGCAAAAGCATGCTTGAACAGATAATGGAGGATAGGAGAGAACATGGCAAATATATTGACCGTACATATATAGGAGCGGTTAAAGCAAGAAAAAGAGTTAACAGAATAGCGGATATAAACGAAATATTGTCAAAAATGTCAAATGAGCAGATTGAAAATGTACATCGTTATACTGTAGACGAATACGATGAGCCTAATCATGAGGCGGAAGCGTTGGAAGCAATTATGAGTTTGAGCAGAAAAGAAACCGGGAAGGAACCATAATAATAATGAATAATAATATTTTTGCACTTCTTGTCGGAGTCGGAAATTATACCGAATTAAATATTCCGAACCTGCCATCATATAGAACAGACCTGACTCTTATGTCTGATGCGTTAATAAAGGGTTTAAAATGCAACAGGGAACACATTCGCATAATGGCCGGGGAAGATTATAACGGAATTGTAAATGTGAATGATTTTGTTCAAGGAATAGGCAATTTCGGAAGAAGGCTGTCGAAGCAGGATACTTTTATATTTTACTTTTCAGGACACGGAAGCGCAGATACATTGACATTCAGCAATTCCCATCTAAATCAGCAGAGTGTGATAGATTATATAGACAAAATACCGTGTAAAAACAAAATAGTATTTTTGGATTGCTGTTACTCCGGAAATTTCGAACCGTTGGAAGCAAAACATATAAATATGGAAAAGTCTGTTGATTATTTTGCCGGACACGGAATTGCAATATACGCTTCTTCTTCCGCAAATGAATTATCGGGAATAGGATCGGATGGCAACCACAGTGTATTTACAGGAGCATTGGCATCTGCCGTTACTTCAAAATATATAATTCATAACGGAAAAATCGAATTAAACGACATATATAAGGAAACAGACAGATTAATAAGGGATTGGAACAGGAAAAATCCCGAGAAAAAACAGAATCCCGTATATCGCAGCAGTATAGGCGGTACAATATATTTTCAGGCGGAAGATCGTGATGAATATGAATCCGAAAAATATTCATTTAACGCCGATGAATATGATGTTATCAGCGTAAAACCCTTAAATTCTTCAAGAGAAAAGCGTTTGTGCGCATTTGTTGTATTACATGAAAAAGCCGATGATAAACTGTTGGTGCACATTACAGGAGAGATTGCCGAACGTCTGAAGGAGGCACAAGTGTATTTATGCAAAAGCAGTGAGGAAAAGTATAAAGATAAGCCTGTAAGCGTTGTATGGTGTTATTTCGGTAACAGTGAGAGTGATATAGTAAATGGCAATCATCAATATTATACAATTTGGGCTTTGCCGGATATGAGAAAAACATATTTTCATGTAAACAATAACTCAAGAACAGTTGACGATGTATATATTTATGAAAACCGTTCATATGATTTGATAAAAAGAATGCATGAGAATACCATATCCGAAGCCGAGTATGTAAAGAAGTGCAGAGAATTTTTAAAATTATTTGTTGATATGGCCGAAGACTTTTTGATTGATCTTCAGGAAGCGGATAACGGGTTTCTTTCATATGAACAATTACAGATTAAATATGCTGACAGGATGAATACGGTAAAAAGGGATTATATATCCCTTACCGATATGGAGGCTGCGCCGGACGGCTTGCATGATTGGGTGAAGGAAATATTACTTATGTCAGGCTGTGTATTGGATCTCAGTATTTTACTTGAAGGAGATATGCTTTCAAAGCGTATAACGGAACGGGAGAAATGGCTTATTGACAATGCAAGGAAGCAATACAACGAAAGCATTGAAAGAATTAAAAAAACAGAAAAGGAATTAAATATAAATATACGGTTTAAATTTATGACAAATTTGTACGACACAATATATCTGTACAACAATAAGTACAAAAATATTAGTTAAATTCAGTAATTCGGTATTGAAAAATATTTCTGCTTATAATATAATTTTTAACCGAGTGCATGAGAAGCGGTTTTCATGCACCCGGTTATTTATGAGATAGTAATGTACGCTGATTAGCCCCGGTTTATGTTATGTGTCTTATAGAACTTTTAAATATAAATAATTGAGCATTTAATTATTGGAGGAATATAATGAGCACAACAATAACTAAAGCTGCAGACATCGAGAGAAAGTGGTATGTAATCGATGCGTCAAAGTATACATTAGGACGTTTATCTGCTAAGGTTGCTTCTATTCTCAGAGGCAAGCATAAACCAACATTCGTTCCGTTTCTTGACTGTGGCGATAATGTAATCGTTATCAATGCTAAGAACGTTAAGCTTACAGGTAATAAGCTTGAGCAGAAAGAATATGTTCGTCACTCAGCTTATATCGGCGGTGTTAAGAAAGAAACTCTTAAGGTTGCACTTGAGAAACATCCTGAAAGAGTTATCGAGCATGCAGTAAAGGGAATGCTTCCAAAGGCTGCATTAGGTCACGCAATGTTCAAGAAGCTTCATGTTTATGCCGGTCCGGAGCATAATCATGCAGCTCAGAAGCCTGAAGAGTTAAATTTCTGATTGAGGAGGGTTCAAATTGGCTAAAACAGCAAACGGTGCATTTTACGGTACAGGAAGAAGAAAAAGCAGTATTGCAAGAGTATATGTAACACCCGGTACAGGCGTAGTTACAGTTAATAAGAGACCTTTAGACGAGTATTTTGGCGATGAGACACTTAGAACAATTGCTCTTGAGCCATTTGTTGCTACTCAGACAGAGGGTAAATATGACGTTAAAGTTAATGTTCACGGCGGTGGTACAACAGGTCAGGCCGGTGCTATCAGACACGGAATCTCAAGAGCTCTTCTTGAGGCTAACACGGAAGAATTCCGTCCGATCTTAAAGCAGGCAGGATACCTTACAAGAGATCCAAGAACTAAAGAGCGTAAGAAGTACGGTCTTAAGAAGGCTCGTAAGGCACCACAGTTCTCAAAGAGATAATTCAAACCGAATATCAGAAGAACATCAAAACCCTTGGAAATCCAGTATTTTCAAGGGCTTTCTTATGTTTTGGATTCATAAAGAATTTGTATGAAAAAGGGTCAATTTATATGCGTGAAACACAAGTGACACATTGACCAATTAAAGAAGTATGGTTTTAAGTATGTGCAGGAACATTTGGATGAAATGGAAGCTGAAGCATATTCTGTTGAAGAAACATGGTTCAAAAATCGAAAGAAAGTGAAATGATGAAGTGGTTAGGCAATCTTAATAGTATAGCAACAAATGGTCAACCTGGTACATGTCCATATTGTAAAAGTGAAAATGTGAACTACACATTGAAGATAGTTGATGAAAAAAGCAAAATGGGATATGGTGCAATTTGGTGTAATGATTGTAAAAAGGCATTTCATATTTCACGAATAAAAGTAGATGAAGAAATTATAAAAGAAATTCCATCTGATTTGGAATTTGATTAAAAGCATCCTGAAAAGGGTGCTTTTTTAATGCGTTAAAATATCAGACCTATTGAAAAAATCTATGAAGAAGAAAATGTGCAGAGGTGACACAGAAATAACTTCCTTTCAATAGGTCTGATTTTTTATTGACCTGGTTTGAAGTCGAGAAAAGACAACAGTCAAAAAATCTAATGGTGAAAGAAACACCGAAAACAAACTGAAAGGATGATTTGAACATGAAAAGAAAGTTTTTAGAAGACATGGGATTAACAAAGGAACAGGTTGACAGTATTCTTGATGAAAATAGTCAGGATATAGGTAAGGTAAAAGGTGACCTTGATACTGCTAATCAAGAAATTACATCTTTAAGAGAGCAGATTGTTGATAGAGATAGTAAGCTTGAAACTTTGAAGAATTCCACAGGTGATGTTCAGGCAGTGTTGGATGCAATTGATGATGTGATTGTGGACAACATACTTGCAAACAATGATGAACCTGATGATGAAGGTGTAAAACTTCAAAAGATATATGATGAAATTTTCAATGAAAATTTATAATGATATGCGATAGTTTCAGTTAGTATGTGTGCAACATTGGTGAAACACAAAAGTCTTGAAAAGCCTTGTTTTTTTAAGGGTCGGAACTATCAAAGAGATAATTTTCAAAAAAGCCTTGTATTTGCTTGGTTTTCAAGCATTTACAGGCTTTTTTTTTGCTCTTAAACCACGGAAATCAAAAATCAACAGGTGCCCGGAAAACAATAACGGTTATAATATTGTGCAGAAACGCTATAATGTGTAAGATGTATTTAATAAAACTCAGCAGTGTATTTAGGGGTGTGTGGTGTTAAAATATCTCAGTAACTTATTATTCACATATATAATAATCGGTTTTGTATTGTTTTTTATAATATTGGTAATGGCAAACAACAAATGCGATCATAATGAAAAACAAAGACGCTTTCACTTTGTTGCAGAAAACAGCTCGGCAAATAGCGATATGGCTGTATTTTGTAAAGTGTGCGGCGAACAATTAACAACTTATGCGCAGTTTAAAGGTACACCGGATGATAAATCTTATTTAAGCGCATTCTCAGGATATATCGACAGTAACGAGATAATACCGGGAGAATACTATACTGTGACCGCCGCTGTTAGGGGAGAATTTCACGGCATTAGAATCGAAGAGCCAAGGCTCACATGCCAAGAGGAAAATGATGATTATGAAGTACTCTTCAGCGTGGGATTTAAAGAGGAATACAGAGATTTAATTTCATCGGTAAAAGAAGGGGAAGAAATAACTTTCCGTGGAAAATTCTACACCGAAGGATGCGGATTCTCCGATTGTGAGCTGATTTCACGCAACAATCAGAACAAAGGAGCGGCATAAAATGATATTCTCGATGTTTGATATAACCGGTATTGGAATGAAGCACTGAAAACTTATCAATTTGAAGGTAAGAATATATAACAGTTTAGTATGTATCAATTAAATGAGAGCGTTATATATTATGACAGAACAAATAAAGTAAAAGCGCATCCGAGAACTTTTGTGATTTTATCACGGAAGTTCATTTTTTATTTGGTAAAATATATTCAGAAATAAATATTTTCGAAAAAATAATGAAAGCTGAAAGGGGCATATAAATGAAAGTCGTAATAGTGGGCGGTGTGGCAGGCGGAGCAACAGCTGCCGCAAGAATACGAAGATTGGATGAAAATGCGGAAATTATCGTATTTGAGAGAAGCGGATACATATCTTATGCGAATTGCGGTCTTCCGTATTACATAGGAGGAACCATTGAAGATAGAAAAGCTCTTACGCTGCAGACACCGGAAAGCTTTGACAGGCGTTTTAACGTGACAATGAAAGTCAATCACGAAGTGACAAAAATAAATCCGGACAAAAAAACCGTAGAGGTTAAGGATTTGATTTCTGGAGAAGAATTTGAAGAAAGTTATGATAAGCTCCTTCTTTCTCCGGGAGCAAGATCTGTAATACCGGCTGTTCCGGGTGTGGAGTCCGATAAAGTATTCTACTTAAGAACCGTGGAAGATACATTTAAAATTAAAGATTATGTAAATGAACACAGTATAAAAAATGCGGTACTCATAGGAGGAGGATTTATAAGTGTTGAGTTGTCGGAGAATTTGACGGAGTCAGGTATAAAAACAACCATTGTTCAAAGACCGAAACAGCTTATGAATATATTTGACGGAGACATGGCTGCGTTTATTCACGGGGAAATGCGTAAGAACGGAGTCGAACTTAAGCTTGGAAGGGCGCTTACGGCTCTTGAGGAATCCGAAGAGGGAATCGACGTAATACTTGACGGAGTCGAAAGGCTTCATGCGGATATTGTTGTAATGGCAATAGGTGTTTCACCGGAAAACGAACTTGCGAAAAAAGCCGGATTGGAACTTGGAGTAAAGGGAAGTATCGTTGTAAATGAAAAAATGGAGACTTCCGTAAAAGATATTTACGCCGTGGGCGATGCCGTTCAGGTGAAAAATTTTGTTACAAAAGCGGATACCGTAATACCGCTTGCGGGACCGGCCAATAAACAGGGAAGAATTGCGGCGGACAATATCTGCGGCGGAAACAGTGAATATAAGGGAAGTCAGGGAAGTTCCGTTCTTAAAGTATTTGAATTAACGGCTGCCACAACCGGAATAAACGAAAAAGAGGCTGACAGAGCAGGAATAGAATATGAAAAGATAATTATATCGCCGATGAGTCATGCATCGTACTATCCCGGCGGGAAACTTATGAATGTTAAGTTTTTATATGAAAAGGGAACATACAGAATTCTCGGAGCTCAGATTGTGGGTTATGACGGAGTCGATAAGAGAATCGATGTTTTGGCAACGGCTTTAAGAGCAGGTTTAACAGCCATAGACTTAAAAGAATTGGAACTGTCGTATGCTCCGCCTTATTCGTCTGCCAAGGATCCCGTAAATATGCTCGGATATATAGCCGAAAATATTAAAACGGGAGTAGTAAAACAATGGCATACGGAAGATATTGACAGAGTTCAAAGTGACAATAATTCAATAATTCTGGATACAAGAAGCGTAAAGGAATATGAGAGAGGCCATATGGAGAATTCCGTCAATATCCCGGTTGACGAAATCAGGAAAAGAATAAATGAAATTCCGAAAAATAAAAAAATATATGCAATATGTCAAAGCGGTTTAAGAAGTTATGTTGCAACAAGAATTCTTATGGGACACGGTTATGACGCATATAATTTTTCCGGCGGATACAGATATTACAATACGGTAAAAGACGAAAAGACTCTTGTGGAAGCTTCCACTCCGTGCGGAATGGATAAATAAACAGGCATCCGTAAATAAAAAATGCATTTTAAACTGCTGATTATGGATTAAGGATATATTCAATGTTATAATTTTAAAATATGAATTTGTAATTATAACATTGAATCAACCAAATATTTTATTCAGCAGGAAACAAACATGACGGATATAATTATTTTTGTCATAGAAATAATAGGTACAATAGCATTTGCCGCTTCGGGAGCCATGCTTGCAATAGAAAAAAACATGGATGTGTTCGGTGTATGTGTACTCGGAGTTGTTACGGCTGTCGGAGGAGGCATGACAAGGGATGTCATACTCGGAAATATACCTTCGTCTCTCACAGATCCGATATATATTACAACGGCCGCAATAGTTTCGGTTGTGATATTTATTATAGTATATATTAACAAAAGTCTGTTAAGAGGCGGCCATAAGGCATATGATTTTGTTATATCGGTTATGGATGCAATAGGTCTCGGAATATTTACAATTACGGGGATAACCGTAGGTATAAATGAAGGACACGGGAACGAAATATTTTTAATTGTATTTCTCGGAGTTATCACCGGAGTCGGCGGCGGACTCATCAGAGATATAATGGCAAGGCAAAAACCATATATATTACATAAAGATATTTACGCCTCTACTTCCATTGTAGGCGCGGTTCTGTACATAATATTATTAAATACCGCGGGTGAAACAACGGCGCTCTTAATCTCTCCTATAACAGTATTTGTGCTCAGAATGTTGTCAACCCGTTATAAGTGGAATCTTCCTAAGGTAATTAATAACAGAAGGAAATAAATATCAACAATAAGTCAAAACATTTGAATATCGTAAAAAAATGAAAACATTAACCGGAAATAATACTTGCATTAAAGCAATACTGTTATAAAATAACAATTCAAAACGAAAGCATAAATTCAAAACGAAAGTATAAAAATCAAAGCAAAAGCATAAATTCAAAAAGGACTTTGCACCGTTTGGGTTAACCCAAACGGTGCAAAGTCCTTTTATATGCTTACACAGTATAAGAATATATATGAATAAATTAATATTAATCTGATTCGGCAACGCGTCGAAGCTTATCCATATCGGTTATTTCTATTATTCCTCTTGATAGCTTAACAATATTTTCATTCTGAAAATACTTAAGCATTCTGCTTACAACTTCTCTCGGATTTCCCATATGATTGCCTATTGTCTCGTGAGTGATATTAAGAGTTAACGAATTTTCTATCTCAGATTCTTTTATAAGAAAATCAGCAAGTCTTTTATCAAAACTTTTCCATGCAATTTGTTCCATAAGCCACATAACATCAGAAAATTTCTCCGCCATTAATTCATTGGTGAAATTGGAAAGGGATACGGAATGCTTCATGATATTTTTATAAATTTCTGAGGGAATTAGGATAAATTCGCTGTTTGATTCGGCCTCGATTACTATGTCAAATGAAATGTTGTTAACTATACATGATGCGGAGAACAGACACATGCTGTCGGAAGCAAGTCTGTACAGAGTCATTTCTTTGCCGCTGTCGGATATGACATATGCACGAAGAATTCCGGATTTAATCATAATAAGACCGGTACACTCGTTGCCGTTATGAATAATATCGCCCTTTTGAACTTTCATTAATACAGCTGATGATTTCAATATGTCCTGTTCACTTTTAGTAAGATCGTCCCACATTGGGAAATAAATTGATATATCCATAAATACAGTCCTTAAAAGTAAAATTTATAACATATTATAGCCTGAAATAAAAATTTATATAAGAGTTTTGACTTAATTTATTAAAAAAATAAATTCACTTATATGATTTATTTTGGGAAAACGGCAAAAAAGCGTGGATTTACCTGTGTTTGCAGCAAATAAGCAATGTGAGAGAAGTGTAATTAAGTTTTGACCCCCTTTGCAATAGTAAGTAAGGGCGAAGAGAGCTAGTACCCTACGGGAATGTACGGAGCACCTGCTAACTTGTTTGAGTCCCCCTTACAGTAGTAAGTAAGGGCAGAGGGAAGCTGTCCCTTACGAAACCGGGACAAGGCAACGCAGCTTTTGACCCACCTTGCAGTAGTAAGTAAGGGCGGCAGGTTAGTACCCTACGGAATGTACGGGCACACGCTAAAGTTTGACCCCCTTTGCAGTACGCAAGTGAAGGGCG